>NZ_JBFAPI010000007.1:0-373826 GCF_040676615.1 Asanoa sp. NPDC049573
AGGAAGCCGAGGGAGAACAGCATCGGCGTCTCGAACGTGAGCTGGCCACGCCACATCGAGCCGATCCAGTTGAAGAACTTCACGCCGGTCGGCACCGCGATCAGATAGCTCAGGAAGCTGAAGAACGGCAGCAGCACCTGGCCGGTGGCGAACATGTGGTGCGCCCAGACGCTCATCGACAGCGCCGCGATCGCGATCGTTGCGCCGACCAGACCCTTGTAGCCGAACAGCGGCTTACGGGAGAAGACCGGGATGACCTCGGTGATGATCCCGAAGAACGGGATCGCGACGATGTAGACCTCGGGATGGCCGAAGAACCAGAACAGGTGCTGCCACATCAGCGCGCCCCCGGTGGCGGGCGAGTACACCTTGGCATCCAGGATCCGGTCGGCGCCCAATGCGAGCAGCGCGGCCGCCAGAAACGGGAAGACGATGATCACCATCCAGGCGGTGATCAGGATGTTCCAGGTGAAGATCGGCATCCGGAACATCGTCATGCCGGGCGCCCGCAGCGTCACGATCGTGGTGATCATGTTGACGCCACCGAGGATCGTGCCCAGGCCGGAGATCACCAGGCCGACCAGCCACATGTTCGGCCCGATCCCCGGCGAGTTCTCCACGTCGCTGAGCGGCGTGTAGGCGAACCACCCGAAGTCGGCGGCACCGCTGGGCGTCGCGAACCCGAGGACTACCAGCGAACCGCCGAACAGATACAGCCAGTACGCGAACGCGTTGAGCCGCGGGAACGCGACGTCTGGGGCGCCGATCTGCAGTGGCACGATGAAGTTGGCGAACGCGAACAGGATCGGCGTAGCGAACAGCAGCAGCATGATGGTGCCGTGCATGGTGAACAGCTGGTTGTACTGCTCGTTCGACAGGAACTGCAGGCCCGGCCGGGCCAGTTCGGCGCGCATCAGCAGCGCCATGATGCCGCCGGCGATGAAGAAGCCGAACGCCGTGGTGAGGTAGAGGAGCCCGATCTGCTTGGCGTCGGTGGTCCGGATCAGGCGCCCGAGCGCGGATCCGCGGGTCTGTTCCCGCACCGGCCACGGCCGCGTCACGATCGGCTTTGGAACTACGGACGTCAAAACAGGCCCCCCGAGGTCGGTCTCCAACCAGCCTTTGGCCTAACGAGACTGGCCATTCGCTAGATACGACCCAATCGGAAGAGCCCACGGTGGGGCGACGGCGCGATCGGCGAGGGTGTCACCACCACCCGACGACGTCGGGGAACGGGTCTGGCTGTTCCCCGAGTGGCCGGGCGGAGCCGAGCACGCCGCTCGCGGCGTCGACGACGGCGGCCATCGCGACCACCCCTGCGGTGTCGACAATGGACTCGTCGCGTACGGCTCGGGCCCAAGCCGTGCCGTCGGGCACGACGACCAGCACTGGCTCGCTCTCTCCGAGCCGGATCGGCAGGAGGGTGGTGGCACCGGTCGGATCGTCGGGAGTCCATATCGGAGCACTGGTGGCGACCGAGCCGTCGGATGGGCCGTCATACCTGACGTCGACCGTCACCTGCCAGCTGCGGGGCACCACGGCACCGCCGTCACGACCGCGGTGCCGTTGTAGGACGCGTTGGCATCGGGTCTCGCGCCGGCGACCCGGCCGCCCCACAACACCCGGGCGGGCCCTTCATCCGGTTCTGGTTGCCGACCGTGGCGGTGTTGACCGCGTCCAACGCCAGGCTCCGGTCGATCGTTCCTCGGGCGCCGGTGAGCGCGGCGTCGAGGTCGGCTTCGCGCAACGGCGGGAACGGCAGCAGGGGATCGGCTGGCCCGATGTCTTGGACGACGCCGTCGCAGACCACCCGCCACGATTCCGCGCGTTGCGTTGCCAGGGTTTGCCGGAGCCGTTCGGCCCACTGTTTGAAGGTTCGCGCCGGGTCATTGCCGTCGTTGTCGGTGGTCCGGCCGCCACCTGACGGAGTCAGCACGATCGCGGTGGCGGCCACGACCGACCGCCGCCGCCGCGGTTGCCACCGTCAGGCGGCGCCGCCGCACCCGCCGGTGGCGCGCCCGCAACCGGCCGAACGGATCCGGCGCCGGTCGCGCTTCGCCGGCCATGTCGTCGAGCACCTCGCGGATGCGTTCGTCCACGCTCATCGCAGGCTTCCTTTCGCCGGTTCGTTGTCGCCAAGGGCGGCCCGCAACCGCGCCAGCCCGCGCGACGCGTGGCTCTTGACCGTAGTCAATGAGCGAAAAAAGGCAGGCGTCGGTTGATGCCAGGTCCGACGCCCGAAACCCCTACGTCCCAACGCATCCCGCGTGGTGTGACCGCAGCCGTTGCACCGCCGACCCGGCCAGCCAGGCCAACGGCTACCGGTCCGGCGTCGGTGGTGAGCACAGGTCGGCCCCGGTTCCGCTGGGTCTGACGGCGGCTCAGTGGCTGCCGGCTCGGGACGGGACGGCTTGGCTGACGGAGGCGTGTGCTCCGTGGCGGTGTGAGCCCTATCTGCATGTGCAGGTGGGTGACTCGCACCTGTCCATGCCCGCCGACGCCGCCGAGCGGGTGCTCGATGCCCTGTTGACGCTGCTCAGGTCGGCCTCACCTCAGGTGGAGGTGAACCGATGAAGACCCGAACCGACAAGACGCTGTTGATCCTTACGGCCGTGTGCGTCGCTGGTCTGGCCATCGTGGCGGGCGCGATCAGCTTCGCGCACATGCGCGAGTTGGCCACCCATCATGGCCAGACCGGTTGGAAGTCGTACGCGTTCCCGATCAGCGTGGACGGGCTGGAAATCGTGGCCAGCCTCTTCCTGGTCGCGCAGCGTCGTGCTGGGCGGCCGACGGGTTGGGTTCCGTGGGTGGCGCTGATCGTCGGCATTGCCGCGAGCCTGGCGGCGAACGTCGCGGTGGGTGGCGCGGATCCGATCGGCAAAGCGCTTGCTGGATGGCCGGCGCTGTCCATGCTCGTCTCCGTCAAGTTGCTGTTCGCCATGTTCGATGCGGATGACAGCCATCGGGCGGTCGTCCGGGACGATCAGCGGACACTCCCAACCGTCCCGGACGTAGCCCAAAGCGTTCGGACGGCCGAGACGGACGACATAGCAGGGACCGAGATCGTCTCCTGCCACCAAGTGGAAGCCCAGCCCTCGTCCGTGACCGGCCCGACTGACGTGGTCGGCCGCGTGGCGGGAGGCATCGATGGCCGCAACAGGCGGGCTTCGCCGTCGAGCGTTGGCACCATCTCGCACCTCATACCGGCGGCGAGAACCGCCCGCGCCGGGTTGGCCCGCGAGGGGCGATCACTGTCTCGAGACAACCTCGCGGACGCCCTGCGTGATAGTGGACACGGCGTGTCAAACGAACGCGCATCCCTCCTGGTCAAGATCCTCAAAGCCGAGCGGGACACGACCACGATCGGGCCATTGTCCACACCAACTCATCCGGCGGACCCCGACAAAACTGAGAACGTTGCGTGAACCGGAGTGACGGTAACGTTAGCGGTACGCGCCAATGCCTATCGGGTGACAGGACCGCATTTCGTCTGGACCTTGGGAGCGAAACGATGCCGCGACGGACCGTCGTTGTTGATCCGGGCTTCGGACGGCGGCTCAAGGAACTGCGGGAACAGACTGGCATGTCGTTGCGGCGTCTTGGGCAGAAGATCCATTGCTCGCATGGCTACCTTTGGGATCTCGAATCCGGGACCAAACGTCCGAGCGTGTCGGTGGCGGCCTTGCTCGACGCTGCGCTCGGCGCAGGTGGACAGTTGTCAGCATTGGTGTACGCCCTGTCAGCCGACAGCCCGGAACGGCCCGTCAGGGTTGAACGCGGCGCCCATGCGGAACCGGCGGGGCTAGAGTTCGCGCCGGACTGGCGGCACGGAATAGATGTCGCCGTGGAGCTGTGGCGGGGAGACATGCAACGGCGCGACGTACTTCGGACCGCGGGTTTCAGCGCGGCGGCGTTTCTGCCTCCCGCTATGCGGTGGCTGATCTCGCCGCTGGATGAACGACCTGCCGGTCGCGGAGAAAAGCTGATCGGTTCACCAGATGTGGAGACGGTGCGCCGCATCACCGCGACGTATCGAACGTTGGATAATCAGTTCGGCGGCGGCCACATCCGAGAAAGCGTGGTTCGTTTTCTGCATGGCGACGTCGCGGAACTGGCCAGGGGCCGATTCGATCCGGCAACCGGCGGTGCGCTTTTCTCGGCCGTCGCGGAGGCGACGCAGCTTGCTGCGTGGGCCTCATACGACTCGGGTCTGCACGGCCTGGCTCAGCGTTACATGGTGCAGGCGTTGCGGTTCGCGGCGAGCGCCGGTGACCGGGCGTTGGGTGCGGAGATCCTGGCGGCGATGAGCCATCAGGCAGCGTACATGCGCGCCTCCGGCGAGGCCGTAGATCTTGCCCGCGCGGCCGGGCGTGCCGCTGCCGACGCGGGGGTAGCCGCGATCCAGGCGGAGGCGGCGGTTCTCGAAGCGCAAGGGCACGCGGTGGGCGCTGACGAGGCTGCATGCGCGTCGGCCCTCGATAGAGCCGAGAAGATTTTCGATAAGGCGGATCGGGCTAGCGATCCCCAATGGATCGGGTACTTCGACGAGGCGTATCTCGCGGCGAAGTTCGGCCACTGCTTTACCGCTCTCGGCCGAGGTGACATCGCTCAGCGATTCGCGACACGGTCTCTCGACATGGACGGGCGCCAGTACGCCCGCGGCCGCCAGTTCAACCTCGCGCTTCTAGCGGTCGCGCACGCTCAGTCCGGAAACGTCGAGGAAGCGGCCCACGTAGGAACTCAGGCTGTTGAGGCCGCTGAAGGACTCGACTCCTCACGGGCGCGCGACTACCTGGTCGATCTGGCCAGCCGCCTCGGCAAGCATGCCGGCCTTCCGGCGGTACGTGACTTCGCCGAGCGCGCCCGACCGGTACTTCAGGCGGTTTAAAGCTTCCCAGAGGCCCTGAGCAGCAGCACGGCGAGCAGTCCCGACACGGAACCCGCGCCAACGATGGTCCCGTTGGTCATGTGCTGCTGAATGTCGGACAATGGAATCCACTCGATGCGCTCGGCTTCGTTGATGTCTGGTGCTGTACCCGTGGGGTCGGCGCCACGGGCGAGATAGATGACGTTTTCCTGGTCGATCGTCCCCACCATCGGCTGAAACGTCACGAGCTTTTCCATGGTTCGCGGGCGCCATCCGGTCTCTTCCTCGACTTCACGCGCCGCGCAGGTCAGCGGATCCTCCGCCTGGTCGACGTAGCCGCCAGGCAGCTCCCAGACCCACCGCTTCATGATGAAGCGGTGCCGCCACACCATCAACACACGCTCATCGTCGTCCAGAACGACGACCATCGCGGCGCCCGGCACCCGGAGCACGTATTGCTCGAAACGAACACCATCGGGTAACTCCACGTCGGCAACGCTCAAGACCGCCCGCCGGGTGTCGTCGACAATCCGTTCCCCGTGGATCGTCCATTCACTTGCGCGCTTGGGCTCCGCCGTCATGCCTGGACCGTAGCCGCTCGCTCGCCGGCCTGTACTCCGCCGGGGTCTGTCGGCTGACAGTGGCTGACGCCTGTCGACTTTAGTTCGACGGTCCGCGACCGTCACGCTACTCATCGAAAGACATGGTGACCAGCAAGTTCCTGACCGGCCGCCGGCGTGTGCATGGGTGCGCCGACGGCCGGCACGGGGAGGACGAATGGCTCCCCGCCGCTGTGCGACATGTGGCTCCGCGGTGGCGGGTGAATCGGGTCGGGCGCGCCGCGTGATGCACCGGATGCGGATTCCAGTCGGGGTTTGCGCGGCGCGCCCGGCCCATCGTGAGCGGGAAAGCAGGTGACGTGGCGACGTATTCCGGCGGCCGGCAGGTCGAGCAGGCCCAGGCGGTGCTGGACAGGCACGCGGTATCCAGCAGCGACGGCCTGTGCGTGGAGTGCAAGGTGCTCGGCCCGTGTCAGGCGCATGAGGCAGCGACCAACGTATTCGCGCGGTCGGCGCGGCTGCCCCGCCGACGGCCGGGCCTGACCCGCCCGGAGATCGTAGGGGCACGCAGGGTTACGGCCGGCTTTCTGTCACTGGGCGGCGCGGTATGAGCACGGCTTCGACACCGCGGCTTCCTCGGTCTGGAGAAGTGCTGGCGCTCGGCCGTGAGGCCAGCGTCCAGTTCGACGGAGCGAACGCGATCTTGGCGCGGGTGATTCGTTGCCATGACTGGCCGACGTACGAAGGCTGGTGCTGGCTAGACGTCTACCAGATCACGGCCGCCGGCGATGCGGTCGAGCGGCGTTCGGTCTTCGTGCGGGTTGCCGGGATGCGCACGGTTGGCGACCCAGCCCGAATGGGGCGGCGCCGTGACCGCCGTTGAGGTCCTTGGACTGGTCCACGCGCCGTCGCGGCCGGGCTGGCAATGCCAGGTCGACGGTGCGGACTGGCCGTGCGGCGACGCACGCGTCGAATTGCAGGAGCTGTTCGGCGAGGACGACTTGGCGCTGGCCGTGTTCCTGGTCGAGCACTTGTTCGCGGCGTCGAAGGACCTGTACGGAACCGCGAAGTGCCAGCCGCGGCCGTTGGCAGAGCGGTTCGTCTTCTGGGCGGCCGAACCGACCACCACCGAGCGGTGGCTCAACGCCTACCAGACGGTCCCAAAGGCCGCAGCGCGGCGATCCGCTTCCCGGTTGCCACACACGAAGCGGCAATCCCTTTGCTCAGACCCTCAGGAGGGCCACCTCATGCCGTACGGATCAAGCATCCCGAACAGCGTCGGCGCGGAAACCAATGGCTCGCACTGGGATGTACGGGAGGAGACCGACGCGGTCTACGTCCGTAACTCACGCGTCCCCCTCGGTCCGGAGCTCCGGTTCACACACGACGAGTGGACGGACCTCTTACGGGTGGTCGCATCCGGCGGCCTACCCGCCTACGCAGAAACACTCGGCCTTGGACACGCCATCAAGATCGCACTTCCGGACCGCGAAGCGGACGCCCTTTTCTTCTGGATCGATGAGATGGGCGCGTTTACCAAGGACGTCCGCAACGGAAAGTACGGCCCAGTTCCCTCGATCGAGTTGAGGCCGTGAAGGCTTCCGGGCGCTCGCCATCGCAGCCGGCGGCGTCAACAACCGTCGACGCGATAGCTCCCAGTCTTGCGCCCGGTGCGGCGTCTGCCGCGCCGGTCGACGACGGGCTGCGGTCGCTGGTTGACCGTGCCGCCGCGGTGGCCAGGAGGCACCAGGCCTGTCCGGATGGGCTTTGTGGCGAGTGTGAGCGCTTCTCGGGGCGGCTGGTGTGGTTTCCATGCGAGCAAGCCCGATGGGCACACGCGGTTCTCGATCACCTCGGCACCACGCCTGCATCGAAATGAGGGATTTCGCGGTGACAGCGGCGCACGTCGTCTCGGGCCGCCGGCTGAGGCCGGGTGGTCCACCTATCCGCATTGCCCGGACGCGACCGAGGCGGCTTCGATGAGAGACCAAGCACGCCGGTGGGTCGAAGGCCTTCCGAGGGGGCTGTTTGCCGATGCGGTTGTCGCTCATGCGCTTGCGACGAGGGACTTCGGTGTCGTGTTCGCCGCCGCGAAGGCAGCCGGGATGAGCTTCAACGCGATCGCTGCTGCCACCGGCATGAAAGCCGAGAGGGTCAGTCTCGTCGCCCGTGGCGCAGCGTCCGTGACCGCCCTCGCCACCGTCGAGCGCATCGCGGACGGTCTCCGCATCCCTGGCGCGATGGTCGGGCTTGCGACGCGCGCATGGGAACGCGACGCCGACGCGGGCAATTTGAGGTGTCGGTGCGAGTGTCACTGCCGCCGCGCTGCCTAGCGTCGCAGCTGCACGAACATGCGGTGGTGCGATTGTTCGGGTGAGTTCGTCAGCGCCTGCGATGGGCATGCCAGCGGTTGGCGGACTTAACCATTTGCTGCTTCCAGCCGGTCGGATCGGCGGCAGCGATCTCGGCCCACATCCGGGCCAGCGCTTCCGCGATAACGTCCGGGCCGCGGGCAGGTGCGTTGGCCCAGCTCGGCAGCTCGTTGACGCAGGCCTCCGCCTCCTGTGGGGTGTGGCCCGCGAAGATTAGCCGCACTATCAGGCAGGCGGGATCGATGAATCCGGCGCCGAGGGTGGGCCAGGCCCAGTCGATGAGGCGGGCGTCCTCACCGTGGATGAGGACGTTGTCGGGGCTGTAGTCGGTGTGGAGAAGCACATCGCCGTGCAGCAGCTGCAAGTCTGCGCTGTCGAGGTAGCGGGCCCATCGCCGTTCAGCGCGTTTGATCTGGGGCAGGTCCGGACACCACAGCAGCGCCAGCCGGCGCATCGCGTTGACAACCTTGGGTACATCCGGTGAGCCCGGTGCGTAGTCGGCGTGTCGGCCGGGTGCGGCGCGGAAGCCAAGCAGGTCCCAGCCATCCGCCTCGGTGCGCCACAGCAGCTCGGGGGACAGCGCAGTCACGTACCGGCTGACGGCGGCTTCCCTGCCATGGCAAGCCGCCCGGGGATCGTCAACCCGCAGCCCTTTGACGAACACCGGCCCGTCATCGGTGCCCAACAAAGCAGCGATCGCGGAGTTCTTCCCAGCCGCCGCAGTCCGAGCGGAATGCACGGAGCCAGTGCGACACTCGACGGCTGCACGAACCGGCGCGTCCAGCTGCTCCCAGTCGGTGCGCTGCATGGGTTTCCCCTCCGCGGACGACGATCATCGTCAGGGCCGCGAAGAAGTCTCCCATAGCAGACCGTGCCCGGCCTGCAGGCAGGCCGGGCACGGCGGGAAAGTTCACTCGATCAGTAGGGGTTGTCGTCGCTGGCGGCGCACGAGCACTTGTTGGCCGCAGAGAACTCCTCCATGTCCACGACCGTGATTTCGCCGGCCTGCGGCTCGGGGTCCTGAGGCCGGGCGGGGAGTTCGATGACGACGGGTACGGCGGGCATGCGTGGTGCTCCTCTCGTCAGGTGCCGTGTTGGCAGTACGTCCGCAGGTCGGCCTTCGCCGTGCGGTAGAGCTGCACCAGCGGCATACAGGTGCCGCAGGTGCCCTGGAGGGTGCAACCGGTACAGCCGCCCTGGCGGCCCAGGAGGCGATCGGCGATCCCGCCCAAGCGCCGAAGACCCTCGACGCCCTCCTCCAGCAGCGGGACGGACGGGTCGCGGCCCACCTTGCAGATCGACGCCCGCCCAAACGGGTCGACGTGGAAGAAGGTATGGCCGGCGTTGCAGCCCGTGAACGGCGTGCGGCGCCGCAGGTAGGCCGGATCTTGCGACCGCAGCACCTCCGGGCCGCCGTAGATGGTGGGCGAGATATTGCTGTACACGTGGTATGTCAGGCCGTACCCGTCGGCCAGCGCCTTCATCGCGTCGAGTTCGTGCGCGTTGCTCTTCGTGACCACCAGGTTCAGGTTCATCGGCAACCTGGCCGCGACGGCAGCTGAGAGACCCTTCGCGAACTTGTGGAACGACCCCGGCCGGCGAGTCACCGCGTCGTACCCCTCGGCCGTGGCGCCGTAGACGCTGACGGTCAGCTTGTACACCGGACGGCTGGTCAACAGCTCGAGAACGTCGTCGCGCCACAACCGGCTGCCATTGCTGCTGATCGTCAACTGCATCCCGAGGTCGTAGGCGTATGCGTACACCTGGGCGAAGAACCGGTCCACCAACGGCTCACCGCCCGTCAACTGAAGCCACACCACCCCGGCATCCCGCATCATGTCCAGCAGCCGCTGCCGGTCCGGCCAGTCAAGACCCTCGAACCGCTTCAACCCCAGATAGCAGTGCTCACAGTCGTAATTGCAACCCAAGTTCAGCTCGTAGGACGCTCGCCCGTAGCCGTAAGGGCTAAGCGGCCGCAGCAGTACGGCAGCATTCATCGGTTGACCGGTGATATCGAGACCCCAGGCTTCACGGGCTGACTCAGATAGCCAACGAGGAACTAGCGCGGACTGCCACAGCTCGTCGAACTGTTCCTTGGCGACTCGAAGGCCACGGGCGTTTCCTGGCCGCAAAAGGAAGAACCCGCCCAAATACTCGGTACCGATCAAGGTTTTCATACGACCAAACCTCCGGCGAGATGTCATGGCTCGCGGACCCGCATCGATCCGCGCGAGTATCGGGGCGCTTACGTTACGTAGCCTGAACGCTTCGCATAACCCCACCATGGGGTGGCACCGAGCGCTTCGTGCGCAGCCGTCCAGTTCGTTGGTCTGCGGGAACGAGCGATCGTGGTTGTCGGCAGGTCGGCGGGTTCAGCCGCTGCTGGCTGGCGGCCGGGGGGAGTTGCCCGCGCCGCAGGTCGGCGCCATGAGCGCCGGCGGCGCCGACCGGATGTCGTCGCTTGCACGGCCTAGACCTCATACGGCGACGTTGCCAGGTCTGTGGTGTGCCGGCGCGCGGGGCGCGGCCGAGCAGGACCACTTCGGTGGACCTTCTGATGGGGATCGGCGCGTGCAATCGGACGTCGCCTGCGGATGTCCAGAGTGCGTTCATTCCGGGTGCAACGGTTGAGGGCAAAGCGATCCGGGCTGCGGTGACGCCGGCCCCTTCTACCCGGCGTCCGCTATGAGGACCGGCCATTGACCGATCCCGCCGGCCAACCGGTCGAAGCTCTCCGCTGCCGCCCAGGCGAACGGCCGAGAAACTCGGCTCCGTGGCGGGCCTGTCGTTGCGAGCCGTGCTCGCGAAGCGAGAGGGGTTCTCCTCGGCAGTGACGAGAAGTATGTTTACGGCCACGGTGGGCGTCGGGCGTCGGCACTGGGGCAAGGTGGATGAGCTACGGCAAGTACAACCATCAAGGCTATTTCGGTGAGAGTTTCGTGCGCGTGCTGGCCAGCGCCGCCGGTCTCATCGCCGGTCAGCAGGATCTCGACCACACCGGCGTGGATTTCTCCATCGATTTCCCGGGGACGCGTGGCACTGCTCGCTTCCCCAAGATCGAGGCGCAGGTCAAGTCCTGGTCCAGCCCGAAAGGGAGCGACCGGCACTGGCACTACCCTATGGATGTCCGGCACTACAACAACCTCGCGGGCGAAGGCTTCGCGGTGTCGCGCTATCTCTTCCTGGTCGTCGTCCCTGCGGACGCTGATCAGTTCGTCGAGGTGGACGAGACCTCCATGCGGCTCCGGCGCTGCGGATATTGGGCATCCCTGCGCGACCTTCCGGTGATCGACCAGGCGACGCGAGGCCACGTGACGGTCCACGTGCCCAGGCGCAACCTGCTGACCGTCAGCGGCCTTCGGTCGCTTCTGCATCCCGTCCCGGCCCAGCGGGTGCCTTCGTGACGCCGCATGTCACGGCGAGCGCCGACGAGATGAGTGCCGCCGGGGCCCTGGCGCCGGAGACCCTGACCGGATACCTGTCGTCGACCGGCTGGGCGCCGCAGCAGCGTTTCGATCGGTCGACCATGTGGGTGCGCCAGGAGGAGGACGGCGATTTCCAGGTCCTGGTTCCGGGCGATCGCGAGTTACGCGACTACCAGAGCCGGGTGTCCGATTTGCTCAGCACAGTGGCGGCCGTCGAGGAGCGGCCCATCCGCCTGCTCCTTGACGATCTTGAAAATGGCGGGGTCGACAGCCTTTCCTTCCGCCTGCGGCCCGACGGCCCGCCAGGGACAATTCCATTGTTCAACGCCGTGGACGCCGTCGCAGGGGTGCGAGAGTTGGTCGTGTCGTCCGCGTACGCCCTCATCAGCGACCGGCCGATGCTGGTCCAGGGACGTCGACCGGACAGCGCTCTCGACTTCGCCCGCGGCGTGCGGCTGGGCACTCCGCGCGCGGGTAGCTGGGCGATCGCCGCGCAGCTCGCCGTGGCGCCGGTCGAGGTGAGTGCCGAGCTGCCGCTCGCACGGCGGGTCTCGCTGCAGATGCACCGCGCGGTACGAGCGTGCTTTGCCGCCTCAGGCGAGGCGCTGCGCGAGTTCGATCTCGAGTTGTTTCTACGCCGTACGGGTGAAGGTGTGTCGGCGAACGTCTGTGAAGCACTGGCCAAGCTCGGCCGTGACGGTGTTCCTTACGACGTCAGATTCACCTGGGCACGCCAGCTTCCGTCGTCCGTGCCGCCTCGCTCGTTCCGTTTCAGCACTCGCCGGATCGAGGTGCTCCATACGGCGGCGGAGCAGCTCAAGGTGGCGGTTCCAGACGGCGAGGTCACGGTCGAGGGCCACGTCAGCAGGCTGAGACGGGACATCGGTGAGGGTGGCCAGGCAACGGTGCGCGGCCCGATCTCGACGGTGTACGGCACCTCGGAACGATCCGTCCGGGTATTGCTGCCGGACGACCTCTACCAACGGCTCGTCGACGCGCACGGACGTCGGCAGCGCGTGAGCGTCACCGGCACGGCCGCGCGCGGGCGCATCGAGCGCGTTTCTCGAATCGAAATCCTGGACGGCGCGCCCCCAATCTGACCGGTTCGTGGGATAGGCGCCGCCAATGATCGACGCGACAGAGCCGTAAGTGCGATTTCGTGAGTCTTCGGTCGTCTGGATACCATCGGCCACACCGCAGCGCTCGATGGGGAGAGTGGGACGACGGTGAGCACAATCGGTTTCGGGGCGTCACTCGAATTGGCACCGGGGTCGGTCGTGGTCATCCGCGACGAGGAGTGGCTCGTGCAGACCGCGGAGGAAACCGCGGACGGACTTCTTGTTCATGTCCGTGGCCTCGGCGAGCTGGTCCGTGACGTGACGGCCAGCTTCTACGCCGCTCTCGACCGCATCGAGCCGCTCGATCCGGCGGCGGCGAGCGTGGTTGCGGACGACAGCCCCCGCTACCGCAAGGCCCGCCTCTGGTTGGAGTCCACGTTCCGCAAGACCGCCGTTCCCCTCGGCGACCGGTCGCTCACCGTGGCGACGCAGGCCCTGGCCACCCCGCTGAGCTACCAGCGCACCGCGGTGCGCAAGGCACTCGATCCAGAGAACCTGCGCCCCCGGATCCTGCTGGCTGACGCGGTCGGGCTCGGCAAAACGCTGGAGATCGGGATGATCCTGGCGGAGCTCGTGCGCCGAGGTCGGGGCGAGCGGATTCTGGTCGTCACGCCACGGCACGTGCTCGAACAGACGCAGCAGGAATTGTGGTCGCGGTTCGCGCTGCCGTTCGTCCGTCTCGACTCGGCGGGCATTCAACGGGTGCGGCAGAAGCTGCCGGCGAACCGGAATCCGTTCACGTATTTCCGCCGCGCGATCATATCGATCGACACGCTGAAATCGGAGCGATACGCGGCGAGCCTGAAAAAGCAGCGATGGGATGCGGTGGTCATCGATGAATCGCACAACCTCGCCAACGCGTCGACCGCGAACAACCAGCTCGCCCGCATCCTGTCCCGAAACACGGAGACACTGATCCTGGCATCGGCGACGCCGCACAACGGTCGTAAGGAGTCGTTCGCCGAGCTGGTCCGCTTGTTGGACCCGTCCGCGATCCCGCCGGGCGGCGATCCGGTGGCCGCCGAGATCGAACGCCTCGTGATCCGCCGCCACCGGCACAGCGACGAGGTCGCCGGCGTGGTCGGCGCGGACTGGGCGGAACGGCAGGACCCGGAGAACATCCTGGTGCCGGCGAGCGCGGCGGAGAACGAGGTCGCACGTGAGCTCGAGAACGTCTGGCTGTGGCCGGCGGACGGACGCACCCCGTACTCCGGGCAGAACGCGTCGCTGTTTCCCTGGACGCTGGCGAAGGCGTTCTTGTCGTCGCCGGCTGCGCTCGCGGAGACCGTCGACCGGCGGCTGAAAGGGCTCGGCCCGGGCGCCGAGACGGAGCGCGACGCGTTGCGGCGGCTGGCGGAGCTCAACGCGGCGGCGCTGGCGGCGGGGTCGGCCAAATACACCCAGCTGGTGCGGCGCCTGCGCGAGATCGGCGTCGCCGCCGGATCCCCGATGCGGGCGGTCGTGTTCGCCGAACGCGTCGCCACCCTGACCTGGCTGCGCCAACACCTGCCGGCAGACCTCGGTCTGCCCGCCGAGGCGGTCGCGGTCATGCACGGCAGCCTGCCCGATGACGAGCAACAGCGGATCGTCGACGCGTTCAAGCAGGAGCACGCGCCCGTCCGCGTCCTCGTCACCGGCGACGTCGCGTCCGAGGGGGTCAACCTGCACGCGCAGTGCCACGAGTTGATCCACTTCGACATCCCGTGGAGCCTGATCCGCATCGAGCAGCGCAACGGCCGTATCGACCGCTACGGCCAGAAGCACCCGCCCCGGATCACCGCGCTGCTGCTCGTGCCCGAAGGCGGCCGCTTCGCGGGCGATATCCGTGTCCTGGCGAAGCTGGTCGACAAGGAGAACGAGGCCCATCGCGCGCTCGGCGACGTCGCCTCGCTGATGGGCCAATACGACGTGCGGGGCGAGGAGGAGGCCATCCGCGCCGTCCTGGCCGGGAAGCGGGAGCTCGACGACGTGGTGCGCACGCCGAGCGAGGTGCTGGCCAACGACGACTTCGCGGCGATGTTCTTCGGCATCGTCGACACGGTCGACGCAGGTGAGGTGCCTCCGCTTGAGACGGCGGTGACCGCAGGCTCCGGGCTCTATCCCGACGACGTGTCCTATCTGGAAGAGGCGCTGCACGCGGCCTTCGTGGACCCCACGGGACCACTGAGCAACAACGGTGTCTCCTGGCGGCGTGATCGGGCTTTCGGCACGGCCGAGCTCACCCCGCCGCCCGACCTTGTGCAACGCCTCGACGTCCTGCCGCAGAGCTATCTCGCGGACCGGCGCGTGACCGACAAGCTCGTGCTGGCCACGACCCCAGCGCGTGGCAAGGACAGGCTGGAGCACGCCCTGCGCGACGACACGGGCTCCAGTTGGCCGGACGCGCACTATCTCGGGCCCTTGCACCCGGTGCTCGACTGGGCCGCGGACCGGGCCCTCGCGGGGCTGGGCCGCAACCAGGTCTTCGCGGTCCGTGGCGACGTCGAAGATCCGACCGTGCTGCTGCTGGGCACGCTCACGAACCGGCGCGGGCAGGTCGTCTCGGCGGCTTGGCTCACCGTCGAGTTTCCGGCGCCTGACAGCCTGTCGTTCGCACCGGTGACCCCACATCCGTCGGCCGCCACCGCCCTCGCCGCGTTGGGTTTCAACGCCACCCGGGCCAACCCCGGCCCGGTGCCCGACGCCGAAGCGCTGGGCCGGTTCGTCGCGCCGGCCGTCGCTCACGCACGCGCACAGATGCGCGACCTGTTCGCCGCCGCCGAGAAGGACGTGGCACACCGGGTCGAGCGGTGGTCACACCGGCTCGCCGCGTGGCAGGACGAGGCGGACGCCCTGGTCCAACGCCGTGACCTGCGACAGCGGCGCCTCAGCGTTGAGCAGGAACAGCGGCTGGTCGCCGACATGAACCCCGACCGGCAGCTCGTACGCCCCCTGCTGGTGGTCATGCCGTTGACAGGAGAGCAGGCATGAGCGTGTCCGACGCGATCCTGGTCGGTGAGGGCTGGATCTCCGAGCACTACTTCACCACCGACGCGACCAAGGAGTCGTTCCGCGCCCGGGTGCTCGAACGGCGCAAGGCCTGGGACGCCGAGGCCGCCGCGCGCCGGCCCACCCCACGCAGCCGGTTCGCCGAAGCGCGACAGGAGCTCGAAGCGGACCTCGCCAAGCTCGGCGAGCTGACCGAGGTGGAAGCGGGCCTCGGGGCGACCGACCCGCGCACCATCGCCGCCGCGGTCGAGCCGATCTACGAGCGCCTCCTCGGCATCCTGGAACTGCGCCTGCATGGGCTGGTCGCCAACGACCAGGGGCCGATCCTGCGGGTGTCGGCCCCCGGCAGCACCGGCCGGGCGCCGCTCGTCGTCGTGCGCGCCCAGCCGGTCGGCGCGGTCGAGGACATCCTCGCCAAGGACGGCGCGACGCTGGCCGCAGCGGTCCGGCTGGACGACGACAGTGACGAGCTGACCTCGGCGGCCCGGCTGACGTCCGCCCTGTTCGTCGAGGACGACGCACCGGACCTGGCCCTGATCCTGGCCGGCCGCTGGGCTGTGCTGGCCGAACGCGAGCGCTGGGCCGAGGGCCGCTATCTCGCCATCGACCTGCAACTGATCTGCGAACGCAACGACACCAGTCGCGGCGGCGAGATCGACCGCGCGTTGACCTGCCTGTCCGCCGAGTCGATCGCCCCGGACGCCGACGGCAACCTGTGGTGGAGCGGAGTCCTCGACGAGTCGATCAAGCACACCGTCGGTGTCTCGAAAGACCTTCGTGAGGGCGTACGCCTCTCCATCGAGATCATCGCGAACGAGGTCGTCACCCGCCGTCGCGCGCGCGGCCTCGACCCGCTGCCCGCCGACGAGGCCCAGCCGCTGGCCAAACAGTCGCTGCGCTTCCTCTACCGCATTCTCTTCCTGCTGTACGCGGAGGCGTCGCCCGAGCTGGGCGTGCTGCCCGTCGGCGCCCCCGAGTACGACCAGGGCTACAGCCTCGACCGGCTCCGCGAGCTCGTCCAGGTCGAGCTGGCCACTCCAGGGGCCCAGACGGGCACGCACCTCTACGAATCACTGGGCGTGTTGTTCCGCCTCGTCGACCGGGGGCACGAGGTCGCTCGACCCGCGGGCGACGAGGCGCTCTCGGCGCAGGGGCTCACATTCAACCCGCTGCGCGCCGACCTGTTCCGGCCCAGCGCAACCGCGCACATCGACGCGGTCGGCCTTGGCAACGCAGCCCTGCAAGAGGTGCTCGGTCACCTGCTGCTCAGCAAGGAGCGGAAAGGCCGGGACCGGGGCTTCATCTCGTACGCGGAGCTGGGCATCAACCAACTCGGCGCCGTCTACGAGGGACTGATGTCCTACACCGGCTTCTTCGCCGAGACCGACCTGTACGAGGTCGCCAAGGGCGGGGACGGCAGCAAGGGCTCGTGGGTACTCCCGGCGGACCGCGCCGACACCGTCAAAGCCGAAGACTTCGTCAAACAGCCCGACCCAGTGACGGGCGAGCCGCGGCCGGTGCTGCATAAGCAGGGCTCGTTCGTGTTCCGGCTGGCCGGCCGGGAGCGCCAGCAGTCGGCGTCCTACTACACCCCCGAGGTGCTGACGAAGTTCACCGTCGGCCAAGCCCTCGAGGAGCTGCTCGACCAGGATGGCACCCGCACCAGCGCCGCCGACATCCTCGGCATGACGATCTGCGAGCCGGCCCTGGGCTCGGGCGCCTTCGCCATCGAGGCGGTGCGGCAGCTCGCCGACCATTACCTCAAGCGCCGCCAGGAGGAGCTGGCCGCCGAGGGCAAGCGGATCGACCCCGACGACTATCCGAAGCGCCTGCAGGAGGTGAAGGCCTACCTCGCTCTGCACAACGTCTACGGCGTCGACCTGAACGCCACCGCCGTCGAGCTCGCCGAGATCTCTCTGTGGCTCGACACGATGGTGGAAGGCCTGTCGGCGCCCTGGTTCGGCCTGCACTTGAAGCGCGGCAACTCCCTGATCGGTGCCCGCCGAGCGGTCTACCGGCGCAGCCAAGTGACCGACAAGTCCTGGTTGAGCGCCGTGCCGCAGGAGGTGCCGTTGACCTCGTTAGTCGACGACATCGATGCCGGGAAGGTCGCCAGCGACGGCATCCACCACTTCCTGCTGCCCGCCGACGGGTGGGGCTCGGCCGCCGACGCCAAGGAGGCCGCCGCGCTAGCACCCGACGCCGCGAAGCGGCTCAAGGCGTGGCGAGGCAGCACCAAGACCAAACCCCAGAAGCAGACCGTCGACGCGTACGCCGAGCTGGCCCACCGCGTCGAGACGCTCTGGCAGATCGCCTACCGCCGCCTCGATATCGCCGAGCAGCAGGTCCGCCGGCGCATTCCCGTCTGGGAGGCCGATCTGGCCCCGGGCGGCGGGGCGGTGCAGCGCGAAGAGATCGAGACGGCGCTGGCCGACGACGAAGGCGCCTACCGGCGGCTGCGCCGGGCCATGGACGCGTGGGCGGCGCTCTGGTTCTGGCCGCTCACCGACGAGACCGCCACTGTGGACGGTGAGGTCGTCGCGCCGCCCACCGTCGCGCAGTGGATCGACGGCTTGCGGGCGCTGCTCGGCCGTAATCCCGATCTCAGCAAGCGCAAGGCGTCCGGTCCGACCCTGGCCAGTGGGATGAGCTGGCACGAGCTGAACGAGGCCGAGCGGCTGGAACTCGGCTTCGCCAACGCCAAGCCGATTGAGGCAGTGCTGCGGGAGCACCCGTGGCTGACGGTCTGCGAGCGCATCGCCAAGCGGCAGGGCTTCTTCCACTGGAACCTGGAGTTCGCCACGGTATTCGCCCGCGGCGGCTTCGACCTCCAGGTCGGTAACCCACCCTGGGTCCGGCCACGCTCCGATGTGGACGCGCTGATGGCCGAGGGCGATCCGTGGTGGCAGCTCTCCCTGAAGCCGACCCAGGCAGAGGTTGCCACCCGTCGGAAGACGACCCTGGCCATGCCTGGGATGACCGAGTTGGTCGTCGATGGCACGGTTGACGTGCTGTCGACCGCGGCATTCGTCGGCTCGGTCGGACAGTATCCGCACCTGCAGGGATTGCAGCCGGACCTCTACCGCTGCTTTATGGAGGTGATGTGGCGGCACGGCTCAACCCGCGGCACCATCGGCATGATCCACCTGAACTCGCACTTTACCGACGAGCAGGCCGGCCCATTACGGGCTGAACTATACTTGCGGCTCCGCCGCCACTGGCATTTCATAAACCAGCTACTACTTTTTGAAATCCAGAACCACAAGCACTTCGGCATCACGGTGCACGGTTCGCGGCAAGGTCAACCATCGTTTACCCAGGCGACTTGGCTCTACCATCCCGACACGGCCGCAAGGTCCCTCGCGCATGACGGATCGGGGCCGGAGCCTCGGCTAAAAGACGAGGATGGACGTTGGGACCTGCGCCCCCATCGTTCAAGAATTACAAAGGTTACCGAGGCCACGCTTCGTGCCTGGCACGCAACGATGGAGACCGACGATGTGCCCATCCGGCAGACCCGGATGGTGTACGCGGTCAACCATTCCAGCGCGGCCGTCCTAGAGAAGCTCTCACGCATGCGGCGTATTGGGGAGCTCGGCCTTCGCTTCTCATCCGGCTGGCACGAAAAGAACGACCGGACCAAGGGGTATTTCGATTCGGAGTGGGGCGTGTCGAACTCCTGGGATGACGTGATCCTGCAAGGGCCCCACCTTTATGTCTCGACGCCGATCAACAAGACTCCAAACCCGACGCTCGTCAGCAATAAGGATTGGTCGGTCACGGACTTCGAGGCTCTCGCGGCCGACGCGATCCCAGCCACCGCCTACCAACGTCGAGGCAACCCGCACGACTACGACAGGGCTTACACCGACTGGGGAGATGAGGACCATCACGACCCCGCCCGCACTCACTACCGCGTTGCCTGGCGTGACATGGCTGCGAACCAAGGAGAGAGGACGTTCATCCCGGCGCTGATCCCGCCGGGTCCGGCCCACGTTCATACGGTGCGTTCTGCCTCGTCATCGGCTGCGGAACCAGAGCTTCTGGTCCAGGTCCTTGGCTTCTTGTGTTCGCTCACCCATGACTACTCAGTTCGTGTTGCTCCGAAATCGACGATTTCTCCGTCGACAGTGCGGCGTCTTGCGTTCGCGGACTCCAAGCTCTCGCCAGAGCTGATTCTTCGGACGCTTAGGCTAAACGCTGTGGTTGACGCCTACGCCGATCTGTGGCAGCAGTGCTTTTCGCCGAGCTTCGGTGACGACCTTTGGACCGGCGGATTTGATCACGGCCGAAGGGCATCGCTGGGGAGGGTCGGTCCCCAGTGGACGCTGGACACCCCTTTGCGGATTGCTGCGGACCGACGGCAAGCGCTCGTCGAGATCGATGCTCTGGTTGCGCTGATGCTCGGGCTGACTGCGGATGAGTTGTGCTCGATTTACGAGACCCAGTTCGCCGTGCTGCGTGGCTACGACCAGAACGTCTATTTCTACGACGCCAACGGGCGGCTCGTGCCGAATTCAGTGCTGTCCGTGTGGCGTACCAAGGGTGATCGGATCACCGCCGACGAGCGGACCGCGACCAACCAGGCCGGCAACACCTACACCTACGAGTTGCCGTTCGTCACCCTGGACCGGGCGGCAGACATGCGGACGGCCTACGCGGTCTTCGAGCAGCGACTACGGGAGCGTTCGTGACCGAGCTCCTACCCACCGTCCAGGCGGCCAACGTCCGGCACAGCCTGGTCGACTACCTGACGACGACGTTCGCGCTGACCGACGCCGATGCCCGCGACGGCCTCGACACCTTCCTCTCCGACCCGCTCAACGGCATGTTCAAAGGCCCCTACGTGCGCCTACGACTACCGTTCCGGCCGGCCGAGCTGGGCTGGCGTCAGCACCTCGACTGGTATGCGGGCCCGGACCCTTACGGTCACCAGGCCGCCGCCTTCGCCCGGCTGAGCACGCGGGGCGGCCGGCGCCCGCAGCCGACGCTGGTCACCACCGGCACCGGCTCCGGCAAAACCGAGGCGTTCCTGCACCCGATCCTCGACCACGTGCGCCGGGCGCGCCTGGAGGGCGTCACGGGCCTCAAGGCGCTGATCCTCTACCCGATGAACGCGCTCGCCAACGACCAGGCCGCCCGCCTGACCGGACTGCTCACCGGGCACCTGGAGCTGGCGTCGATCACGGCGGCGCTCTACACCGGCGAGCAGGACAAGCGCCGGACCATGGTCACCAAGGACGGGTTGATCACCGACCGCGGCATCATCCGGGACACGGCTCCGGACATCCTGCTGACCAACTACAAGATGCTCGACCAGTTGCTGCTGCGCCACGCGGACCAGAGCCTGTGGCGACAGTCCGCGACCAGCCTGCGCTACCTGGTGCTGGACGAGTTCCACACGTACGACGGCGCGCAGGGCACCGACGTGGCCATGCTCCTGCGCCGGCTCGGCCTGGCCCTCAAGAGCCATTGGCGCGCCGACGACCCGGTCGTCACCGAGGAGGCCCGGTCCCGCCCGCTCGGTCTTGTCACGCCGGTGGCCACCTCCGCGACACTCGGGGACAAGGGCGACCCGATGGCCATGCTCGGCTTCGCCGAAACCGTCTTCGGCGAGGAGTTCCCCGCCGACGCGGTGATCACCGAATCACGCCGGAGCCTCGCCGAATGGGTCGGCGACGCGGAGACCGTCGTCGCGGAGGCCGGATTCGCCGTCGCCGACGCGTTTCGGGCCGACGACGTGCGTCGTGCCGTCGACGCGCTCGGTGCTGACCCGGACGGTGCGGCCTTGGCCCGTACCGTCCTCGGACTGCTTTGGTCAGGTGACGCGAAGAAGCTCGCAGAGGCCGGGCCGGACCTGCTGCTCGCCCTGGCCAAAGCGCACCCGCTGGTGCAGGAGCTTGCCTACGAAACCGTGGACGCGGTGAGCGTGGACGATCTCGTTCGCCGTATCGCGGACAACGCCGACCGGCGCACCTCGAGCCTGGCGGCGGGTGGGTTCGACGCCGACTGGGCACAGGCCATCACCGCCGTCGTCGCGGCGCTCGGCCACATCCGGGCGATCGCCGGCCGCGAGGCGCTCTCCGTCGACGTGCACCTTTGGGTGCGCGAGCTCACCCGCATCGACCGGGCCGCCGACACCACCGCCCGTTTCCGGTGGGGTGACGACGGCCCGCCGGTCGCTGGCGGTGACACCGAGGACATCCGTCCGTCGTTCCCGGCCATCTTCTGCCGCTTCTGCGGCCGGTCCGGCTGGGGCGTCGCGCTGGCGCCGGTCGGCACCGGGCTCTCGGTCGACGACGAGAGCATCCGGCGCAACCACGCCGCTCACGAAGGGCGGTTCCGGGCGTTGCTGTACGCGCCGGCGGAGGCGAACGCCGCCTACGACGGGGCCGCGTACCCGGACGGGCTGTCCTGGTTCTCGGTACGTGGCCGGGAGCTGCTCGGCACCGCCCCGCCCGACGACGACCCCGACCTGCGCGACGGATGGGTCCTGCCGGTGCTCACCAGCGCCGGCCGCGACGCCGACGAGCACGCGCGCGACGACACCTGCCCGTCCTGCGCCCAGCCGGACGGCATCCGCTTCCTCGGCAGCGCGATCGCGACCCTACTTTCGGTGTCACTGTCCACGCTGTTCGGTTCGGCGGCGCTGGACGCGCGCGAGAAGAAGGCGCTCGTCTTCACGGACTCGGTGCAGGACGCCGCGCACCGGGCCGGGTTCGTCGAAGCGCGCTCACACACACTGACGTTGCGCGCCGCCCTCAATGCCACCATCGCCGCCGGCGCCCTCACCCTGGACCGGCTCGTCGAGGTAGCGATCCAGCTCACCGGAGAGGATCCCTTCCAGCGTTATCGCCTGCTCGCTCCCGACTGCGTCGACCGCGACTCCTTCACACCGTTCTGGCGGTCGAGGAACCTGCGCGAAGTGTCGTCGAAAGTGATGTCCCGGGTCCGGACCCGACTCGCCTTCGAAGTGGCGATGGAGTTCGGGATGAACTCGCGTACCGGCCGGACCCTCGAACTGACCGGTGCCGCCACCGTTGAGGTCGAGGCCGGGCCGCCGGCGCGAATGGCCGCGGCGGCCCGCGCTGTGTTGACCGGCTTCGCCGCGCAACACACCCTCGACACGGACGGAGCCGAGCCGGCCGCCGACACCTTGGTGCGCTGGGTGCGCGGCGTTCTGGACCGTATGCGGGCCCAAGGAGCCATCGACCATCCCTGGTTCACCAGGTTCCGTCAAGAGGACGGCAACCGGTGGTCCATCTGGGCCGGCCGTCCGCGCGACCAGGGCATGCCCGCCTTCCCGAACACTCGACCGGCACCCAGCTACCCTCGGGTCGGTGGCTCCGCGAGCCCAGTCCAGGACAGCGACCTCGACGCTGTCACGTCGGCGCAGTCCTGGTACTCACGCTGGACCTCGCGCGCGCTGTCGGTCAGCCCGGCCGACGGCGGGCGGCTCGTGCGACTGCTGCTCGACCGACTCGCCCGTGACGGGGTCCTCACCACCGTGACGAGCCAGAGCGGCGCCACCGTCTACGCGATCCCGCCTTCGGCGATCGTGGTGGCACCGACCCGGCTCGACGACCTGACCGCCCGGCGGCACCTGCTGGCCTGCGACACCTGCCGGTCGCTGGTGCCGGGCAGCCGCACCACCGTCGACCAGCTCGACGGCGCGCCGTGCATGCTGGTGCGCTGCCACGGACGGCTGGGCCGGGAGGCGCTGACCGACAACTTCTACCGCCGCCTCTACTCATCTCCCGACATGCGACGGATCGTCGCGCGCGAGCACACTAGCCTGCTCGACGACGCCACTCGCCTGCGCTACGAGGACGCCTTCAAAAACTCGTCGACCGAGCCGCAGGCCCCCAACGTGCTGGTCGCCACCCCCACCCTGGAGATGGGCATCGACATCGGCGACCTGTCCGCCGTGCTGCTGTCGTCGCTACCCCGCACCGTCGCCTCATATCTCCAGCGGGTGGGACGGGCCGGACGCCTCACCGGCAACGCCCTCAACCTGGCCTACGTGACCGGCCGCGGCGACCAGCTTCCCAAGCTCGGCGACCCGCTGTCGGTCGTCAACGGCGAGGTGCGGCCGCCCGCCACCTACCTGAGCGCCGAGGAGATCCTGCGGCGGCAGTTCACCGCCAGCATCGTCGACGGCATGGCCCGCGACGAGCGGCACGCCCACCCGACCCACGTGCGGGAGGCCATCGGGTCGAGCGAGCCCGACTCGTTCCTCGGTGAGGTCATCGCCGTCGCCGAGGCGAGTGGTGCCACCGCCGTGCACCGGTTTACCGACATGTTCGGCTCCCTCCCGGAATCGACTGTGACGGCGCTCGTCGACTGGGTCAGCCCCGCGGCCGGCTCGGGCACCAGCCTCTTCGCTGGTCATGTGCACGCCGCCAGCCGACGCTGGCAGCAGACCGTCGAGACTCTCGAGCGACGACAGACCGAGATCAACAAAGTCCTGCCCGAGCTGGAGGACAAGGCGGCGTCGCCGGCCGCGACCGACGATGACAAGCGGCAACTGCGGTCTGCGAAGACCACTCGCAAGCTGATCGGTGGGCAGCTCGGTCACCTGCGTGGCGAGTACTGGATCGGCGTGCTCGAGGAACACGGGCTGTTGCCCAACTACACGCTGCTCGACGACACCGTCACCCTCGCCGTGGGGATCAGCTGGACCAACCCCGACACCGGCCAGTTCGAAACCGACAGCGCCCAGTTCCAGCGCGGGTCGGCGCAGGCCATCCGTGAGTTCGCCCCGGGCGCCACCTTCTATGCCCGCGGCCTGGAGATCGCCGTCGACGCGATTGATCTCGGCATCGACGGCGAGTCCATCCGTCCGTGGGTGTTCTGTCCCGCCTGCGGGTACGGCGCCGACATCGCCGCCACCGGCCGGGAGGAGCCGATCGCGACGTGCCCACGGTGCGGCAGCGCCGGCATCGCCGACACCGGCCAGCGGCTCGAGGTCGTCGAACTGTCCCATGTCTCCGCCGAGGTGCGCCGCGACGAGGTGCGGATCTCGGATCGGCGCGACCAGCGAGATCACATACCGTTCCAGATCGTCGCGGCCGCGGACATCGACCCGGCCGCCATCACCCAGAAATGGTTCGCCGAGAACACCGGGCTGGGCTGCACGTATCTGCGATCCCTGGATCTGCGCTGGCTGAACCTCGGCCGGCCAGGTCACGGCGCGACAAGGATCATCTCGGCGGACGAGCGCACAGGCGCACTGTTCCGGGTGTGCTCCGGATGCGGCAAGCTCGACACCAGCTCCGGACGTAATCGCCCGCACGAACACCGTGCCTGGTGCCTACACCGCACCTCGGCCGTGGAGAACGCGGTCGCCGTCGCCCTCTCCCGCACGCTGCGTACTCAGGGTCTGCTGCTCCGCCTGCCCTACTCCGTCACCATCGGCGACGACTTCGCGGTGCCGAGCCTGGCCGCGGCGGTCCTGCTCGGGTTGCGCGAGCAGATCGGCGGGCACCCCGACCACCTTCGCGTCGAGTACGTTGTCGACCCCACCCTTAGCGACGGCACCGACAACCACGACGCGCTGCTGCTGCACGACGTCGTGCCGGGCGGCACCGGCTACCTGGCCGACCTCGCGTCCCCGGAGCGCCTGCGTGCCCTGCTGGCACTCGCCTGGCAGCGGGTGCACGACTGCGAGTGCCGGCACGAGGAACGCCTCGCCTGCCACCGCTGCCTGCTGCCGTTCACCCCGCCTGCCGCGTTGCGCCGCACCTCGCGTGCGGCCGCCGAACGGCACCTCGCCCGCCTGCTCGACCTGCCCGAGGATGCCGACACTGCCGATGGCCCGCCGTGGACCCTCGTCGAGACCCCGCCGCAGGACAGCCCAGAATCGCACCTGGAACAACGCTTCCGCAAGCTGATCGCGAGCCGGCTGAAGGCCGTCGGCGCGGCCATCACGGAGGTGCCGAAACCGTGGGGCAACGCGCTGCGGTTCACGCTGCCCGGCGACCACCGCCAATGGACCCTCACCCCGCAGGTCAACGTCGAGAACTCCCGCCCCGACTTCCTGCTGGAGTCCAACGACACCTCGGTGCCGGCCGTCGCCGTGTTCACCGATGGCCGCGCGTTCCACGCCACCGCTTCCCATAACCGGCTCGCCGACGACGCCGACAAACGACAGATCCTGCGTGACACTGGCCGCATCGTCCTCGCGGTCACCGCCACGGACATCGCCAGGGCCGAACAGGAGACCAGCGCCACGCCCACCTGGTTCTCCGAGGCGACCGTGGCCACCTTGATCAAGCAGCCTCCGTTCCAGGCCGCGCCCAGCGCCTACGAAGGGCTGCGGGCCGGGCCGATCTCCTGGCTGCTCGGCTGGGTTTCCGCACCGAGAGCCGCGGACGTCGGCATCGTCGCGCGGGCGGTGCCGATGTTCCTGGTCGACGGCAAGTCCCGTCGTGCGTGCGCCGAGGGGATCAGCCTCGCCGCGGTCGGTCGGGCCGCGCTGCTCGGCGAAGAGCTGCCGCCCGGGGATCGGACGATCCTGGTGCGGCGGTTCGGCGCGCTGGCCGTCGTCGTCGAGCCGGCCAAGGCTGCTGTGCATGCTGCTCTCGTCCTCGACGACCGGGATGTGGCCATCGACGCCGCGCATGCCGACGCGTGGCGGCTTTGGCTGCAGCTTTCCAATGCGATGTCGCTACGCGACTGGCCCACCGTCATTACGACCTTCACCCGCGTGGACGGGATGGCCAGCACGCTCACGACGCCGGAACCGGCCACCGCGGACGGGCTTCCCGACGAAGTGGGACCGGGCTGGGCGTCCGCGTACGAGTCAGCGGCTCCCGGCGTCGAACGCGACCTGATCCGGCTCCTCGCCGTCCACGGCGGCCTAGAGGCGCCGCTGATCGGTGCGGAGGGGCCCGATGGCATCCCGATTGACATCTCCTGGCCGCACCTGCACATTGCGGTCGACCTCTACGACATGGCCGACGAGGACCGGACCGACCTCAGCTCGGCCGGCTGGCACGTGGTGCCAGCCGAACCGGACGCCATCGTCGCGGCACTGACCGGTGCCGCCGACCGCGGGGAGCAATGATGCCGACCATCATCATGACCAAATGGCCCGTCAAGATCGACGGCTCGGTCAAGGCCAAGGCGATGACCTTCCTGCAGAAGCTCTCGGCCGACGACACCACGCCCGGACTGCACGTCGAGCCGATCGCCAACGCGGCCGACTCCCGCGTGCGCACCGGCCGCGTCGACCTCTTCTGGCGTGCGGTGATGTTCCGGCTGGACGGCGCCGGTGAGAGCCACTACGTGATCCACGGTGTGTGGCCCCATGACGAGGCCAGCGCCGTCGCCGCCAGGGTCCGACTCAAGGTCAACCCAATCAACGGGCTGCCACAGTTCGAGCAGGCGGCAGAGGCACCTGCGGCTACACCGCCCGGATCCGGCGGGCCTTCCGCGTTCCACGTGCCAGCCCAAGAGCCGTTGCTGGTCCGGCTCGGACGCAACCGCGGCGACCTCGTCGATCGGCTCGGCGTTCCCGCGGACGTCGCCGACCAGGCACTCGCCGCGGCGGACGAGGACACCATCCTCGATCTCGCCCAACGACACGAGGGTTGGCTCGGGCTGCTCCTGATCGATCTGGCCACCGCGGACCCGATCGACACCATTACCGCGCGGCTACAGATCGAGGCACCCGAACACACGGGTGACGGCGACGCCGATCTCCTGCGCTCGCTCAAGCAACCCGCCGCCCAGGTGCAGTTCGCGTTCATCGACGGCCAGGAGGAGCTTCGTCGGGTCATCGAGGAAGGCGACTTCGGTTCGTGGCGGGTGTTCCTGCACCCTGAGCAGCGTCGGTACGCTGTGCGGCGATACAAAGGCCCCTTCCGGCTGTCCGGAGGCGCCGGCACAGGCAAGACCGTCGTGCTCATCCACCGTGCCCGCATGCTGGCCCGCGAGCAGCCCGAAGCACGGATTGTCCTCACGACGTTCACCACGAATCTGGCCGACGCGCTGCGCGACGGCCTGGCCCAACTCGACCCGACCGTTCCGCAGGCGACGACACTCGGCGAACCCGGCGTATTCGTGACCGGCGTCGACGCACTCGCCGCGACGGTCATCCGCACGGCCGGCACCGCCATCGCCGACGCGGTCCAGACCGTCCTCGGCGACGACCGATCGGCCCCCACCGCGCGCACACCCAACGGCCGCTGGCGAGAGATCATCGAGGCGTCGTCGTCAAAACTGCCGCCCGAGATCGCCAACGAGACGTTTCTTAGCGCCGAGTACGCGCTCGTCGTGCTGCCCAACCGGGTGAAGAACGAGAACGACTACCGTCGCGTCCGGCGGCCCGGTCGCGGTATTTCCCTCGACCGCGCAAAGCGAGACAGCGTATGGGCGCTGATCGCCGCGTACCGCGCCCAAGGACGCGTCGACGGCGCGCTCGATTTCGCCGAGGCAGCCGCCGTCGCCGCGGCCCATCTCGAATTCACCGGTGCCCGAGCCGACCACGTGCTCGTCGACGAAGGGCAGGACATGTCGCCGGCCCACTGGCAGATGCTGCGGGCCCTGGTCGCCGAAGTCGAGGACGATCTGTTCATCGCCGAAGACTCTCACCAGCGCATCTACGGTAACCGCACCGTTCTCGGGCGGCACGGCATCCGGATCGTCGGCCGCTCACAGCGGCTAACCCTCAACTACCGCACCACCGCCCAGAACCTCCGCTACGCCATGGCCGTGCTCGACGGCGGCGACTACGTGGACATCGAGGAGCAACCCGAGGCAACCGGCTACCGATCGGCTCGCTCGGGCCCGGCACCGGCTGTGGAATCCGTGGATTCGCTTGTTGCCGAACTGGACGTGATCGCCGACCGACTTCGCGGGTGGATCGACGGCGGGGCGGCACCGGAAACCCTCGCCGTCCTGGTGCACGACAGGTTCCAGCGCGAGCGCGTCGTCAACGCCCTCAACGAGCGCGGCGTCCAGGCGCGAGCGGTCGACCGGGACCGGCCAACCGGGGGCCGGGTGCTCGTCATGACCATGCACAGGGCCAAAGGAATCGAGTTCGCAAAGGTCGTACTCGCCGATGTCGGATCTCGATCAGCCGCCGAGCAAGCCAGACTAGACGGCCTGGATGACGTCGAGCGACAGGACGTAGAGTTACGCGCTCGCTCGCTGGTATACGTTGCCGCGACACGTGCTCGTGACGAACTCGTCGTAGTTCAGCGTCGACAGCATGCCCCGAGCTGACGCCAGCGCACGTGCTGCCAGGCCAGATGCACCACCGGGAGCCGGGCCAACGTCGGCGCGACGTGAACCGGCTGTTTGGCCGGAGCCCTGAAGTCAGCCCGATATTCGATCCGCGTTCCCGTGGTCTGCAGTTAAACTGATATCGCTTTTCGAGCCACCCCGGTTAGACCTTGCGCACTCGCACAGGGCTCGTGGGTCTGTTGGATCAGCGTCGTATGGGTGCCCACCCGCCTCGAAGGCCGGTCGGCGGCGACGCCCCTTCAGATCGCGGGCCTGCCGCGTCGTTCGCATGGCGCATCAGGCGTTCGTATGGGTGCCCACCGAGCCCTTAGCGGCAGGTCGGCGGCGAACCCCGCGTCATGATGGACGGCCCCGCCGTGTGGGCTGCGTCAGCGGAGCTACCCCTGGACGGGGTCGCTGCGCCGCTGAAACGTCGGTTCGCCTCCTGGCTTCACTGTGACCCTTCTCGTCGGGGGGCCTTCCGTGCTCCGGTTGTGGTGCTTGCTGGTGCCCGGTTCCACCGCGTGCCCTGTCTGTTGACAACTCCACAGCGGAACCGCCAGAGGAGGCCGAGCGCGCCTGTTCATCAACCGTGACGCCCGTCGCGAGCCGTTCCCACCATCCCGAAAGGAGTTCCGTATGCACACAAGTCCACATCCATCGCCATGCCGGCTGAGCTCGCCAGGAGGCGGTGTGGCTGTCCGTTCCGTTGTCCGGGAGGGCGGTCGTGCCGGTGTCCGTCTTGATCCGGCCACCTACACGGACACCCGCTGCCGCCTGACATCGCAGGTCAAAGCGCCCAACAGCGGTCGCGCGCTTATCCAGAGAGACTCTCTACTTTGTGAGTCTCCCCAAGAACGTATTTGCGTAAGGGGGCATGCCTATGGCTAGCCGAGACGACGCCCGACTCCTACGGGCACAAGCATCACTGACCAACCGAGACCTGCGCCTGCTGGAGTGGCTCTACGACCACGGCCTGCTCACCACAGACCAGATCACAATCGCCCTGTTCCCCTCGCACGACTTCGGTCAACGCCGTCTGTTACGGCTGACCCGTCTCAGCGTCCTGACCCGCTTCCGGCCGCAGCGCCCAACGGGCGGCACCTTTCCGTACCACTACGTCCTCGACCAGCTCGGGATCGAGGTCGTCGCCGCGCAACGAGGCGACCCGCTCCCCAGACGCAGCGAGGCCCGACGGCAGCTGCACCGGCTCACCTCGCGGGCCCGGCTGCCTCACCTGCTCGGTGTCAACGGATTCTTCACCGCCCTGGCCGCCTACGAGCGCCAACATCCAGGGGCCAGTCTCGACCGGTGGTGGCCGGAGTCAGCGTTCCAGAACCGCGGTGCCTACTCGGTCGCGAACGCCGACGTCAGGGTGATGCTGGAGTCCCGGCTTCCCCGCCCAGACGGGCACGGTGTCTTCACCGACGCCGGCGTGTCCGTGCCGTTCTTCCTCGAGTACGACCGTGGCGGTGAAAGCCTCACCGTCCTGGCCGAAAAGATCGCCGGCTACGAGATCCTGGCCGGCTACGTCCGCTGGCGGTGGCCAGTTTTGTTCTGGCTGCCCACAGCACGGCGGGAGATGAACCTCCACAATCTGCTCACATCCATCGACAGCAGGTTCAAAGCCGTCATCGCGACGGCCGCTGCCGACTTCGTCACTGCCCGGGCTCTGAATCCCGCCGAGGCAGTCTGGTGGCAACTCGGCCGCCCCGGCGGGCGGCTCCGACTCACCGAACTCCCTTACGAGGGAGACGCTGACCTGCTCGACAGGCCACGGAAGGAACTGCGATGACCAGCACTGACCAGCATCCGCCGCCCTCATCCATGGTGGAGGAAGATGGCCACAAGCCGCCGGACACCTGAACCGCGCCGTCGCCCAGTAGGCGACCAGTCGACACCCGGCCCGACAGCGCCGGAGGACGACCTCACTACCTCCGACAACCCGTACGCCGCCACACCCGGCCATCCGCAGGCGCGGGGGACTTTACCGATGGCCCGTTACCTGCTCGACCCGGCGATCGAAGACGAGATCCAAGCATTGGCCCGGACCGCGCCGCCGATTCCCGCGGACCTGGCGATCCGGATCGCGCGGATGCTGCGGTGGAACGAACCTGACACCGCCACCGACCGCGCCGCCTGACCGCCGACCAGTCGGGCCGGGCCGTACCCAGTCAATTGCCTGGCCCGACATCCGCGCAATGAAGAGCTACGCCGCGTCCTGTCCAGACTGCGCCCGGAACCGCCACGTCCACTCCAGCCGGTGAGCTCCGAAGGGCGCCCGGTTGCCTTTGCCGGCCCGCAACAGTTTAATGTCCGCCACCAGACGGATGACCTCGCGCTTCACCGCGACCTCATCACCCAACTCGGCCCATCTGCGCGCGGCGTGTTCGCCGATCATCCCGCGCAGCACCGGCGGGATCCCCGCCTGCTCCGCCCGCTGCTCGTGCTCGGCGATCTGCACGGTCAACCCTTTCTCCGCGCGGGCGTAGGCGACCGCGGACACCTCGCCCTGCTCGCCCAGCCTGCGCCAGTCCTCCAGCTCCTTGCGCAGCCGCGCTGCCTCCGCACGGGCTTGGGCTGCCTGCTCGTCGCCCCCTGACAGCGACGACAGCACATCGCTGGTCTCCGGCAGTGACAGCCACGCCACGACTGTCCGCTCCACGTACTCGTCCAGGAACTGCGCCTTGACGGCCGCGCACCGCTTCCTCAGGCACGAGTACACCCGGCCTTCCCATCCATGCCGGCTCACCCGCCCGGACGAGACTGGGCCGCCGCACACCCCACACGCCACGATGTACGACAACAGGTGAACCGCCCGCCCGGCCCGGGTCGTCTTACGCGACGGGTCCTCCAACAGACGCACACACGCCCAATAGGTTTCCTCATCCTTGCCGGCCAGCAGCGCCGGCCAGTCCCCGTCCCCGATCACCTCGCCCCGGAACACCCGCTTGCCGATGTAAGCCGGGTTCATCACCTGCTTGCGGATGATCCCGCGCCGCCATGTCTTGCCCTCCGGCGACGGGACGCCCTTGGCGTTCAGCTGCTCTTCGATCGTGATCAGCGGAACGCCGGCCGCGACCTTCGTGAAGTTGTCCCGGACGATCCCGGCGTGGCTGTACTCGGTGATCGTCCCGTCCGCGCCGACCGCCGTCCGAATCTCGGTGTCCGGCTCCTGCCGCAGCAGCGCTTTGGTCCGCTGGTCATAGATCCGCCGGTACCCGTAGGTCACCTTCCCGTGCGGCCGGCCCGCCTCCGCGGCCAGCGCCACCCCACGCAACACGTTGTCCCGGATCGAGTCAGCCAACCACTCCGCCTGCACAGCCTGGAAACCAAGCATCATCCGGTCGTTCTTGTCCCGCAGGTCATACAGCACCCCGCCTACGAGCCAGAAGAACAAGCCGACCTCGGTGCACATGTCCCGGATCCGCACGTACACCGCAAGGTCTCGTTCCTTGCGGGAGATCTCCCACAGCACCAGCACGTCACCCTTGCCCGCGCGGATCTGCTCGATCAGCAACTCGAACTCCGGCCGATCCTTCGTCGCGTGCCGACTCGCGGAGCGATGGTTGTCCGTGAACGAACCGGCGTCCGACCAGGATCGCTTGGTGATCTCGGCAAGGTTCAGCTTGCCCTGGTCGCCGACGCTCTTGCCCTGCTCTTTCTTGTCCTGACTGGCCCGCTGGTACCGCAACGCCCGCACGTCGACACCGCCGGCCAGCAGCGCGTCCTTGCTGTCGAAGCGAACCCGGTTCCCGGACCGGGCGACCCGCCCTACCATCGGAAACGCCCCCTGCGATCGATGACCCTGAGTATTGACATCGACCTTAGCATCTAACGTTCCTTAGGAGTGCCGACCGGCCAGCCGACTTGGGCGGCGACCGCGGCCTCCGGCAGGTCGTCGAGATAACGCAGCACGACCACCACCCGGGTACGCGGCGGCAGCCCACGAAGGGCCGCGCCATGGCATCCCGGCGCACCACCCGTTCGGCGGGCGGTGGAAACGTTGCGGCGTTTCGATATCCGGTTGGCGCACGCCGGAACTCGCAGTTAGCCTCTCCTAACTTTCTTGAGCGGGGGATGACACCAGCCATGGCGGACCACACCCGCCGGCTGGTCGGCGACATGTTCCGGCGGCAGCGCCGCGGCGTCGCGCTGACCACCGGCTTCTGGGCGATGCACCAGATCTGCGAGGCCCTCGTGCCGGTCGCGATCGGTGTGGTGATCGACCAGGCCGTCGGCACCGGCTCCGGCGCGGCGATGATCTGGTCGCTGGTCGGCGTGTTCGCCCTGTTCACCGCGCTCACCATGGGCTGGCGCAGCGGTTTCTGGTTCATCTCCAAGGCCGGGCAGGAGGAGTCGCATCTGCTGCGGATGGCCGTGGTGCGGCGGCTGATCACCGGGCGGGGAATCAGCACCGACCGGCAGACCGGCGAGCTGCTCTCGATCGCGACCACCGACACCCAGGCCGCGTCGCAGTTCCTGGAGCTGGGCAGCCGGGCGGTCGCCGCGTCCGTCGGTCTGGTCGTCTCGGTCGTGGTGCTGCTGCGGATCGACTGGTCGCTCGGCATCGGCCTGGTGGTCGGCGTCCCGGTGCTCGTGCTGGCGCTCAACGCGCTCGGTCCGCTGGTCGAGCGGCGCACCTCGGCGCAGCAGCAGGCGATCGGCGAGTCCGCCGCGACCGCGTCCGACCTGCTGACCGGGCTGCGGCCGCTGCGCGGGTTCGGCGGCGTCGACGAGGCCGCCCGGCGCTACCGCACGGCCAGCCGCACCTCGTTGCGGGCCAACGTCGGCGCGGTCAGGGCCGGCGCGGCGTTCATCGGCGTCTCGACGTTCACCACCAGCCTGCTGATCGCGGTCGTGGCCGCGCTGTCGGGCTGGTTCGCCCTGCGCGGCCGGATCACGATCGGCGAGCTGATCACGATCGTCGGGCTGGCCGCGTTCCTCACCGACCCGGTGCTCAACCTCGCGCGCTGCGTCCTCGAATACGCCACCGTGCGGGCCAGCGCGACCCGCGTCGCCGAGATCATCTGGGCGCCGGCCCGCACCGGGTCCGGCACCGAGCCGGCCGTGGCCGGCCCGCTCGCCCTCGACGACGTGCACACGCCGGGCCTCGACGGGGTCAGCTTCACCGTCGACCCGGGCGAGTTGCTCGGCGTGGCGACCACCGAGATCTCCGCCGCGGACGCGGTCACCGAGGTGCTCGCCGGCACCCGGGTGCCGCAGCGCGGAAAGGTGACGCTGGCCGGCATCCCGCTGGCCGACCTCGACGTCGCCTCGCTGCACCGGGCCCTGCTGGTCGAGCCGCACACCGTCGACCTGTTCGGCGAGACGCTGCGCGAGGCGTTGCGCACCAGCGACGACCAGGACGACGCGGCGATGGCCGCGGCCATGGCGGCGGCGTCGACCGGCGATCTGGTCGCCGGTGGCCGCGGGCTCGACCACGAGTTGCTCGACCACGGCGTCAACCTCTCGGGCGGGCAACGGCAGCGGCTCGCGGTGGCCCGCGCGTTGCTGGCCGACCGGCCGGTGATGGCCTTCCGCGACCCGACGACCGCGGTCGACGCGGTCACCGAGCACGCCATCGCCGAGGGCATCCGCGAGCATCGGTCCGGGCGGGCGACCGTGCTGGTCACCACCAGCGCGCCGCTGCTCGACCGCTGCGACCGCGTGGTGTTCGTGCACGGCGGCCGGGTCGCCGCCACCGGAGGGCACCGACAATTGCTCGAACTCCCGGCGTACGCGGATGTGGTGTTGCGATGACGGCTCTCCTGCCCGTCGCCGGCGGCCGGGCCACCGCCGGCGCGTTCGGCCGCAAGCTACGCCGCTATCCCGGTCTCGGCCTCGCCGCGGTGCTGTCGTCGGCCGCGGCCAGCGGTGCGGCGGTCGCCGTGCCGATCCTGCTCGGCCGGTTGGTCGATCTGGTCGCCGCGCAGGGGGCGACCCGGTCACTGCTGGCCATGGCCGGCTGGATCCTGGCCGCCGGCCTGGCCGCCGCCGTGCTGGTGGGCGTCTCGCGCGCTCTAGTCGCCGAGTGGGGCGCGCGGGCCTGCGCCGACCTGCGCGAGGAGGTGCTCGACCACGCGTTGCGGATGGACGCGGCCCGGCTGGAAGCGGCCGGCGCCGGCGACGTCGCCTCCCGGGTCACCGACGACGTCGAGCGGGTCACCGACGCGACCCGGCTCGCCGCCGAGGTGTTCGCGGCGCTGGTCACCGTCGCCATCACCTTCGCCGGTTTCGCGACCCTCGACTGGCGGATCGCGCTGGCGTTCCTGGTCGTCTTCCCGCTGTACGCGATCAGCCTGCGCCGGTTCATCCCGCAGGCCGAGGCCCGCTACGCCGCCGAACGCCGGGCCGTCGCGGCGCGCACGCAGAGCCTGCTGAGCACGTTCACCGGCGCGCGCACCGTGCACGCCTACGGCATGGAGGAGCGGCAGAGCGCCCGGGTCGACGCGGCGTCGCGCGGCGCCGTCGACGCCCGGCTGCACGCGGTGCGCGGGTTTCTCTGGTTCGCCAACGTGATGAACTACGCCGAGGCCCTCGGCCTCAGCGCCGTGCTGCTGACCGGGTTCCTTTTGGTGCGCGCGGACGCGACCACGGTCGGCGAGGTGACCGCAGCCGCGCTGCTGTTCCACCGGCTGTTCGGCCCGCTCGGCCTGCTGCTGCTCACCTTCAACGACGTGCAGTCGGCCGGCGCCGCGCTGGCCCGGCTCGTCGGCGTCGCCGAACTGCATATCCCCGCGCCGTCGGGGCGGGCCGTCGCACGCCGGCCGACCGACGTCGTCGCCACCGCGGTCCGGCACCACTACCCGGGCGGCCCGGCGGTGCTGCACGACGTGTCGATCGAGATCCCGCCCGGCCAGTCCCTGGCGGTCGTCGGCGCGAGCGGCGCGGGCAAGACCACGCTGGCGGCGATCCTCGGCGGCGTCTTCCCGGCCACCGGCGGCGAGGTGCGGCTCGGTGGGCGGCCGATCGGCGACCTGGCACCCGACGAGCTGCGGCGGCTGGTCGGCGTGGTCACCCAGGAGGTGCACGTGTTCGCCGGCACGCTGGCCGACGACCTGCGGCTGGCCGCGCCCGACGCGACCGACGACGACCTGCTCGCGGCGGTCAAGCTGGCCGGCGCCGACGCCTGGGTCGCCGCGCTGCCCGCCGGTCTGGCGACCCGGGTCGGCGACGGCGAGCACCCGCTCACCGCCAGCCAGGCGCAGCAACTCGCGCTGGCCCGGATCGCGCTGGTCGACCCGCCGGTGGTGATCCTCGACGAGGCCAGCGCCGAGGCCGGCAGCGCCGGCGCCCGCCAGCTCGAGCAGGCCAGCGCCGCCCTGCTGCAGGACCGCACCGCGGTCGTGGTCGCACACCGGCTGACCCAGGCCCAGAGCTGCGACCGGATCGCCGTCATGGCCGACGGCCGGATCGTCGAGCTGGGCACGCCCGCGGAACTGATCGCCGCGGGCGGCGCCTACGCCACCCTCTGGGCGGCCTGGCACAACTGAGTCAGGCACCCTCGCCGCGCTCGCGGCTAGTCAGGTATTCCGGCATGGACCTTGAACGGGTCGTGCTCGGCGAGCAGCTTGTCGAGGCGGGCCTGGTCGACCCGGCTGACCACCTCGGTCGACTCCTGGTGGTCGCGCACGCACTTGGCCAGCGTGAACGACGAGGTCACGACGTAGAGCAGGCTCAGCGCGAGGAACGCGCGAATCCAGCTGCCGACGGGCAGGTAGACGATCGCGACCGACGCCGCGAACAGCGAGATACCGAACGAGAGCGCCGCCTGTACGAAGAACGCCGTGGTCGTCTTGCGGGCAACGGGAGCAGTCATGCCCTCCACCGTCACCGGTTGGGACTGCCCGCGCCTGAGCGGCGGTACTCACCGGTGGGGAGTCACGCACTCACCTGGCATGGTTGGTGCGTGACCGACACCCGGATCCTGCTCGCCGACGACCACGCGCTGGTCCGCCGCGGCGTGCGGCTGATCCTCGACGGCGAGCCCGGGCTGACCGTCGTGGCCGAGGCCGCCGACGGAGCCGAGGCGATCGACCTCGCCCTGGCGGAGCGCCCGGACCTGGCGGTGCTCGACATCGCGATGCCGCGCCGCACCGGGCTGCAGGCCGCGCGCGAGCTGTCCCGGTCACTGCCGGAACTGAAGATCCTGATCCTGACGATGTACGACAACGAGCAGTACTTCTTCGAGGCGCTCAAGGTCGGCGCGTCCGGATACGTGCTCAAGTCGGTCGCCGACCGCGACCTGGTCGCCGCCTGTCGGGCCGCGATGCGCGACGAGCCGTTCCTGTATCCCGGTGCGGTCAGAGAGCTGGTCCGCCAATACCTGGCCGGCGTGCCGGCCCGGGCCATCACCGACCGCGAGGAAGAGGTGCTCAAGCTCGTCGCCGAGGGCCACTCGTCGCGCCAGATCGCCGACCTGCTCTACATCAGCGTCAAGACCGTCGAGCGGCACCGGGCCAACCTGCTGCAGAAACTCGGCCTGCGCGACCGTCTGGAACTGACCCGCTACGCGATCCGCGTCGGGCTGATCGAGCCCTAGCGCGGGCGGTCCGGCAGCAGCCGCTCCTCGTGGTCGAGCTCGCGCTGCAGCACCCGCAGCCCCTCGTCCGGCAGCCGGCCCGCGTCCCGCCAGCGCAGCAGTTCCTCGCGCTGCGCGTCGATCGCCGCGCGGCGGATCCGCAGCCCGGCCTCGTAGCCGGGCGAGACCGGCACATCCTCGGAGTCTGAATCCCGGAGCAGGTCGATCCGACCCTGGTAGCGGGCCAGGCGCGCGTTGAGCTGGCCACGGGTGGCTGCGATCGCCCGGACCTCGTCGGGATCGTTCTCTGAGGCGACCTCGGTGAGCCGTTCCAGTGCCGCCTCCACCGAAGCGGACCGCGCCTCGTTGCGCAACATGGCCTGGTCGGACTTGTTGGCCCGCAGACCAAGTGCCCGCACCAGCGGCGCGAAAGTCAGCCCTTGCCCGACCAGGGTGACCAGCACGACCACGAACGTGCAGAACAGCAGCAGGTCGCGGTCGGGGAACGGCGCGCCGCTGTCGGTCGTCAACGGCAGCGAGAAGATGGCGGCCAGGCTGATCACGCCGCGGGTGCCGGCCCAGCTCAGCGCCACCACCTCGCGCCCGGGCAGGCCGATCCGGTGCCGCTGCGCCACCACCCGCGGCTCGGCGGTGTCGGCGTCGTCGCTGATCAGGCGGGTGTGCAAGGACCGGGGCAGCGACTGGGTGAGGATCAGCCACACCGGCCGCAACAGCAGCACCACCCCGACGCTGACCGACACGGCGATCAGGATGGTCGATGTCTCGTAGTCTTCGAGGCCGCGCACGACGCGGGGCAACTGCTGGCCGATCAGCAGGAACACGAAGCCCTCGAGCAGGAAGTCGACGAGTCGCCAGACCGCCGTGGTCTGCAGTCGGCTCGCCCCCGAGCCGGTCAGCGGCGCGTAGTGGCCGATGATCAGGCCGGCGACGACGACCGCGAGCACGCCCGACACGTGCAGCTCCTCGGCCGCCAGGTAGGCCCCGAACGGCGTGACCAGGGAGATGGCGTTGGCGGTCAGCGGGTCGTCGCGCAGCTTGCGCAGCAGCCGGACCAGGTAGGCCACCGCGCCACCGACCAGCACACCACCGGCCGCGGCAAGCGCGAACTTGCCGATCGCCGAGCCCCACGAGAACCCTTCGCCGACGGCGGCGGCCACCGCGACGCTGAGGATGGTCAGCGCCGTCGCATCGTTGAGCAGCCCCTCACCCTGGATGATCGTGAGAAGTCGCGGCGGCAGGCCGACCCTGCGGCCGACGCCGAGCGCGGCGACCGGGTCGGGCGGCGCGATCGCAGCGCCGACGGCGATGCCTGCCGCGAGCGTCGCCCCGGCGACGAACCACTGGAACCCGATGCCGATCACCAGCGCGGTGAAGAGCACCAGCACCACCGAGAGGCTGACCACGATCCGCACGTTGCGGCGGATCGCAAGCAGCGACGAGTCGAGGGCGGCGCTGTAGAGCAGTGGTGGGATGACGAACGTCAGGATGATTTTCGGGTCCAGCTCGATGTTGGGCCCCGGCAGCACCGCGTAGACGATGCCGATGAGCGGCAGCAGGGCGGCCGCGGGCAGGCTGGTGCGCTCCGCCACCCACCGGACCAGAACCACCACCGCGACCCCGGCCAGGACGAAAATCAAGATCGTTTCGACGCTCACCGGTTCCATTCTCCAGACCGCGGCGGCGATCGAATGGGTGGCAGCACCCATTTAGCCGTGCCGGGTTGGACGCCGGGGCGGATCGACCCGCAAGCTCGTCGGGTGCCCCTGTTCTGGCGGATCTTCCTGCTCAACGCCGCGGTGCTGTCCGCGGCGACCACGCTGCTGCTGTTCACCCCGGCCAGCGTCTCGACCGCGGCCACGCCGGCCGAGGCGGCCCGGGTGTTCGCCGCCCTGGCGGTGATGCTGCTCGCCAACGCGGCCCTGCTGCGGGTCGGGCTGGCCCCGCTGGCCCGGCTGACCCGCACGATGGCGACCGTCGACCTGCTGCGTCCGGGTCGCCGCCTGGCGGTGACCGGCAACTCGGGCATCGCCGCACTGGTGCGCAGCTTCAACACCATGCTCGAACGCCTCGAGGCCGAGCGGGCCACCAGCGCCGGCCGCGCGTTGACCGCGCAGGAGGACGAGCGGCGGCGGATCGCCCAGGAGTTGCACGACGAGGTCGGGCAGAGCCTGACGGCGGTGCTGCTGGAGCTCAAACGGGTCGGCGACCACGCGCCCGAGGAGGTGCGGGCCGAGTTGCGCGAGGTGCAGGAGACGACCCGCAACAGCCTCGACGAGATCCGCCGGATCGCCCGCCGGCTGCGCCCCGGCGTGCTGCACGAGTTGGGCCTGACCAGCGCGTTGCGGTCGCTGGCGACGGAATACTCGACCCGCGGCGTGAGCGTCCGGGCCCGGATCGAGCCCGACCTGCCCGACCTGGCCGAAGACGCCGAACCCGTGTTCTATCGGGTGGCGCAGGAGGGGCTGACCAACACCGCCCGGCACGCCCGGGCCGAGCAGGTCGAGCTGAGCCTGCGGCGCACGCCGGGCGGCGGCGTCGAGTTGCTGGTCCGCGACGACGGCCGGGGCCTGCGCGGAGCGCCCGAGGGTGCCGGCATCCGCGGGATGCGGGAGCGCGCGCTGCTGGCCGGGGCCGAGTTGACGGTCGGCGCCAGCCCGGCGGGCGGCACCGAGGTGCGGCTGCGGCTGCCGGCGCGTACTCCCGAGATGGGTGTCGCCACCGATGCGGAGCCGGCACCGTTGGCGCGAGGCTGAAGGCCCCCGCACCCGGAGGCCCCGATGACAGTTGCGCTGATCGGTCGCGACCTCAAGGACCGCGACAACCGCCCGGCCGGCAAGATCCGTGCCGTCTACCGCTATCCCGTCGAGCTGGAGATGCCGTGGGGCGTCGCCGCGGTGGTCCGTGGCCGGTTGCTGCGCTCGATCCACCTCGTCGACCTCGAAGACGCCGACATCGAACCCGACGGCGTACGCGTGCCGCATGCGCGCCACACCATCACCAGCGCGCCGCACTTCGTCCCGCTGGTCGGCGAAACCCTCTCCGAGGGCCATGCGGCCCGGGTCCGCGACCACTACCGCGGCGGCTAGGCGGCGCCTCGCTGCCTAGAGAGCCGCGTCGTCGCCGTCGGCGAGGAGGCCGCGGGCCGCTTCTGTGCCGGCTCTGGTGGCGCGGCCTCTGAGGATCCATTCGAACGTGACCGCCGCCAGCGCTCCGAGCAGTGGGCCGACGACGTAGATCCAATAGTGGGAGAGGTCCCCGGCGACGAGCATGGGACCGAAGGATCGTGCCGGGTTCATCGACGCTCCCGTGACCGGTGCTGCCCAGACGGAAACCAGCCCGATGTAGCCGCCCACCGCGAGCGCGGCGTTCGGGCCGATGTTGCGCGCGCCGGAGGCGGTGCCGAGGATCACGCTGACCAGGCCGGCGGTCAGGATCAGCTCGGTGGATACGGCCACCCAGGTGCCCACCTGCGGTGTGGGCAAGGTGGCGCCATTGATGATGCCGCCGTACATCCATTGCAGGACAAGCGAGGCGAGGATGGCTCCGGCGAACTGGGCGACGATATAGCCGGGCACTCGCAGCCACGGGAAGTTGCGGCGCACGGCGAAGGCCAGGGTCACGGCCGGGTTGAGATGGGCGCCGGAGATCGTGCCCATGAAGAAGATGATCGCCAACACCATGACGCCGGGCGCGAGTGCCTTGGTGGCGAGAGTGAGCTGCGCGCCGAAGGCGGTCGCCCCGATGACGCCGGCGCCGGCGGCGACCAACACCAGCAGGAAGGTGCCCCACGCCTCGCTGAAAAGGCGGCGGTATTCCAGCCGGGGATCGTCGAACTCGACGGCCGCCTGGTGTTGTCGCGCAACGCGCCGGGCCAGCCAGGCCATGACCGGCTCGCCCGTGGAGGAAGGACTCCGCTCAGCCATGTGCGCCCCCGTGCCCCGTCAGCAGGCCAAGTCAACCAGTTCCGCCGCACCGGTGTCGTCGGGACACGCCAACGACCCAGCTCGGCGGCGATGCCGCGGATGCTGCACCCGGCCGCGTATGAGGCAGACCCCCGGGCGTTCCGGGCGGGCGAGCCGCCGTCGGCGGCCGGCCACCCATCACCAGGTTGACCAACGTCCCTTGGCCGTACAACTAGGCGACGTGAATGACGATTTTGCCGTGCCGGCCGTGTTCGGCCAGAGCGGCATAGCCGGCTCGGGTCTCGCTCAGCGGCACCACCCGGTCGACCACCGGGGTCAGCCGGCCGCGGTCGACGAGCTCGGCGATCGAGCGCAGTTCGGCGGCGTTGGGCTCGACGACGAAATAGTCGGCGCGCACGCCCCGCCGATCGGCTTCGTGCTGGTCCGGCGGTGTGGCCAGGGACACCAGGATGCCGCCCGGCTTGAGCACCGACCACGACCGCTCCTGGGTGGCGCCGCCGACCAGGTCGACGACCACGTCGACGTCGCTGAGGTGGTCTTCGAAGCGGTCGTTCTGGTAGTCGAAGACCCGCTCGGCGCCCAGGTCCATGACGAACTCCACGTCGGCGGCCGAGGCCGTGGCGCTCACGTGTGCGCCGAGGTCGGCGCCGAGTTGCACCACATAGGAGCCCACACCGCCGGCACCGCCCTGCACGAGCACCTGCTGGCCGGTCAGCACGTCGCCGTGGTCGACCAGCGCCTGCAACGCGCTCAACGCGGCCAGCGGCAGCGCCGCCGCGTGGTCGTGGTCCACTGTGGTCGGTTTGGCGGCGACGACGTCGGCCCGAACCGTGAGGAACTCGGCCGCGGCGCCGTCGCCGGTGAACGGGATCAACCCGTAGACCTCGTCGCCGACCGCCGCGTCCCGCACCTGCTCGCCGGTCGCCGCGACGACGCCGGAGAACTCGTGTGCCGGGATGATCGGTGTGCGGTCGGGCGCCGACTCGTCCGAACTGTGTGTCCAGGTCTCCGACCAGGTCAGCTCCTGCGGGGTGATGGCGGCGGCCTTCACGGCCACCAGCACCTCACCGGGCCCCGGTTCGGGCCGCGGCGCCTCCTCGTACACGAGCTGTTCCGGGCCGCCCCTGCGGTGTGCCCGTACGGCATGCATGAACGCCATTGTTCGCCGCATCCCGGCCGGCGTCAGGCGTTCGCCGACACGGCGCGTCCGGTGTCGCACCGGACGCGCCGGTTGCCCGATCAGATGTCGACCCACCCCGTGCAGGTCCAGAAGCCGTAGTTGATCGCGTAACACACGTGGTGCTGGTCCTGGCTGGCCGCGCCGGACCACCAGCCGTCGACCGCGGCGGTGTTGTACTCGCCGTACGGCCCCTCGATGTTGATCTGACGCCAGGAGGTGATCGAACCGCCCTCGCGTCGCTCGACCCGGATGTTGAACGTGATGCCGGCCTCGGCGTACGGGTGCGTCTCGACCAGCCGGCCGTAGTAGGTGCAGTTCGCCGTTCGCTCCAACCGGACCGTGGTGTGCGTGGAAAGCATCATGTAGCCGCGCTCGGCCGGGTTGCACGAGCCGGCCGCCTGCGCGCTTCCCGCAACCAGGCCGGTGGCCACCAGCACCCCGGCGACCACGACGGCCGCAAGGCGGCCAAGGAATCCCTGTCTCATCCGCGTTCCCCTCCCGACGGTGGCGGGTCGATCGGCCCGCGGCAGGACACTCGCGCGTCGTCCTATCGGCGGGCCATCCGGACCCGGCGGCGGCGATAGGCCGCTCGACCGCGTTGCCCACTTCCCGCACGCCGTGGGTGACGCGCTAGGTCGCGGGCTTGGCCTCGATCAAGGTGCGGGTGGAATGGGCGACGAAAGCGCCGTGCTCGCGGATGTGGCCGTCGAGGCTTTCGAGCGCGGCGCGATAGCGGTCGACGCTGAAGTCGGGCACCCACCAGGTGCACTTGCGCAGGATGTAGACGACCGCGCCGATGTCGAAGAACTCCATCCGGCAGCGGGCGGTGCGCAGGTGGGTGATCCGTAGGCCGGCGGCACGCGCCCCGGCGGCCTCGCGCTCGGGGTCCCGGCCCTGGCACTCCCGGCGCTGCGGACCGAGGAACCACTCGATCAGCTCGAACGCGGACGAGGGCCCGACGTGTTGGGCGAAGTAGGTGCCATCCCCGGCCAGCACCCGGGTGATCTCGACCCAGTCTGGGCGCACCGGGTGGCGGCTGCTCACCAGCGCGAAGCCGGCGTCGGGGAACGGTAGCGGCTGGCCCTGTCGCGCCGTGACGACCTCGACGCCGCGCGGCGAGAGCAGGCGGCGGGCGCGATCGGCGTTGGGCGGCCAGCCTTCGGTGACCACCATCCGGGGTGGCAGGTGCGGCATCTCGGCGATGACCTCGCCGCCACCGGTGTCGATGTCGAGCGCCGAGTCGACCCGGGCCAGTCGCGCGGCCAGCAGCCGCGCGTACCCCCACGGCGGTCGCTCTTCGGTCGCCCGCCCGTCGAGCCAGTCGAAGCTCCACCCGGCCACGTCGACCGCCGCGGCCTCGTCGACCAACTCTCCGAATGCGCGCACGTCAGTATCTTCCTGGCGCCGTCAATCGGATTGCGCTTTCGCGAAGGGGCTCCCGGCAGCACCAGCCGCCGGGAGCCCGTCAAGCCGATCGAGCTAGCAGGCGACGCGGATGCGGCCGGGCTGCTGACGGTAGGAGCAGGAGTCGATCGCCCGCCCGCGCGGCCCGCTCAGCACGGCGGTGTCGCCGTTGTTGTTCCAGATGTAGTTGCGGCTGTTCCAGTGCACCACGTTGCCGGAGGTGCGGCCCGGGCCGGTGGCCAGGCGGACCCGGCCGCCGTCGCCGTCGATCCAGGTGTTGCCGAACGTGTAGACGTGGCCGTCGCGGTCCTCGATGGAGTAGCCGCGCAGGTTCACCGGCCGGCGGCCGTTGTTGACGATGGACACCCACTCGGCGTTGAGGCTCGCGTTGCTGCGGTCGTCGCGGCCGGGCGAGTCGTACTGGATGGACGCGATCATGAGCTGCGACGCCGGCGGCGTGTGCGGCCGGGAGTGGGGCCGGTTCCCCCCGTGCGTCGGGCCGCCGCCTCCGTGCGGTCCGGCCGAGGCGGGTGCGGCGCCGATGGCAACGGCGCCGAGAGCGATCAGAGAAGCAGAGACGATGCCGACGATCCTTCGCACGAGTTTCCTCCGGAAGTGCTGGGGCTAGCTGGTGTCCTAGCTAGTTACGGACATCTAGCTGTGAATCGGGAGGAAAACGCCGAAACGATTTGCCCTATAAGTCGGTTTCATCCGATTGCGTTCGCCGGAAAGGGCACGTCGGGTTGTCCGCCCGGTCATCCGGCGACGGCCGTTGGGCATGATGGCAGGGCATCCGCGCACGGGGAGGCCAAGGATGGATCACGAGACCGCGCTGACGTCGCTGTTCCTGCCGTAGGGGCGTCTCGATCCCTATCCGGCGTACGACGCGATCCGCGCGCACGCGCCGGTCTTCCAGGCGCTGGACGGCCGCTGGTTCGTCACCACCCACGCGCTCGTCAATCGGCTGCTGCGCGACCCGAGCCTGCGCGTCGCCGATGCCGCCGACTACGACCAGACCTGGCCGGACTGGCGGGAGAACCGCGGCGTCGCCTCGGTCGTGCTGTCGATGCTGCAGACCAACCCGCCGGACCACAGCCGGGTGCGCCGGGCCGCCGCGGCCACCTTCACCGCCCGCCGCGTCGCCGCGCTCCGTGACGTCATCGCGAGCCAGGTCGAAGACCTGATCCGGGCCATGCCCGCGCGCGCCGACTTCATGAACGCGTTCGCGTACCCGCTGCCGATCGGGGTCATCTGTGCTCTGCTCGGCATCCCCGAGGCCGATCGGCCGTGGTTCCGGCAGCGCGCCGCCGACCTGACCGTGGTGCTCGAGCCGATCAGCACCGACGAGGAGATGCGCCTGGCCGACGTGGCCGGGCGGGAACTCGAGGACTACTTCACCGGCCTGATCGCCGATCGCCGGCGGGCGCCGCACGAAGACCTGACCAGCGCGCTCGTGGCCGAGGCGGGCGGCGACGGGCTGACCGGCGCGGAGTTGCTGGCCAACCTGGTGCTGCTGTTGGTCGCGGGCTTCGAGACGACCACCAACCTGCTCGGCACGGGCCTCGCGATCCTGCTCGAGCGGCCGGAGCGGGCCGACCGGTTGCGCGCCGATCCGGCCCTCGCGCCGGCGTACGTCGAGGAGATGCTGCGCTACGACTCGCCGGTGCAGCTGACCTCCCGGTTCACCAGCGCTTCCGTGGACCTCGGCGACGACGGCGAACTGCCCGCCGGCGCGATGCTGACCATGTTGCTGGGCTCGGCCAACCGCGACCCGGCCCGCTATCCCGACCCGCACCGCTTCGATCCCGACCGGCCCACCATCGCCCCGGTGTCGTTCGGCGGCGGCGCCCACTACTGCCTGGGCGCGCCGCTGGCCCGGCTGGAGGCCCAGGTCGCCTTCCCGCTGCTGCTGACGATGCTGCCGCGCCTGCGACTGGCCGGCCCGGCCGAGCGTCGTGACCGCCTGGTGCTGCGGGGCTATGCCGCGCTGCCGGTCAGCACCGACTGATGGCACCATTCGAGGCTGTGCCCGACGTCATCGCCGTTTCTCCGCTGCGCGAACCCCTCGACGCCACCGTGCGGCCGCCGGGTTCCAAGAGCATCACCAACCGCGCCCTGCTCTGTGCCGCACTGGCGCCCGGCACCTCGACGCTGACCGGCGCCCTCTTCGCCGATGACACGCGCGCCATGCTGGGCGCGATCGCCGCGCTCGGTGCCACGGTCGACGCCGACCCGGCCGCCGCGACCGTCACCGTGACCGGGGTCGACCCCCGGACCGGCCGGTCGGACGCCGTCGTCGACGCCCGCCAGTCCGGCACCACCTCGCGGTTCATCCTGCCCTCCGCGGCTCTGCGACCCGGCCGGACGGTTGTGGACGGCACTCCCCAGTTGCGTGCACGGCCGTTCGGCCCGGTCCTCGACGCGCTGCGTGACCTGGGCGCCGACGTGTCGGCTGACGGAGGCTTCCTGCCGGCGACCGTCAGCGGGCCACTGCGCGGCGGCCCGGTGCGGGTCAGCGGCCACATCTCCAGCCAGTTCCTCTCCGGGCTGTTGATGGCCGGCCCGCTGATGACCGACGGCCTGGCCGTCGAACTCAGTTCGCCGCTGGTGTCGGTGCCCTACGTCGAGATGACCAAGGCGGTCATGGCGGCGTTCGGGGTTGCCGCCGACGGGCTCAAGGTGACACCGGGTTCCTACCGGCCGACGGACTACGCCATCGAGCCGGACGCGAGCGCGGCCTCCTACTTCCTCGGCGCGGCCGCGATCGCCGGTGGCACGGTGACCGTGCGCGGGCTGGGCAGCGGGAGCCTGCAGGGTGACGTCGCCTTCGCCGACGTGCTCGAGCGGATGGGCGCGACCGTCTCCCGGGCCGCCGACTCGCTGACGGTGCGGGTGACGGGCGGCCTGACCGGGATCGACGTCGACATGGCCGATATCTCGGATACGGCGCAGACGCTGGCCGCGGTCGCCGTCTTCGCGGACTCGCCGACCCGGGTGCGCGGGATCGGCTTCATCCGGCGCAAGGAGACCGACCGGCTCGCCGCGGTGGTGACCGAACTGCGTCGGGCCGGCATCGAAGCGGTCGAAGACGACGACGGATTCACCATCCATCCGGGCCCGCCCCGACCGACCCGGTTCGCGACCTACGACGACCACCGGATGGCGATGAGCCTGGCCCTGCTCGGCCTGCGCGCGCCGGGCATCGAGATCGCCGACCCGGGCTGCGTCGCCAAGACCTACCCCGACTTCTTCACCACCCTCGCGGAGCTGTCCTGAGATGGAATTCTTCGTCTACCACCGCGACCGGCCCGGCTCGCTGCCGTTGCGCGAGCAACTGGCCGAAGCGCACTGGTCCTACATGGACGGTTTCGCGGCCGACCTGATCGCCCGCGGCCCGACCTTCCACGCCGACGGCGAGACGCCCAGCGGCAGCGTGCACATCCTCGACCTGCCCAGTCCGGCCGCGGCCCGGGCGTTCGCCCTCGACGAGCCCAACTACCGGGCCGGGGTATACGCCGCCGACGTGCTGGTCCGCCGGTGGCGCAACACGTTGGGCCGCACGATGTGGGAGTTCACCGGCGACCGCACCGAGGGCACCCACTACCTGGTGCTCGGTCACGGCCAGGGCGCGGCCGCCGACCTTCAGCCGGCCGACCAGGACCGGCTGATCGCCTACGGCCCACTGCTCGCCTACGACGGCACCACCTGGCTCGGCACCGCGGCGCTGCTCCAGGCGGCGGATCCCGAGCAGGCGCGCGCGGTGCTCACCGCCGACCGCTATAGCGACATCGAGGTGCACAGCTGGACCTTCGGCGGGCGCCGCTAGTGCGTCGACCGGCGGCGGTGGCGACGTTGCCCGAGGAACCCGGCGTCTACCGGTTCCGCGACGCGAACGGGCGCGTCGTCTACCTCGGCCGGGCGCTGAACCTGCGACGCCGGGTCGCCTCCTACTGGGGCGACCTCGGCGACCGCCGGCACCTGCGCACCATGGTGGCGTCCATCGCGCGGATCGAGGCCATCGTCTGCGCCTCCGGGCACGAGGCGGCGTGGGCCGAGCGCAACCTGCTCGAGCGCTCGCTGCCCCGGTGGAACCGCACGGTCGGCGGTCAGGAGTCGCCGGTCTACCTGCTGGTGGACACGTCGGTGGCGACGCCCGGGTTGAGCTTGGCGCACGAGCCGCGTACCAGAGCGGGTGTCAGGTCGTTCGGTCCTTATCTCGGCGGCAACAGGCTCCGGCTGGCGTTGTCGGCGCTGCACCGGGTGTTTCCCCTGCACTACGCCGGCACCGGGCTCAGCGGCGCCGGGCGCGAGATGGGCCGGGTGCGCCGGGTCGACGCGGACAGCCGCGCGGACCTGGCTGCCGCCATCGTCGCTGTGCTGGAGCGCGACCCGGCGGCGGCGAGCGCGGTGAGCGACGAGTTGGCCCGGCGGCGCGACGAGGCCTCCCGCGTGGAGGCATTCGAGCTCGCCGGCCGGTTGCACGAGGAGATCTCGGCAATCGCCTGGATCACCGCAACCCAGCGGGCAACCACGATGGCGACCTCGGACGTCGCGTTCTCCGGCTGGTCGGACGGGATCCAACTGCGGTTCGACGTACGCGCGGGCCGGCTCTCCGGCTGGCGCCAGATGCGGTGTGCCAAACCGGGTTCGGGCGCGTCAGGCCCGCCCGGCTGGGCCGAGTTCGCCCGTCGCAACGCCGCGCTCGCCGCCGTCCTTACGCGCCATCCGGTTCGCTGATCTTTTGACCGAGTCCCCGAAGGCGCCGACATGACGATTCTCGACACCCGGCTCCGCCTCGATGCCGCGTTGACCGGCGTGGCCAACGCGTTCCGTGGGATGACCGCCCACCCCGACGAGAACAACTGCGAGTGCCACTGGGGCAGCGCCGAGGAACTGGCGTTGTTGAAGACGCCGGACGTGCCACTCGATCCTGACCTGCTGCGGCGGACCTGGCGGAGCGACTGGAGCGACTACGCGTCGATCCTGCGCCGGATCCTGCCGCAGTTCGCCACGACCCTCGCCGGCGGACGCGTCATGACCCTCGAGGCTGTCGGTGCGATCGGGGTGCTGTTCCGCGACAGCGACTGGCAGCGCTGGCCGGCCGAGCAGGCCGGTGCGGTCTGGGAGTTCCTGGCCGCCTGGTGGGCGCACACGCTGACGGATCCGCATCCCGCCGCGCCCGCTTACGAGGTGCTCCCGGTGCTCGCCGCCGCCTCCGGCAGGCTCGAGCCGTGGCTCGCCGCGTGGGAGTCGATGCCCGCGGGCGTCGCCGACCGGCACCTCGCGGACACGCTCGTCGAATGGGACGACAGGCTGATGGCCGACGAACTCCCGTGGGACACGTGGAACGCGGTGCAGGACGATGCCGCGCTCCGGCGAGAGCTCACCGACTGGCTGCTCCGCCACGCCCCGGACCGCCTTCGGCACGTCGACGGTTCCGAGCGGCTGTCGCACCGGGTGCGGCTACTCGGACTGCCGGAGGAAGCCCGCTGGCGCGATCCGCACTGGGCGAGCTGACCGGCTTCCCGGCCCGGGTCGCGCTGGCCTGGCAGCACGCCCACCAGCAAACGCGAGTGTGCCCTGCGATCAGTTGTTCGCCGCCGAGGCCCTCGTGATGGGCCGCTTGACCTAGGACGGTTTCGCGGACGCTCGAGACGGCTAGGCCGCCGATTGGGGGCTGACGGGGCGAAGATCGTCCGTCTAAAGTGCAGGGATGAACGTCGACGTGGCAACTGGCAAAAGCCGTCCGGGAGCGTCGTTTGCGGAGGCAGATTGCAAGGTGTTCGCACGCTATCCAGTGAGGATCAACTGGAGCGAGGAGACGGTATCCGCCGACGATCAAGAGGTCTTCCGGAGCGTACGGTTCCGACTGGATAACCTCGCAAAATGGGTGGCGAGAAACGCGACAACAAAGGTCGAACTCGAGGCTTTCGTCAGCACGCTCAACCCCAATGGTCGAACGCCCAGAGACCTGTGGTGCTGTGTCTACCCGAAGAATTCACCGAACAAGTCTTACGCCCTGCAGGTGGCGCTGATCATTTCAGCGGACGGCGCAGAGCTGTGCCTGTGCCTCGGGTCGGGCACGTCGCAGCTGAAACAGACTGACCTGCGACGGGACGGCGAGCAATACCTACAGACCTTGCAATCCCGGCTCCGGTCGGCTCCGCATGCGCTCGCTGAAGATGTGGCCGACGCGCTGCCAAAGGAGGCTAGGTTCCTGTCCGCTTGGCGACAGCCACCAGGCGTACGAGAGTTTCGGGACATTCGCGAATGGCTGCGTTACGCATCCAATCCGGAAGGGACCGAAGCCAGCGTCTCCCGCTTTTTCTCAATCGCGGAGCTGGAGACCTTGGGTGATGGCATCGCTGACGCCTACCTGAATATGCTCGAGGCAGCGGCACCTCTCTTCGACTATTGCTTCGCAGACGGCGTCACTGACGGAGGTGAGGAGTTGGACCCAAGCCCGCCGCTCGCGATGTTCGACCTTGCCACGCTACGAGGCCGCGCTTCGGCGCCGCCGTACGGTCTCCAGCTTGGTGACGAGGTCTACCGCGCTGTCATTGCATCAGTCTTAAGTGGAAAGCATCTGATCCTTACGGGCCCGCCGGGCACCGCCAAGACGACGTTAGCCGAAATCGTGTGTCAACTCGCTGTGGACGCCGGACTGTCGCGTGGCTACACACTGACTACTGCCACGGCCGACTGGACGACCTATGAGACCATAGGTGGTCTGCGGCCGGCGAACAATGGTATGCAGCTGCAATTTCGCCCAGGTTTGTGCTTGGAGGCCGCTGCAGCGAAACGGTGGTTGATTATCGACGAGCTGAATCGGTCAAATTTCGACCGAGCCTTCGGTCAGTTGTTTACCCTCCTTTCCGGGCAGTCCGTGGTGCTTCCGTATGAAGACCACGTGAGCGGCAAGAGGATCGTGCTAGCTGTGGCCGGAAGCGCCACAAGGTATAGGCGCGATGGGTATTCCGTCATCGATGTGCCGCCTGACTGGCGGATCATCGCGACGATGAACGTTTTTGACAAGACTCTCTTATTCGAGATGTCGTACGCGTTGATGCGTCGGTTCGCGTTCGTCGAGGTGCCGGCACCTGGCGCGGAGGTGCTGGAAGAAATCTGGCAAAGGGAACTAAATGGACTGTCTGACGAGATGGCGAAAAGGGTTGGGAAGATCCTCGCTGGGCTTGAGCCGCTCCGGGCGATCAAACAGCTCGGACCGGCCGTTTTTAAAGACATGGCGTTGTTTGCGCCTCATTATTTGAGGATGGGTTACGTCGGCTCCGACGGAGCGCTTGCATTCCAGTTGTTCTATAGCTTTCTCTTGCCGCAGTTCGAGGGAATCGACGAGCGCGACGGCCGACGCTTGTTCCGAACGTTGTCACCCCTCGTCGGTGCCGGTCAGCAAGATCGGCTCAAGGCGAGTCTCCGCGATGTTCTAGGCGTCACCGTCGATGCGGACGACGACGCACCCGACGGCGCGTAGGCGCGGGCCGGCGCGTGATGCAGAAGTTGCCGTGGGAGCGCCCCTCTCGAATCGCCGAGGTTCGCGAGCAGATCTGGTCCTACGTGTCTCCGGCCTCCCAACGTGAAGGACCAGGTCTGGTCGTTGCTAGCGCACTCCTGGGCTGGCCAGTGGAGGACGTCGCTGAGTTAGCCAAGCTCTACTTTCTCCTGAGCACCGAGGTGAGCGAGTTCCTTCGTCAACTTCCCGATCTGGCCAGGCGTCTCAGCACCACCTCGGTCCGTGACGAGGAGCGCAGCACTGAGCGGGTCCGGGGCGCGGTTAGCTGGGGCCAGACTATGACCGGCCGGCTGACCAGCGGAACGCCGCATCTTCACGTGACGGCGCCGGTCGATCGGGCATACCAGACGCCAGAGAATGAACTCTTGGCTCATGTGCTCGATGCTGTGGTGACACTTGCGGTCGCCAGCAAGTGGCATCTGACCCGCACGCGACATGAGCCGGCAACCACCATACGCAACCACCTGCTCGAAGCCAGCAAATGGCAGAACAGCAGTATGCTGGCGACGATCGACCGAATCCCTCCAACAACGCGATCATTAGGCCGAATCGCCGGCGGGCGCACCCGCCGGAGGTATCAGCCCGTGCTTGCGGCCTACCGCAAGTGGGACCTGCTCGTTCGGCGTTGCGACCGTGCTGCGATCCGGGCGGCAATTGAAGAGGTGGGGCTGGTCACGGCTCAACACTCCACCCTTTTCGAGTTGTTGACCCTGTTTAGGGTGATGAGCGCCCTTGGCGTCCACGGCTGGAACCTCGAGCCCCTGCGGTTGTTTCGCGGGGCGATCGAGACCCGTGGCACCAGCGCCGACGGACGTCAGATTGACTTGTGGTACCAGACGACCCCACGCGTATTAGCTTCTTCTGCATACCGGCAGATTCTGGCTCGCCATGAATTTCGCGGTCAGCCTGACCTGCGACCTGACCTCGTGCTGCGCTGGCAGGCGCGAACCGGAAGCCGGCGAACACTCTTGATCGAGTGCAAGCTCAGCCAGACAGGCGGCGTAGCCACCGCAGCCCGCAAGGCGTTGTTCGACTTACTGGCCTACCGGCAGGCGTTCGCCGAGTCCCTGGGCGAATCCGGGGTCCCGTATGGGCTGGGTGTCGCCTGGGGAGGTGGCCTGAGGCCGCGCGGTGATCAAGACGTGATGCTTTGCACCCCGGACATGATCGACGAGGCGATGCTGACAACTACCCGGTAAGCCAGGCCGCCGCGACGCACCGGGCGCGGCCGACCTAGGCTCAGTGCCCAACTATGAGCCGGGGGCCAGGAAGGGTGACGCGAGGGCGGCCCGGGGTGCGCGGCCTTCGTGTTTCTCGTAGGCCTCGCGGACCCGCTGCGGGATGGCGCCGCGGTCGCCGACGGTGTCGAGGCCGAGTTGCGGGCCGTATTTCTGGCCCCAGGACCGGATCGCGCGGGTCTCCTCGCGCAGGCTCGCACCCTCGGCGGAGATGACCGTGCGGGTGTGGCGGGTGCCGTCGGGGGTCACCCGCGTGCCGGCCTCGACGAACGGCTTGAACGTCTGCCGCAGCTTCCCGGCGTTTTCGTCGGACAGGTCGATCTCGAACACGACGCCGTCGAGAGCGAACGTCACCGTTTCGTCGGCGGTGCTGCCGTCGATGTCGTCGACGAGCTTCACGATGGTCTCTTTGGCCACTGAGAGCGTCCCTAACCTGGTAGAACGAGTGTCCACGCCGCCCATACCGTATCCGATCACCATCTGCGCGCGCCGGTCAGACGAGCCGAAGGCCCTGATCGAGACCGGCGGAGTGGATCCCGACCGATGTCTCGCGGAGGATCCGGCCGCCGACCCCGCCGCGTTCCGGTCCGCGCTGCGCCGCGGCGGCCTCGGCCAGCCCCTCGCTGATCGCCCGCAGCCCGGCCTAGCCGGCCGGCGGGGGCGGCCTCGGCCGGCGGGGTCCGCCCGGCCGCCGGGTGACAGCCACCCAGGCGGCCGACCTCATCGCGACGGCGCCCGGAGTGCCCTGGCAGCGGTCCCACCCGACGGCGACGCTGCGTGAGCAATACGCCCAGGAGCCGCGCTGGGCCCACGCGGCCCTCGACGTCGAACCGCGCCTGACCCGCCTGCTGCAAGCCACCGCCGCGGGCGGGCGATCGCGGCCGCACCCGCCCAGCCAGGGCGGTCAGAGCTTGATGTCGTGCAGCCCGTGCAGTTCGAACGGGGTCGGCTCTTCCGCGTCGCCCTGCGGTGGCTCCAACGGGTCGTAGCTGTGCAGCGGCCCGAAGCGCACCCCGGTGCGGGACTCGATGTGTCGCACCGAGGTCTGGTAGGTGCGGAACGCGCCCAGCGGCGGCTCTTCCGCGGCCCGGCCGAGCGCATCGAGCAGGTCCGTCTGTTCGATCAGGTAGGCGGTCGCGTGCACCCGGTCGGCCGTGGCCACCGCGACCACCTTCCAGAACGCCCGGGGGATCAGCACGCCGCGGTAGGGCGGGTCGTCCGGGTCGAGAATCGGTCCTGTGTAGACGTTGGCGCGTAGCCGGTGGTCGCCGACGGTGACCAGGATGTAGTCCTCGAGGCCCTGCCACGTCGTGTCGTTCTGGTTGAAGTCGCGGTGTTGCGGCGCGCAGTTCGTGTAATGGAACGTGTCGGCGACCGCCGCGCTCGCCTCGCCGGCGGTGTCGCCCCAGAGCATGTCGGCCCGTCGGGTCAGGTGGCCGCGGTCGAGGTCGTTGGCGGTGTAGAGGCCGTTCCCGGATTGGGCGTCCGGCATCCGCGGGTCGACGATCCAGCGGTCGGCGTGCCGCACCTCGCTGAAGCGGCGCCGCCCGTCGACGTTGGCCGCGCTGAAGATCGCCAGGCGGCGGGCGGGGTTCATGACGACGCTGAAGTGGTGGTAGCGCAGGATGCCGTCGGTGGCGCCCGGCCCGACCGCGACCGCGACGCCGTCGGCGAGGCCGGGCAACGGCAGGTCGGCGCCGAGGAACTCGCCGTCGAAGCCCCGCCGGTCGGCGTAGTTCGGATCGACCAAGGCCGTCATGCGACGGACTCTACGACCGCGGCCCGGCGACGTCTGTCAGGCAGACGGCATTCGCGGCGAGTCGGTGAACGTCAGCGCCGACCACGTCTCCTGCCGATCATCGAGCCCCGTCTCGTTGAGCGAGGCGGGCTGCGCTCACGGCGCGACGGCTCCTGCCCGACGCAGGGCCCGGTAGGCCGCCGGCGACGAGCCGGTGACCCGCTTGAACGCGACGCTGAGCGCGCTTTCCGACCCGTACCCGACGTCGCGCGCGATGCTCGCGATCGTGCCGTCGCCGCGGCGCAACCGGTCCGCCGCGAGTTCGATCCGCCAGCCGGTCAGGTATTCCAGCGGGCCCGTGCCGATCACCTGGCGGAACCGGGCGGCCATCGTCGACCGCGACACCGCGGCCTCGCCGGCCAGCGCCTCGACGGTCCAGCGGTCGGCGGGCCGGGCGTGCATCGCCCGCAACGCCGGCCCGACCACCGGGTCGGTCAGGCCTGCGAGCCAGCCGGACCCGGGGGTGGCCGCCGTGGCCAGGTGGAAGCGGAGCACCTGGATCAGCATCACGACGGCGAGGTGCTCGGCGACCAGGGTGGAGCCGAGCTGGCCGCGGCGCGTCTCGAGGTCGATCCGGTTGATCGACCAGTGCACCGCGTCGGCCTCGACGGTGGCGGCCGGCACGTGGATCACCGCCGGGAGCCCGTCGAGCAACAGCGCCCGGGCCCGCTCGCGGAAGTCGAACCGGCCGCCGATCAACCGCACGTCGTCGCCGGTGCCGGCCCGGGCCACGCCGTCGGTCGCGGCCAGGAACGCGGGCTCGGCCGGCTCCAGGGCGGCGTCGCGGTCGCTGGCCAGGTCGAACGCGACCGGTCGGGTGAGCAGGAAGCAGTCGCCGGCCACGAGGGTGATCGGCTCGGCCACCCCGTCGACGACGAGCAGGCACCGGCCGCGCCGCACGGCGTTGAACTTGACCCCCGTCAGCGGCCGGAAGCGCAGTCCCCAGCGGCCACCCGCGGCCAGGCCGGCGGACAGGCGACCGGTCACCCCGGTCAAGGTCAGGACATCTTCCAATGGATCCATGGCTGGACGCTCGCTAAAGAGGACGGGACCATCAACTATTCATCGTCGCGCACCGGCTTCGTACCGTAACAGGCATGACTGAATTCGATGCGCGTACGACCGGCGCCCAGATTCTTGCCGGTGTTGACCTGACCGGCCGCCGGATGATCGTCACCGGGGGAGCCTCCGGGATCGGGGCCGAGACGGTCCGGGCCCTCGCGGGAGCCGGCGCCGAGGTGACCGTGGCCACCCGCGACCCTGACCACGCGAAGCCGCTGATCGACGAAATCCCCGGGCGGGTGCGCGCCGCCCAGATCGACCTGGCCGACCTCGACTCGGTCGCGGCGTTCGTGCGGGAGTGGGACGGGCCGCTGGACGCCCTGGTCGCCAACGCCGGGATCATGGCGCTGCCGACCCGCCAGACCACGCCCGCCGGCTGGGAACTGCAACTGGCCACCAACTTCCTCGGCCACTTCGCGCTTGCCTATGGGCTGCACGACGCGCTCGCCGCCGCCGGCTCGGCCCGGGTGATCACGGTCAGTTCCGGTGCGCACCTCGCGTGGCCGCTCGACGTCGACGACCCGCAGTTCGACCGCCGGCCCTACGAGGCGTGGGCGGCCTACGGGCAGTCGAAGACGGCCGACGTGCTGCTCGCGGTCGGCATCGCGAAGCGCTGGGCGGCGGACGGCATCGTGGCCAACTCGCTGGCACCTGGCGTGATCCACACCAAGCTGCAGCGGCACATCGACCGGGAGACCATGGTCCGGTTCGGTGCGATGGACGAGGACGGCGGCCTGCTCATGCCGGCGCACTACAAGACGGCCGCGGAGGGCGCCTCGACCACGGTGCTGCTCGCGGGTTCGCCGACGGTGGCGGGCGTCACCGGGCGCTACTTCGAAGACAACCGGGAGGCGCCGGTCGTACCCGGTGGTCCCGATGCCACCGCCGGCGTGGCCGCACACGCCCTCGACCCGGAAGCGGCCGACCGCCTGTGGGATCTGGCCCTGCCGCTCGTCGACCGGCGCCCGGCATAGGACTCGGTCAGATGAGGCCGGCGTCGTGGGCGAGCATCGCGACCTGGGTCCGGTTGGTCAGGTCCAGCTTCGTGAGGATGTGCGTGACGTGTGCCTTGACCGTCGCCACGCTCATCGCCAACTCGGCGGCGATCTCGGCGTTCGTCTGGCCCTTCGCCACCGCCAGCGCGACCTCGCGCTCGCGCGGGCTCAGCGCCGCCAGGCCCGCCCGGGCCCGCTCGTAGGCCACCGCCCCGGTCGACACCCGTTCCATCAGGCGCCGGGTGACGGCCGGCGACAGGATCGGTTCGCCGGCCGCGACCGACAGGATCGCGTCGACGATCCGGGCCGGGTCGGTGTCCTTGAGCAGGAAGCCGCTCGCGCCGGCGCGCAACGCGCGTACGACATGGTCGTCGGTGTCGAAGGTCGTCAGCACGATGACCTCGGGCGGGTTCGGGCGCGCCCGCAGCCGGCGGGTCGCGACGATCCCGTTGACCCGCGGCATGCGGATGTCCATCAGCACCACGTCGACGCCGTGCCGGTCGACCGCTGCCGGCACCTCGTCGCCGTCGGCCAGGGTCGCGACGACCGTGATGCCCTTGGCGCCATCGAGCATCATCGTGAGGGCCGAGCGAACCAGCGGGTCGTCGTCGACGACGATGACCCGGACACCGTTGATCATGTGCGCCACGGTAGCCGGGCGCTCAGGCGGAACTCTCCGGCGGCGTCGACCTCGTGGTCGAGGCGGCCGCCGGCGAGGCTGACCCGTTCGGTCAGGCCGATCAACCCCACGCCGGCGCCGGGCAGCTCCGGCAGCCCGGCGGAGAGCGGGTTGCGCACGTCGATGGCCAGCTCACCGCCCGGCTGGCCGGCCAGCGTGATCGCCACCGGCTGGCCCGCGGCGTGCTTGCGGGCGTTGGTCAAGCCCTCCTGGACGATGCGGTACGCGGTCCGCCCGACCACCGGGGTCGCCTCCGCCGCCGTGCCGGTCCGGTCGTCGAACGACACCGCGAGCCCGGCATCGCGGGCCTCCTCGACCAGGCGCGGCACGTCGCCGAGGCTTGGGCCGGCCGGGCCGTCGGGATCGGCGGGATCCTCCCGGAGCACGGTGATCACTTCGCGCAACTCGTCGAGCGCCTGGTGCACCCCGGTGCGGATGACGCCCGCGGCCGCCGCCAGCCGCTCCGGCGGCGAGTCGGGCCGGTATTCGAGCGCGCCGGCATAGGTCGCGAGCAGCGACAGCCGGTGCGCGAGGACGTCGTGCATCTCGCGGGCGATCAATGCCCGCTCGGCCAGCCGGGCCTCGCTGACCCGCCGGCCCTGCTCGGCCTCCGCGCGGCGGGCCCGTTCCACCAGCGACTGCATCAGCGCCACGCGCGCCTGCGCCCAGGTGCCCCAACCGAGCAGAGCGGCGTAGGCGAGGGACATCAGCAGCAGCCACCAGCCGTAGGACACTCCGGCGAACGGCCGCCAGAGACCCTGCACCGCGTGCCCGGCCACGCCGGCCAGCGCGACACCGAAGGCGGGGATGAAGCGGCGCTGCCGGGCCGCGTTGAGCGCCGCGAAGGTGGCGGCCGGCGTCGCGACCGGCGAAAGGAAGGCCAGCGCGCCCAGCAGCAGGCCGCCGGTCACCGGGCGGATCACCGAGACCGGGACGAGGGCGCACGAGGCCAGCGCGATCGCGATGTCGAGCCAGCGAGGCCCGGCCCGGCCGGACGCGAGGGTCGCCCACAGCGTCGCGCCCACCAGCGCGGCGATCATAACCGTCGAGACCACCGCGACCGCGCGGGGCGGCCGCTTGGCGACCGGGCACGGCTCGTCGAGCGTCATCGTGGTCACGCGGTCAGGCTAGACGCGAGGTCCGTGGCCCGACCACCGACCAAAGTCGTAGCCGGGCGGCCGCCGGGATCGATGCCGGGCACCGTCATAGGCCCCGAAACTCATCGGCATGACAGAGCTCAAGGCAGTCAAGACAGCTTCTCCGGTACGCGGCGCGGCCGTCGTCGCCGCCGCCGCGGTCGCCGCCGAGGTGGTGTTCCTCGCCGTGCACCAGGCCGGCGGCGTGGACCTGGCCGTCCGCAGCGGCAGCACCGTGACACACGTAGGCGCCGGGCCGGTCGCCGTCGTGTCCCTGCTCGTTTCGTTGGCCGCCTGGGGCCTGCTGGCCCTGCTCCAGCGGGTCAGCACCCGGGGCCGGCGGATCTGGACCGTCGTCGCGACGGTCGTGTTCGTCATCTCGCTGCTCGGCCCGCTGGGCGGTGAGACGGCGGGCGCCACGCTCGGCCTGGCCGCCCTGCACCTGACCGTCGCCGCGGTCGTCATCGCGGGCCTGCGCTGGGCGAGCGCCCGATGACGACCACACAGACGATGACCGTGCGCAAGAAGCGCGGCGCCTACCTGCTCGACGGCGGCCACTCGGCGCTGCGTACGGGCGTGTCGATGCGGCGCGGCGAGATCAGCACCGACCTGGGCCGCTGGCAGGTCGACATCACCGACTTCCACCGCCTGGGCGTCGTCGCCCGGGCGGTGGAGCGGCCGGTGGTCCGCCTGCACCCGCGCGGCTCGCAGGTGCCCGGCCCCGGCGGACCCGCCGAGTGGCGGCTGGGCCGGCACTCCGGCGTGCTCACCCGCGGTGCGAGCCGGATCGAGGTGCGCACGGGCTGGCCCGGCTCGGGGGTCCGGGTCGAGGTCACCGGCCCCTGGGTCGACCTCGACCTGGTGGTGCTGACCGCGTGCTTCGCGATCCTCACCCGCCGCCGCAAGCGGACCTTCACCATGATGGCCATCGCGGCCGCCACCAGCGGCGGCGGCTAAGGCTGCGCTCCCGTCTGCGGCAGCCCGATCACCTGCGGCTCGCTGTGCGCGTCGCTGTCGCGGTTCCGCGGGGCACTAGCGCAAGTCGGCGCGGGTGATGGCGCCGCGGAGCATGGCCTCGTTGGCCAGCCGCACGCGGCGTCGCTCGCCCTCGTCGAGGATGCCGAACTTCTCGTAGAGGCGCAGCAGGTGCTGCTTGACCGCGGCCTCGGTGACCACGAGGGCGGCGGCGATCTCCCGGCTGGAGGCCGGCTCGGTGAACAGCGCGCCGGCCAGTAGCGGGCGGCACAACTGGACCAGCACGTCGCGTTCGCGGCCGGTGAGCTCCGGCGGCGGTGCGCCCGCCTCGGTGGGCTGGCCGGCGGGGACCCGGCCGGAGCGCAGCACGAAACGAGACGAGCCGGCCCGGATCTCGTCGCCGTCGGTGAGCACGCGCTCCTGCCAGATTCGCTGCCCGTTGACGTAGGTGCCGTTGCGGGAGCCGAGGTCGCGCACGCACCAGCCGGCCGAGTAGCGCTCGAAGACGGCGTGCAACCGGGAGAGGCGGCGGTCGGCCGGCACGGCCAGGTCGTTGGAGTCGGCGCTGCCCAGGGTGATCCGGTCGCCGTCGAGCGGGATCATCGACGCGCCGCCGCTGCCCCACATCTCGAGGTGGGCCGGGACAGCGCTCATCGGCCGGTGAGCCGGAACGAGTATCTGCCGCCGACCCGGGGTGCGCCGACCCGCAGTTCGTAGTCGCCGGCCGGCAGGGTGAACGGGCCGCGTTGCCCGCAGAGGTTGCCGTCGCCGACGGAGCCGGCGTCGAGGTGGAACAGCTGCCATCTGACCAGGTCGCTGCAGCTGTCGCCGGTCACGAACAGGTCGAGCTTCCGGTCGAGGTGCAGGCGGTAGTGGCGGATCTCGCCCACGCCGAGCGCGATGGAGCCGGTCGCCGGGACGCGGTCGCCGACGACGACCGTCGTCCGGCCACCGGTCGGCGGGGCGCCGGTCGCGGCCGGCCCATCGGACGACCCCGGCCCATCAGACGACCCCGGCCCATCAGACGACCCCGGCCCATCGGACGACCCCGGCGCATCGGGCGACGCCGGACCGGCGCCGGGCTGCCCGGTGGCGGCGCCAGACGGCGTGGCCGACGCCGAGGTGGCGCCGCTCGGTGGGCCGGCATCGTCGGGGGTGCCGTCGCCGTGAACGTTGAGGGCCAGCGCGATCGTGACCGCGACCAGCGCGGCGGCGGCGGTGGCCAGCAGCGCCCGCGTCCGCCAGGACCGGGCCGGCGTCCGGTCGACGAGCGGACGGTCGAGCAACGGGCCCGCGACGCCGCTGTCGTCGACCTGGGTCGGCGGGGGAGCGGTCAGCGTCGGCGCCGTCCATTGTGTCGACAGGATCCGTGAGCTGGCGTCGATCGGGTCGGCGTCGTCGCCGACAAGGGCGAGCAGCAGCGTCCGGGCGGTCGGGCGCCCGTTGGGTTCCTTGTCGAGGGCCTGGCCGACCAGGTCGCGGAGGGGGCGGTCCAGCGCACCGAGATCCGGCGGGTCCGACAGGATGCGGTGCATGAGCTGGTAGGCCGGGCCGGTGCCGAACGGCGGTTGCCCGGTCGCGGCGAACGTGACGACCGCGCCCCAGCTGAAGACGTCGGTGGCCGTGGTGGCCGCACCGCGGAACTGTTCCGGCGCCATGTAGGACGGCGTGCCCACGACGTTGCCGGACTCGGTGAACCGCTCCAGCGCGTCCAGCGCCCGCGCGATCCCGAAGTCGATCACCTTGGGGCCGACCCGCGACAGCAGCACGTTGCTCGGCTTCAGGTCGCGGTGCACGACACCGGCGGCGTGTATCCCGTTGAGGGCGGCCGCGATGCCGATGGCCAGACTGTCGAGTGTGGACCCGTGCATCGGGCCGTCCTGCGCTACGGCCGCGGTCAGCGTGGGGCCGTCGATGAACTCGGTGACCAGGTAGGCCCGGTCGCCGTCGGTGCCGGCGCCGAGGACCTGCGCGGTGCAGAAGCGGGCGACGCGGCGGGCCGCCTCGGCCTCGGCCGCGAACCGGGCCAGGAAGCGGGCGTCGGTGGCGTACTCCGGTCGAATGACCTTGACGCACACCCGCCGCCCGTTGTCGTCTTCGCCGAGGTAGACGACGCCCATGCCGCCCTGGCCGAGCCGGCCGAGCAGCCGCACCCCGCCCACCCGCCGCGGGTCGCCCGGCAGCAGGACCGGCGCCTGCGCGCCGGTCCCGTGTGTCGCTTCACCGCGTCCGGCGTCCAGCGTCATCGGGCGCATTCTACGACCGTCAATGCACTGGGACCCGCAGCCCGCCCCTGTCGTATCCGAACCAGGTGAGCAGGTAGGTGCCGGTCGCCGGTGCCGGCACCAGGAAGCAGGCCAGCCCGCCGTCGACCTTGCCGTGCGGCGGTGGATAGATCTGTGCCCGGCTGCAGTTGTCGGCGGTGCCGAGCGAGGTGCCGTCGGGCATCTTGAGGTGCAGGTCGCGGTCGAACACCCAGGCGAACCCGGCGTCGGTGTTGTTGGTGGCCGAGAAGCTCAGGCGCAGGAACTCCTGGCCGGTCGGCGCCTGGCCGTGCAGGTAGGGCTCGTCGGAGCGCACCTCGACCGCCGAGACGGTCATGAAGACACCGCCGGACTTCGACGCCAGCACCTTGCCGGTGACCGGCACCGGCCTGGGCTCGAGCGCGACGAGCCCGTCGGCGCCGCTGAACGGGATCGTCGCCTGCCGGTCGGCGGGCTTCCCGACGATCAGCACGGCCTCGGGAAGCACGAAGTGCTCGTCGACCTCGAACGCGTAGGTGCCGGGCTGGCTGCGTTGGGCCGGCACCTCGGGCAGGTCGAGCAGGGGATCGTCCAGGTCGGCGTAGGTGCGGTCGCCGACGGTCAGCAGCGCCTCTTCGGTCGGCTCGCGCTCGTACTCGGTGCTGAGGTTCTGGAAGACGCCCTCGATCGTGACGGCCTTCCCGCCGCCGGAGGACGCGTCGACCACGCGGGCCGTGCCCAGGGTGACCTTGAAGCCGGCGTACCAATAGGACTTGTCGATCTGGATCTCGGTGACCGCCGCGGGCGCCGCGCTCGCGGACGGTGCGGGACCGGCCCCGCCGCCGGCGGTGGCTCCGTTGCCACCGCCGGACGAGGGGACGCAGCCGGCCAGGGCCAGCCCGGTCGCCGCCAGGACGACCGGTAACCGCAGCAACATCGTCATGCGCATTAATATGGCGTCTGGTCGATGGCCGGCGATATGGCCGCGAGGTGAGCTTTCCGGGCCGAGGAGACAGGCCGGCCTTACCCTCCGGTAAGCCTCACCCGGCGAACGATTCGGGTCCGAACCGCCCCCAGGCCACGAACACCGCGACGGCGAGATAGATCAGGTCTGCGGCGATCGTCGCCCGTTCGCCCCGGCGCAGCCGCATGATCGCCGCACCGGTGAACAGCGCCGCCACGCAGGTCGCTGTGACCGGCACCAGGACCGGCGCGATGTCCAGCGCGGCGGGCAGGATCAGCCCCGCCGCGGCGAGGATCTCCAGGGTGCCGATGGCCCGCAGCGCGCCGGGGCTGAAGTCGAGCACCCATTCCGCGGCGCGACCGAACGAGGCGATCTTCTCCCGGCGTACGAACATCTTCGAGGTGCTCCCCAGCAACACGGCCGCGAGCAACCCGGCAGCGATCCACAGGGCGAGGTTCACCACGGCACCGTCCCGTCCGCACCGAAGAACCCGCCGGTCGGCCCGTCGGCGCCGAGCGTCGCCAGCCGCACCACGACCGCGGCGCCGTCGGCAGGGCTCTGCAACCCGGCGTGGTTGTTCATGTCGGTGGCGCAGAACCCGGGCGCGGCCGCGTTGACCAGGATGCCGTCCTTCCATAACTCGTTGGCGTACTGCACGGTGAGCGCGTTGACCGCGGCCTTCGACGGCGCGTACGCCGCCGACTGCGGCAGGGTCGAGAACCGGCCGTCGGGGCTGCCGGTGATGGTCATCGACGCGGCATGGCTGCTGAGGTTGACGATGCGCGGCGCCGGCGAGCGGCGCAGCAGCGGCAGCATCGCGTTGGTCACCGCGATCACCCCGAGCACGTTGGTCTCCAGGACGCCGCGCACCATGTCCAGGTCGACCGCGCTGGGCAGTTGATCCCAGGCGTCCTGCGGCGAGACCTGTCCGGAGCCCGTCGTGCCGGCGTTGTTGACCAGCACGTCGAGGTGGCCGTACCGCTCCGCGACCACGGCGGCGGCCGCCCTGATGGTGGCCGGATCGGTGACGTCGAGGGTGATCGCGTGCGCGTCGCCGCCGCCCGCTCGCAGCGTGGCGGCGGCCTCCTCGCCCAGGCGTGGGTTTCTGGCGGCGACCAGAACCGTCATGCCCAGCGCGGCGAGTTGTTCGGCGGTCGCCCGGCCGATGCCCTTGTTGCCGCCGGTGACCAGCGCGACCGTCTGGTGCTCGTTCATGACCCAAACTCCTTCTTCATCGAGGTACGCACATCGAGATGCCGCCGGGCCCGGCGCTGTGACAGTGACCCACACCACCGCGGCGTCGTGTCACAAAGCGATGTGCGGCGGCATCTCGTGTGTGGCAGCGTCGACAGCGAGTGGGTAGGAGCCAGTCATGAGCGAAGAAGCGACCGAGGTGTTCGTCGAGCACCGCAACCTGCTCTTCACGGTCGCCTACGAGATGCTCGGCTCCGCCGCGGACGCCGAAGACGTGTTGCAGGAGACCTGGCTCAAATGGGTCGGTGTCGACCTCGCCGAGGTCCGCGACCGGCGCGCCTACCTCGTGCGGATCACCACCCGGCAGGCGCTGATCAGGCTGCGCACGCTGCGCCGCCGCAAGGAGTCCTACGTCGGCCCGTGGCTGCCCGAGCCGCTGCTGACCGCGCCCGACGTGGCCGACGACGTCGAGTTGGCCGACAGCGTCTCGATGGCCATGCTGCTGGTGCTGGAGACGCTGAACCCGACCGAGCGCGCGGTCTTCGTGCTGCGCGACGTGTTCGACCTGGAGTACGACGAGATCGCCGAGGCCGTCGACAAGACGCCGGCCGCCGTCCGGCAGATCGCCCACCGGGCCCGGGCCCACGTCGCCGCCCGCCGCCCACGCGGCGAGGTCACCCAGGCGCAGACCCGCGACGCGCTGGAGGCGTTCCAACGCGCCAGCGCGACCGGCGACCTGCAGGGGCTGGTCGACATCCTCGCCCCCGACGTCGTCTTCCTCGGCGACGGCGGCGGAGTCGTGCAGGCCGTGGTGGTGCCGGTCGTCGGCGTCAGGAAGGTGTCCCGCCTGCTGGCGGCGGGCCTGAGCCGGATCGCGACCATGGGCACCTTGGAGCCGGCGCAGGTCAACGGCCATCCCGCACTCGTCTTCCGGGTGGACGGCGAAATCGACACCGTCCTGGCCGTACGCGTCGGCGACGGCCTGGTCACCGGCGTCTACGCCGTACGCAATCCGGAGAAGCTCTCCCGCATCGAGCAGGAGACCGCCGTCAGCCGTTGACACGCACCCCACCGGCCGCCCCCGCCCCACCGGCCGCACAAGCTCCGGCATCGCCGAACCTCGGCGCAGGCCGCCCCGTTCGCACAAGACTGGGATGGTGGCGCGTGCGGCGGAGGAGTTCGAACCGTTGATCCGGACTCCGGATCAGCGGTTGCGGGTCTTCGTCAGCTCGACGCTGCGCGAACTGGCCGACGAGCGGGCGGCGGTGTCACAGGCCATCTCGGCCCTGCGGCTCACGCCGGTGATGTTCGAGCAGGGCGCCCGCCCGCACCCGCCGCAGGCGGTCTACCGCGCCTATCTCGAACAGAGCGACATCTTCATCGGCCTTTACTGGCAGCAGTACGGGTGGCTGGCGCCCGGCATGGACGTCTCCGGTCTCGAAGACGAGTTCGAGCTGGCGCGGGCCCTGCCGCGGCTGGTCTACGTCAAGGATCCGGAAGCCGACCGCGAAACCCGGCTCGACGAGCTGCTCGCCCGGATCGGCGCCGAAGATCCCACCTCGTTCCGCTATTTCCGCGACACCAACGAGCTGAGCCGGCTGGTCCGCGACGACCTCGCGCTGCTGCTGAGCGAGCGGTTCGCCGCGGGCCGGCCCGCGGCCGCGGTGCCCAGCGGGCCCAACCCGCTGCCGGTCGGCCGGACCTCGCTGGTCGGGCGGGAGCGGGCCATCGACGAGGTGGCCGGTCTGCTGGAACGGCCGGACGTGCGGCTGGTGACGCTGACCGGGCCCGGCGGCGTCGGCAAGACCCGGCTCGCGGTCGCCGCCGCCGAGCGGTTGCACGACCGGTTCGCCGCCCGGGTGGTGTTCGTGCCGCTGGCCGGGTTGACCCGGCCCGACGAGGTGATGGCCGCGATCGCCCGCAACGTCGGCGCCGACCTGGCCGGAACGGACGCGCCGCTGCGGGCGCTGGCCGGGCAGCTCGGCGACGAACTCTGGTTGCTGGTGCTCGACAACCTGGAGCAGGTGGTCGGCGCGGCCGGCGAGATCGGCGACCTGCTCGCCGGGTGCCCGGGTGTGACGATGCTGGCGACCAGCCGCACGGTGCTGGAGCTGCGGGCTGAGCGCGAATACCCCGTGCCGCCGCTGCCCCTGCCCGCCGACGGTCTGCCGCTCGAGGAGCTGGCGGCGAACCCCGCGGTCGCGCTGTTCGTCGACCGGGCCCGGGCGGTGCACTACACCTTCGCGCTCACCCAGGAGAACGCCGCCGCGGTGGTGGCGATCTGCCGCCGCTTGGAGGGCCTGCCGCTGGCGATCGAACTGGCCGCCGCGCGTACCCGGCTGCTCGCTCCGGCCGCGTTGTTGACCAGGCTCTCCACCTCGCTGGACGCGCTCGGCGCCGGGGCGCGGGATCTGCCGGCGCGGCAGCGCACCCTGCGCGACACGGTCGAGTGGAGCGTCGACCTGCTCGACGCGCGCGAACGGTCGTTGCTGGAGACCGCGGCCGTGTTCGTCGACGGCTGGACGATCGACGCCGCGGCCGACGTCTCCGGTCTCGGCGAGGACGAGACGCTCGACCTCACCGACGCGCTGGCCCGGCACAGCCTGATCCAACTCGACCACGGCGGTCTCGGCATCCGCTGCCGGATGCTGGAGACGGTGCGCGCCTACGTCGCCGAGCGGCTGGCCGCCCGCCCCGACGCCGCCGGCATCCAGCAGCGGCACGCCGAGCACTACGAGGCGCTGGCGCGCCAGGCGGACCGGCCGTTGCGCGGTGTCGGGCAGCGCGAGTGGGTGGAGCGGCTGCAAGCCGAGGCGGGCAACCTGGCGGTGATGGTGCGCTGGTATCTGGCCCATGACATCACCCCGTTGCCGCACCTGTTCCGGGTGCTCTGGCCGTTCTGGTCGCAGCGCGACCACTTGGCCGAGGTGCGCGCCTGGGTCGAGCAGTTGTTGCCCGCCGTCGACTCGCTGGATCCGCACGGGCAGGCCGAGCTGTTGTGGACGGCGACGGTCACCGCCCGGGAGGTCGGCGACGACCGGTCCGCACTGGCCGCCCGCGAACGGCTTGAGCCGTTGCTGCCCGGCATCGAGGAGCCCTACCTGCACGCGGCGACCCAGCTGGCCATGGCCTGGACCTCGACGATGGTCGGCGACGTCCCGGGCGCGCTGCGCGAGGCACTGGCGGCGCTCGACGAATTCCACGGCCAGGACGAGCCGCTCGGCACCGCGTCGGCCAGCCTGACCGCGGGCTCGCTCGAGACCACCACGGGCGACTTCGACGACGCGCTCGACCACCTTCGCGAGGCCAACGACCTGGGCGTGGAGTCCGACAACGCCTGGCTGGCCGCCACGTCGCAGGTGTTGCTGGGCACGCTGGCGCTCGTGCGCGGCCGCTTGGCCGAGTCGCGGTCGCTGTTCGACGAGGGCCTCGAGCTGAGCCTGGCCGCCGGCAGCACCCAGCTCGTGACCCTGTGCCTGGCCATGTTCGCGCAACTGTCCTTCGTGGAGACCAACCTGGAACGGTCGGCGTTGCTGTTGGGCGCCGCCGACGGCCTGCGCCGCCGGGCCGGGTTGCGGGTCTATCCGTCACTGCGGCGGCGCGAGGCCGAACTGGCGAACCACCTCCGCGAGGCGTTGGGCCCGGCCGTCTTCGAGCGGGTGCACGCCTCCGGCACCCGGCTCACCCGGCCGGAGGCGGTCGCCGCCGCACACGGCAGCTGATCTAGCATCGGCGGCGTGTATCGGGCCGTGTTGCTTGACGTCTACGGCACGCTCGTGCGCGACGACGGCACATGGGAGGCCGAGGCCGCGTCACTGGTCGGTGGCCTGGCCGGGATCGACGCCGCGGTGGTGGCGGGCGAGTGGACCGCGCGGTTCTGGGCGTTGGCCGATGCCGCGCACGGTGCCGATTTCCGGCCGCTGGCCGAGCTCACGGTCGACAGCCTCGAACAGACCGCGACCCACTTCGGCGTACGCGTGGACGCGCGCGAGTTGGCCGAGCGGCGGGAGCCGCGCCCGCCGCTGTTCCCCGACAGCCTGCCGTTCCTGGCCACCCTCGACGTGCCGGTGTGCCTGGTCTCCGACGCCGACCGGGACAGGCTGGCGGCCCTGCTCGACCACCATCGCATCACAGTGGACAGTGTGGTCACCAGCGAGGATGCCCGGGCCTACAAGCCGCGCCCGGAGCCGTTCCGACTGGCCCTGCGGCGGCTGGGCCTGACCGCCGCTGACGTCATCCACGTCGGCGACTCCCCGGAGAGCGACGTCGCCGGCGCCGCTGCGCTGGGCATCGCCACCGCCTTCCTCCAGCGCGACGATCGCGCCCTCCCGCCGGGCCTCGCCGCCACCTACACCGTCAAGACGCTGACCGCGCTGCTGTTCGCACTCGGCTGCTGACCGGACTTGAACGGAAGGATCCGTTCCGTTAGTCTGGAGACACGACGGAACGGGCTATTCCGTTCCCCTTGGGGAGGGGCTCTTATGACCGACAACATCACGCTCAGCGGCTGGGACGTGCTGGACGAGGCGCACCGCGTGTTGCGCGCGACGGTCGCGGCCGTCGCCCCCGGCGACTGGGGCCGGGCCACCCCGTGCGCCGAATGGACCGTCACGCAGGTGCTCCAGCACGCCGCCGGCGACCAACTCGGCTACGCCGCGGCGATCACCGGCGAGGGCGGCCCGACGGAGAACCCGTTCGCGCCGTCCGGCCGCCTCGACCAAGACCCGATGGAGTTCCTGAACCCGACCCTGAACGCCGCCGCCGCGGCCTGGTCGACGGTCGGCAACGACGTCGAGACCGCGCCGACCCCACTGCCGCTGGGTCCGCTGCCGACCTGGGTCGGCTCCGGTGCCGCCGCCCTCGACGCCGCCGTGCACGCGTGGGACATCGCCGTCGCCACCGGGCAGCCGTCACCGCTGACCGACGACCTCGCCCGCCCGCTGCGGAAGGTCGCGGCGGAGATGGTCGAGCCGCTGCGCGCCTTCGCCTTCGCCCCGGCGATCACGCCGGAACCGACCGACACCGACACCGCGCTGCTGTTGAAGTACCTCGGCCGCCGTCCGGACTGGGCACCCATCATCGGTGGTCGATGAACGTCCGGTCGGCCGATGCCGACCGGGCCGCGCCGGGTCGAGACTGGCTACCAACCGCGCCTAGCGACGGGGTAAGCCGATGGCACGCAGAGGAATCGCGGTCCTGCTGGGCGCGACCCTGGCAGCGGCGGGTCTGACCACGGTCGCGTCACCGGCGGCGGCACTGCCGCCCCCGCCCGGCTACGCCATCCGCGGCGTCGACGTGTCCTATTTCCAGGGGCCGGCCCTCGACTGGGCCGCCCTGGCGCGGGGCGGCACCAGGTTCGCCTACATCCGGGTCAGCGAGCAGGACGGGCGACCCCTGTCCAACAACAACCCGGACCCGTTCTTCGCCACCAACTGGGCCGGGGCGCGGGCCAACGGCGTCTACGCGGGCGCCTACCACCGCGCCCGCCCGGGCCTCAGCAGCGGCAAGCAGCAGGCCGACGTGCTGCTCGACCTCGCGCCCTACGCTTCCGACGGTCGCAGCCTGCCGCCGATGCTCGACATCGAGTGGCCGCGGGCCGACTGGGGCCTGGGCGACTGCTACAACATGACACCGGCCCAGTTGGTGAGCTGGATCCAGGAGTTCGTCACCGAGATCGCCGTGCGCACCGGCCGCCAGGCGATGATCTACACGAACACCAACTGGTGGAACCCGTGCACGGCGAGCAGCACCCGGTTCGCGGCCAACCCGCTGTTCCTGGCCAACTATTCGCAGAACCCGCCGCCGTTGCCGGCCGGTTGGCCCGCGTTCGCCGTCTGGCAGCACGCGGCCGGCAGCGCGATACCCGGCTCCGCCTGGTCGTCACCCGACCTCGACGCGTTCAAGGGTGACGACGCGGCGCTCGCCCGGCTCGCCGCCGGCCCACCGACCAGCCTGCTGGCCACCGTCAACAACCGCTACGTGACCGCGGCCAACGCCGGTGCCGCGCCGCTGATCGCCAACCGCACCGCCATCGGCGCGTGGGAGCAGTTCGACCAGATCGACGCCGGAGGCGGGTTCGTCGCTCTGCGCGCCCGGGTCAACGGCCGGTACGTCACCGCCGAACACGCCGGCGCCGCGGCGCTGATCGCCAACCGCACGGCGGTCGGCCCGTGGGAGAAGTTCGCGGTCGTCACCAACGCCGACGGCACGATCAGCCTGCGTGCCAACGCCAACAACAAGTTCGTGACGGCCGAGCGGGCCGGCGCGGCCGCGCTGATCGCCAACCGCACGGAGATCGGCGCCTGGGAGAAGTTCCGCGCCGTGCGGCCGCCGCCGCTGGTCACCCTGCTGGCCAACGCCAACGGCCGTTATGTCAACGCGGCCGGCGCGCTGATCGCCACCGGCGCGCAGGTCGGGCCGGGGGAGCAGTTCGACGAGGTCGACGCCGGCGGCGGGCTGGTCGCCTTCCGTTCCCGGCTGACCGGCCGCTACGTCACCGCCGACAAGGCCGGCACCGCGCCGCTGGTCGCCAACCGCACCACCGTCGGCGCCTGGGAGAAGTTCGCGGTCGTCACCAACGCCGACGGCACGATCGGCTTGCGCGCCACCGTCAACAACCGGTTCGTCACCGCCGAGAAGGCCGGCGCCGCCCCGTTGATCGCCAACCGCACCGCGATCGGCGCCTGGGAGAAGTTCTTCCGGCTGGTGACCTGAGCGCCGGTCAGTTGCCGAGGTGCGATCGATCGCATGGGTCCTCCGTCCTATGTGCCCGGCACGATAGGCACCGCGGACTCCGGCGCTACGGATCAGTCGGGTGCACGACTCGAGAGCGTTATGCTCATCGATCGTGGACGTGGCACCACGGAACGGCCCGGACCGGGTCCAGGTTTCCGGCCGCGAGCGCGAGCACGTCGTCGAACTGCTGCCGGCGACCGCCCCCGCCGACGTCAACGGCCGCGTACACCCTGTTGTAACGACCCTGCAACGAGGGCATTGACGCGGCGATCGAGAAAAGTACACTCCCAGTGTAAATAGCTGACCGTCGCTGCTGGTGGGAGGTGAACATGACGTCGCAACCCACTGGTGACACCGTCCTCGAGCTGCGTGGCGTCGGTGTCAGCTTCGGTGGCCTGGTCGCCCTCGAAGACGTCTCGCTGGCAGCCGCCGCGGGCACCGTCGTCGGCGTCATCGGGCCGAACGGAGCGGGCAAGACGACCTTGTTCAACGTGGTCTGTGGTTTCGTCGAGCCCAACGCGGGCTCCGTCCTGTTCGAAGGCGCCCCGCTGCGGCCCCGCCCGCACCGGCTCGCCTCCCAGGGCATCGCCCGCACGCTGCAGGGGGTCGGGCTGTTCCGCGGCCTGACCGTGCTGGAAAACGTGATGGCCGGGGCCACACACACCGCCCGCGCCGGCCTGGTCTCCGCGCTGCTCGGGCTGCCCCGCAGCGACCGCGACGAGCGCCGGCTGCGCGACGAGGCGATGACCGTGCTCGAGGAGTTGGGCGTCGCCGAGCACGCCCAGGCCTGGCCCGGCACGCTGCCCTACGCCGTCGGCAAGCGGGTCGCCCTGGCCCGCGCGCTGGTCGGCCGGCCGCGGCTGCTGCTGCTCGACGAACCGGTCGGTGGCCTCGGCGGCGACGACGTCGACGAGCTCGCCGCCCTGATCGTCGACCTGCCCAGCCGGGTCTCCGCGGGCTGCTCGGTGATGCTCGTCGAGCACCACATGGACCTGGTCATGAAGGTCTGCGACCAGATCGTCGTCCTCGACTTCGGTCGCGTGGTCGCCGCCGGCACGCCCGGCGAGGTGCGCGACAACCCGGCCGTCGCCGAGGCCTATCTCGGTGCGGAGGTGCGGCCGTGAGCGGGTCCGACGTGTTGGTCGTCGACAAGGTCAACGCCGGCTACGGCGCGGTGCCGGTGCTGCGCGACGTCGACCTCACCGTCTCGGCCGGCACCATCACGGCCGTGCTCGGCGCCAACGGCGCGGGCAAGACGACCCTGCTGCGCACGATCACCGGCCTGGTCAAGCCGACCGGCGGCCGCATCCTGTTCGCCGGCGACGACCTGCGGGCCGTCAAGGTCGAGCAACTCGTCCGCCGCGGCATCGCACACGTGCCCGAGGGGCGCGGCGTGGTCGCCGAGCTCACCGTCGACGAGAATTTGCGGCTCGGCGGCCTCTGGCGCACCGACAAGGCCGACGCCAAGAAGGCCACGGCCGAGGTCTACGAGCTGTTCGACCCGCTCGCGCGCCGCCGCGGCCACCTCGGCCATCAGCTCTCCGGCGGCGAGCGGCAGATGCTCGCCCTCGGCCGGGCCCTGGTCGCCCGGCCGACGCTGCTGCTGCTCGACGAGCCCTCGCTCGGGCTGGCGCCGAAGGTGACCGCGCAGATCATGGCGCTGCTCAAGCAGTTGCGCGACACCACCGGCCTGACCGTGTTGCTGGTCGAGCAGAACGTGCGCGGCGCGCTGTCCATCGCCGACCGGGGAGTGGTGATGTCGCTCGGCCGGATCGTGCTCTCCGCCGACGCCGACCAACTGCTCGCCGACGACCGCCTGCGCCACGCCTACCTCGGCTTCTGACCCGCCCCGCCGCACGAAAGGAGCCGCGGTTTGGACCGCTTCATCTTCCTCACCTTCGACGGGTTGTCGAGGGGAGCTGTCTACGCCGCGTTCGCGCTCGCGCTGGTGCTGATCTGGCGCGCGGCCCGGGTGGTCAACTTCGCGCAGGGTGCGATGGCCGTGGTGACCGCCTATGCGGCGTACACCATCTCCGATGCCGTCGGTTCCTATCTGGTCGGGTTCCTCGTCGCGCTGGTCAGCGGTCTCGCGCTGGGCGCGCTGGTGGAACGCGGCCTGATGCGCTTCGTCGGGCACGCCAACCCGCTCAACGACGTCATCGTGGCACTCGGTCTCGTGCTGTTCCTGACCGCCGTGGTCGGCATGATCTTCGGCGGCGAATACCGCGCGGCCAACCAACCGTTCGACACCTCGGCGATCGAGGTCGGCGGCATCCCGCTGATGAGCAGATACGACCTGTTCATCTGGGGCACGGTGGCGGCCATCGTGGTGTTGCTGGCGCTGCTGTTCACCCGCACGGCCGTCGGGCTGCGGATGCGGGCGGCGGCCTTCGCACCCGAGGTGTCCCGGCTGCTCGGTGTCAACGTGGGCCGGATGCTCACCCTCGGCTGGGCGCTCGCCGCGGTCGTCGGCGCGGTGGCCGGCGTGCTGATCCTGCCGACGGAGCTCGGTCTCCATCCACATGCGATGGACATCGTGTTCGCCTCCGCGTTCGCGGCGGCCATCGTGGGCGGTCTCGACAGCCCGGTCGGTGCGGTGGTCGGCGGGATCATCGTCGGCCTGATCCTGTCCTACGTCAGCGGCTATCTCGGTGCGGCGCTGACCCCGGTCGCGGTGCTCGTCGTGCTGCTCGCGGTGTTGTTGCTCCGGCCGGGTGGGATCTTCTCCAGCGTACGGGCGAGGACGGTATGAGCACGACCAACCCCGCACGGCCGGCCGAGCAACCGCAGACCGTGCCCGTCCGCCCCACCCGGTCGCCGATGAGCCGCTTCGTGGTGCCCCGCCCGTTGCGGCCCGGCCAGGGCTCGACGCTGCTGCGCCACCTGTTCTGGGTGGCGGTGGCCGCGGCGGTCGTCTACTTCGTCAGCTACGGCATCGACCCGTTCCGCAACTATCAACTCGCCACCGTCGCCGCCTACCTGTGCGTGACCGCCGGCCTGACCATGCTCACCGGCCTCAACGGGCAACTCTCGCTCGGGCACGGCGCGCTGATGGCCTGCGGCGCCTACACGGTCGCGTTGGCACAGAACGAGTTCAGCGACCGCGACCTGTTCGGCCCCTGGCGGCTACCGATCTCGCTGGCCCTCGGCGTGCTGGTCGCGGCCCTCGCGGGCGCGTTGATCGGGGTGTGCGCCGCCCGGCTGCGCGGTCCCTACCTGGCCGGTGTCACCCTCGCCGTCGCCCTGGTCGTGCCGGCCTTCACCACCCGGTTCGCCGACCTGTTCAACGCCGACCAGGGCCTGTCGGTCTACGTGGACTCGCCGCCGGCCGGGCTCGGTCCCTACTTCCCGCCGGAGCGGTGGCAGGCGTGGATCGCGATCGGCGCCGCCATGGTCTCGCTGCTGGTCGTCGCCAACCTGGTCAACAGCCGGTTCGGCCGCTCGTTCAAGGCGGTGCGCGACGACGAGGTGGCGGCCAAGCTGGTCGGCATCCACGTGGCCCGCACCCAGGTGCTCGCGTTCGTGGTCAGCGCCGCCTGCGCCGGCCTGGGCGGCGGCGTGCTGGCCGTCATCTCGCAGAGCGTGTCACCGAGCGTCTTCGGCCTGACGCTCTCGCTCAACCTGCTGCTGGCGATCGTGCTCGGCGGGCTGGGCAGCCTGTTCGGCGCGGCGTGGGGCGCGCTGTTGCTGGTCCTACTGCCATATCTCACCACCGAGGTCACCCGCGGCTTCGACCTGAGCCCGCGGCTGGCGAACAAGTTGGAAGGCAACCTCCCGCTGGCCATCTTCGGCCTGACGCTGATCGTCGTGATGCTCGTCGCGCCCGGCGGCATCCAGGAGGCCTTCCGCGCCTTGGGCCGGACGGTCCGCCGCCGGTGGCGCCGGACCTGACGGCCCGCACCGCACCCCCTATCCCGAGTCCACCATCCGAACAGGAGAGCCATGCTTCGCAACGCACGTCGCGGCATAGTGGTCGCCGCATGTCTCGCACTGATCGCCACCAACGCCGCATGTTCCGACGACGCGCCCAGCAGCAGCGGGGGCGGCGGCACAGCGGCCGCCGTGCCGGGTGTCACCGACACCGAGATCACGCTCGGCACGCACATGCCGCTGACCGGCCCGGCCGCCGCCGGCTACTCGAAGATCGCGCCTGCGTCCAAGGCGTTCTTCGACTACGTGAACGCCAACGGCGGCGTCAACGGACGCAAGATCAAATACCTCATCGAGGACGACGGCTACAACCCGGCCAACACCCAGACCGTCGTACGCAAGCTGGTTCTGGAAGACAAGGTCTTCGCGATCCTCAATGGACTCGGCACGCCGACGCACACCGGCGTGCTCGACTTCCTGAAGACGCAGAAGGTGCCGGACCTGTTCGTCGCCTCGGGCAGCCGCAGCTGGAACCAGCCGGAGAAATACCCGACGACGTTCGGCTACCAGCCCGACTACACGGTCGAGGGCAAGATCATCGCCGACTACGTCAAGAAGAACTTCCCCGGGCAGGTCGTCTGCCACATGGGCCAGGACGACGACTTCGGCCGTGACAGCCTGGCCGGCGTGGAGCAGGTCCTCGGCGCCGACGGGGTCAAGTCGAAGCAGAAGTACGTCACCAGCAACACCAACATCACCCCGCAGATCCAGGCGTTCAAGACGGCCGGCTGCCAGGTCGTCATCTCCGCCACGATCCCCGCCTTCACCGCCCTGTCCCTCGGGACGGCGGCCAAGATCGCTTTCAAGCCGCAGTGGATCCCGTCGAGCGTCGGTGCCGACTACACCACCCTCTCCGGGCTGCTCGGCCCGGGCAAGGCCCTGCTCGAGGGCCTGATCGCGCCTGGCTACCTGCCGGTCTCGACCGACTCGGCCAACCCGTGGATCCAGCTCTTCCAAAAGGTCAACAAGGAATACAACGGCAACGCGCCGTTCGACGGCAACATCGTCTTCGGCATGAACGTCGCCTACCTGACCGTGCAGGCCCTCCTCAAGGCCGGCAAAGACCTGACCCGCGAGAACCTGCTCGCGGCGGTCGAGTCGGGCGGCTTCAAGAACGCCGCGGTCGGCCCCTACCGCTACTCCAAGACCGACCACTCCGGCATCGGCGGCATGCAGATGGGCAAGGTCACCGGCGGCGTCCAGGCCGCGTTCGGCCCGGTCGTGCAGACGGATGACGCGGCCGGCCAGGTCACCGAATACACCGAGGCCGCGGCCCCGCCGCCGGCGAACGGCATCCCGACGGTCTGACCTCCCGTCGGCACTGGCGACGGGCCGCGTTCCGGCGGCCCGTCGCCGCCCTTACTCCGAGATCGGCATGGACGGCCGAGTGGCCCGCTTCGAACGCAGAAGGCGGGCCATCGTCGCGGCCCACTTGGTCCACATCGACCCCGGCGACCTACGCCCGACGTTCACTGTGGGCGAACATCAAAGGACATGGCCTCGTCGAGCAGCGCCAGGCCGTCGCGCGGAAACCGGAGGTCGCGAGAGCGCGGCCGGCACAGGTCGGCGATGGTGAGCCAGTCGGCCGAGCGCGGACGGTAGCCATACCGCTTCCGCAACCCGGCCACGACGGCGGCGGTGTGTCCGGCGCCGTAGACGACGGCCACCTCGATGTCCTCGTGGCCGCGCTCCTCGTGCAGGCGGCAGAGCGCGGCGATGAGGCGCTCGTCCCGTTGTCCGGCGAAGGCGGCCGCCAACTCGGGTGGCAGGTCGTTGAGCCCTCCGCGTCGTTCGTCAACGGGAGGTCGTTGGCAGTTGGTTGCCGAAGGTCGCGAGCCTCGCTGGGCAGGTGAGTCCGGCCGGGTCCCCGCAGGGACCCGGCCGGCCGTTCGATGGTCAGAGCTGACCTAGGTTGAACGCCCAGATGCCGCGGCCGTGGGTGGCCACGTAGACCGAGTTGTCGATCGGGTTGTATTCGACGTCCATGCCGACGGTCAGCGGCAGGCCGGCGCCGAGTCGCTGCCAGGTGGAGGCACCCGGCGCACGATAGAAGGTCGCCAGGTCGGTGGCGAGCACCAAAGCCCCGTTCGACAGCTCCTTGATCGAGCTGGCTGGCACGTCCGGCAGGTTCGCCGAGACATCCTTCCAGGTCGCGCCCGCGTCGCTGGTTTCGTAAACGTGACCGATCCCGGCGCCCGGGCCCTCCGTGAAGCGGCGGGAGAATCCGTTGATCGCCAGGAAGGCGTGCGACGGGTTGGCCGGGTCGATCCCGACGCCCTGCACGAACCGGTTCGGGAAGTCACCCGGCAGGGCGAGCTGGTGCCAGCTCGCCGGGTCGTTGACCTTGCCGACTGCGACGCCGCGGGCGAATCCGGCGTTGTTGCATGGCCCGCACCAGCCGACGTACGCCATGCCTCCGGAGACCGCGACCGACGTGGCGGTGCGGCCAGCGCCCAGGTCGAACGCGTTCGTCCAGCCCTTGCCATCCTTGATCGAGTATCCCTTGGTGTTGACCCAGACGTGCTGGCCACCAGCCACCCAGACGTTCGCGTCGTGGTCGTCGGGGGCGAACGGCGCGATGAACCTTGCCAACTCGTCGCCGGGTGCGCTGGTGTAGGGCTGGATGTCCCGCGACGTGGAGTCCGCCAGCGTGCCCGAACCGGTGTTGGCGTTGCAGTTTTCGGTCACCCGCATGGCCAGGTTGGTGTACTCCTGGACCTGCCGGCAGCCGTTGGCCGGGTCGGCCTGCGCGTCGCCACCGTCGCCGCCGAAGTGCGAGCCCATCACCGTGTCGCCGGCGCGCAGGATGGAAGTGCCGTTGTCCTGCAGACCGCCGGAGACGATGGTGCCGGCCTTCGCCGGGTCCTTGCCCAGCGCCACCGAGTAGTACTGGAGCGCGTCGATGGTGCCGTCGTTGAGGCTCTGCCAGTCGATGGCGTGGCCATCCTTGTCGGTCTTGCCGTTGATCGGCCGGCGGTAGAGGCCACCGTCGTTACCGACGTAGACGAACCCGTTGCCGACCGCGACCGAGTGCTGGTCGGAGTGGGTGGTCTTGTTGCAGGTGTTCTGCGCGTCGTGGATGTTCCAGCAGGCGAAGCTGAAGTTCCAGTACGGGCCGACGGTCTTCCAGTTGGCGCCGCCGTCGGTCGACTCGTAGACCTCCTCCAGGCCGGCCCACACGTGGTTGGGGTTGGCCGGGTCCACCGCGAGGAACTGGTTGTACCAGGCCTGGATGCCGGGGCCGTAGCCCTTGCCGCCGACAGCCTGCTTGAGCGCTGAGCCGGAGTTGCCCAGCTTCGACGAGTCCGCGATCTTGTTCCACGGGCCCGCCGGGTTGCCGCTGTTGGAGACGTAGATGCCGTCCAGGTAGCTGTTCACGTTGCCGGCGGGCTTGTTGAGCAGCCGCGGCGACTGGTTGATCGCGTACAGCTTGCCGCCGTCGGCGGAGAAGGCGAACGTCACGTAGCCGATGTCGTCGGCCGGCATGGCGCCAGTGGGGTTGACCTTCGTCCAGCCGCCCGCGGTGTAGTCGGCCGTCTCGTAGAAGCCGTTGTAGGTGTCGCCGGAGCGCCACGCCGAGGCGACCACGACGTGCTTCGGGTTGCGCGGCTCCTGGGCCACGTCGTTGACAATGTTCTTGTACGCGGCGTTGGCGTCGCCCGCGTTCGCGCCGCCCGGGAGGTAGCTCGGGTTCGGCGCGAACTCCAGCTTCCAGGCCCCTGAAGTGCTGCCCATCGGGTGCGAGAACAGGCCCCGGTTGGTGGCGACCCAGACCTTGCCGTCGAAGAATCGCAGCTTGTTGATGACGGTGCTTTCGAGCTCGGTACCGCCGACCCGGTCGGTCGACTTGAAGGCGCCGGTAGTCGGGTTGGCCAGCCGGTAGACGCCGGCGCCCACGTACGAGGTGCCGCCGGTGTTCCCCTCGCCTGTCGCGTACCAGAGCGATCCGTCGGCGGCGAGCACGACGTCGCCGCTGGACAGGGTGGGCAGCGCGTCCGTGATCGGCGTCCAGTTCCCGCCGCCGATCGAGGAACGCCACACGCCGCCGTCGGCGCCGGCCGCGTACACGTGGCCGCTGTTGTCCGACGCGAGCCCGGTGATCCGACCGGTGACCAGGCCCGCGCCGCCGGAGGAGTTGGACGCGTAGTCGCGGTAGCGGGGGTCGTCACCGTCGTACTTGATGTTGGTGACCTCGCGCCAGCTGCCGTTCGTGACGGGGAGCGCGTTGAGCTGGCTCAACGCGTTGGAGTACGCACCCGGCGAGACGATGCCCGGCGCGTATCGGGCCTGGGCGAACTGCTCGGCGATGGTACGGGCTTCGAAGGCCTCCTCACCGGCCTCGGCGGAGTCCTCCCCGGCCGCCATCTCCATGAACTCCCTGGGGTGCCAGGGCATGTTGGCGCCGGGTTCGTCGGCCAGGCCGAGAGCTTCCTGCACCTCGTGGTTGGTTACGGCGACGCCACCGAGCGCGGCGGTCAGCACGAGTGCGCCCGCGATTGTCGCCGGCTTACGCCAGCGGGATGTGGACATGCGAATCCTCCAGGATTCGAGGGGCCCGGGCGGGATGCGCTCGGGATCGGACACCAGGCGACGGTTGCCGTCATGGTGTATGCGAAGCGGACGAAGTCGTCGCTATTGGACAGTCGATGCCGCGCCCGTCACGACGACGGGTTGCTCAACCGTGACGAGCGGCGTGGAGAGGATCAGGCATAGGTCGGCGGGGCCCGCGTGGGCGGGGCGCCGCCCGGCGGCTGCGGTACGACCGGCTGCCGGTAGCGGGTCGCGGCGACGGCATGGTCGAGCGTGCCGTCCATGCCAACGGGCGCGGCCAGCAGGAGATCATCCGGTCCGTCGGTCGAAACGACGTCCGCGGGGTGGCCAACACGTTTTCCAGCGGAGAAATCCGTCCGCGGGTCCGACGAAGCGGCGGGGTGCACGAAGTGCGCGGCGACGGCCCGGGGATTGCCAGAGGGCGGGTGCGGACGGTCCGATGTGGTGGCCGGAGCGTCGACGGGGCGTCCAGTCGCAGGAAGAACAGACGGCGCCTCATGATCGATCAACCGGTGGGCGGCGGCGACCACCGCGCCCGACTCACTGATCGCCCCGCAGGCGGGCGCACCCAGACCGACCAGGACGAATGCCAACGCGGCGGCGACGGCCGTCAGCCGGTCGAGCACACGCATAGGCAGGCCTGTCGGTGCGAGGGGGATCTGCTCGGGCTGACGCCACGAGCACCGCGGGCGGAGCCACGCTAGCAACAACACTTGCAGGCGGGCAATGGGATGATGGTCGTACCTTCGAGTTCCGCGCCTCTGCCGGTTGGGCTACCTCGGCATCCGTTCGGATCGAGCGGGTTCCGTGCCGCGCGGTTCCGAGCCGTTCCGCGACCAGCTTCTCCGCCCGGCGTCGTCGGCGTCGAACAGGCAGGACCATTGGCGAGACGATGGACCGCGTGACCGAACGCATGCCCGGATCGTCCAGGCTGTCAGCAACCGGCATAAGCAGACGAACCGGTGCGCGCCGTTGCCGTGACGCGCGACCTCCCCACAGCCGCAGCGGTGCCCGACGACGGTTGATGTTGGCGAGCGATCACCGCGTTCCCGGAAGCAGCGGTACCGGGTCGGCTGTGCCAAACGCGACGGAGGCCCTGCATCGGGTCAACCGGCGGTAGGTCATGCGCCAGCCCTTGAGAACGCCGTGCCCCTCGATGGCTATCAATCCATAGGTGCTGCAGGTTGGCACGAAACGACATCTGGCCGGGGTCCGAGCGGAGATCCGCAGCTGATACCCCTTGATCATGCCGATAGCCAGACTGGCCAACGCGCTTCCTGACCGCCACCGACCCCGTGGCGCACTGGCGACCAGTCCCGCGACGGCCCTGATGATCACCTCAGGCAGGTGCAGCCACAGACCAAGATCCGTCTTGCCGTCGCTGCATGCATAGCAGCATGCGCCGCACGGCGGTTCTGCGACTGGCATGCCTCACCTTCGATCGGGCGGCTAGAAGATCACACGCGACGAACACTCCGTCAAGACCTTGCCATGCGGCAGGGCAACAACCGCAAAGGGCTCAGGAACGTCGCGGGTTACGCGCCGCGCTAGCCGGACTTACCAGCGGGCGCGCTGCTGTCCGGATCATCCGCGATCCTACGAAGTTCGGGCTCCAGGCTCGTCACGGTGTCACGAAGGGCGGCTTTGACGCTGCGGGTTCGGCCGTCAGCGTCGGCTGTTCGCAGTCAGGGGCGTGCCACCCGGCTGGCCGGGCGTCCGGATCGTCGAGCCAGTTCAGCCCGTCGGGAACGTCCGTCCGCATCCCGGTGGACGCGAGCCCGGTCCGCCTGACGTAGCCAGGATTCAGTCGACCGCGAGCCGCAGGCCGCGGACGGGTGAGGCGTAGACCAGCACGATGCTGACCGCGGCCGGCACCGCCAGCAGCAGGTAGGCCACCCTGACCCCGTAAGCGTCGGCGCCGAGGCCGCCCAGCAGGGCGCCGAACGGCGTGCCGCCCCAGGCCAGCATGCGGCCCGTGGTGTTGACCCGGCCCTGCAACTCGTCTGGGGTTAGCAACTGCCGCACCGTGATGCCGTTGGCGTTCACCGCCAGCCGGGCCACCGACCAGATCAACCACCCGCCCACCGCCACGATGAACGTCGACGCGCCCGCCAGGCCGGCACAGGCGGCGACGAAGACGACGAGACCGCCCAGCGAGACCATGCCCTGCCCCGCCCACCGGCTGACCCGCGGCAGGAGTACGGCGGCGACCAGCGAGCCGACCGCGCCGGCCGTGTAGAGCAGGCCCAGCCGCTTGTCCAACGGACCGACGCCGAGTGCCCGGTCGGCGTGCACGACGAGCAGGCCCAGCACGCCGCCGACCGCGACGTTGAGACCGAAGCCGGCGGCCGTCAGGGTGCGCAGGACCGGCGTACGCCATAGGTAGCGAAGTCCTTCGGCGATCTCGGCGGAGAGCCGGCGAGCGACGGTCGGGCCGGTGTCGAGCGGGGTGCGGATTCCGGCGAGCAGCGCGGCCGACAACAGATAGGTGGCGGCATCCGCCGCGAGCACCAGGCTCGGGTCGGCCAGCGCGGCCAGCAGGCCGGCGGCGGCCGGCGCGGCGATCTCCAGGACGATCTCGGTGGTCCAGATGACGCTGTTGGCCCGGGTGACCCGCGGCCGGCCGACCAGGCGGACGAACGCGCCCCAGGCCGCGGCGTCGAACCAGCAGAAACCGCAACCCACACCGAAGGCGACGACGAGTACGTGCCAGGCCGACAGCGCGTCCAACCAGGCGGCGAGCGGGACGGTGGCCAGCAGCAGGGCGCAGCAGAGGTCGGCGGCGATCATCATGCGCTTGCGGCGCAGGCGGTCGGCGGCGGCGCCGGCGAACAGGCCGAACATCAGGTAGGGCAGGGCTTCCAGGCCGACCACCGCCGCGGTCAGCGCCGGCGACGCGCTCGTGCGGTAGACGAGCAGGGGCAGGGCTACCGCGCTCGCGGCCGTGCCGGCGACGGAGATGGAGCGGGCGAGATACCAGCGGGAGAAGTCGCGGTCGAACAGCCGGCGCCCCTCGACGCCGGCTGTCTCGATGGTTCGGGTCACGGCCTGAGCGCCGCGAGGTGGCGCTCGTCGATGCCGGTGAGGGACAGGTGCAGGTCGGCCGCCAGGTCGTCGCCGACCGGGTGGTAGCACATGTTGACGTTGTCGCTCGGGTGGTGGCAGAGGTTCACGTTGGCGTCGCCGGGGTGGAAGCACGGCGAGACGGAACCGCCGCGCAGGTGCTGCTCGTCGGCCGGGTGGAAGCAGAAACCGGCCTCGCCGCCGTTGGTGGTGGACATGTCGCTCCTTAGCTCAGGGTGTTCGGGACACGTGCGCAGTCGGCCAGAGATGCCATCCCCTTCCGGTCGGTATGACGGGTACGCCGTGCCGGACCAGGCTGAAGCGCTCCAGCCCCGGCGCGATCGTGGTGGCCACGGAGATCAGCGAGCCGACCGGCGCGACCTCGCACACGTGGAAGTCGATGCCGTGCCGGGCCAACGCGTGCCGGACCTGGTCGAGCCCCCAGCGCGGGCTCCCGTCGCCGGCGGGGTCGGCGCGCGGCGGCACCGCCCGCAACCGCAGGTCGTGAACGGGCAGGTCGGCGCAGCGTCGCAGAGCGGGCCATGCCGCGAGCCGGGCGACCGCCCGCGTGTCCGCCGACGAGGGCAGCGCGCACATCTGGATCAGTTCGTCGAGGGCGCGGGCCGCGGCGTCGCTGGCCCAGACGGAGGCGCCGGCACCGAACCCGCCCGCCGAACTCACCGCGAGGTAGACCGGGATCGCCAGGTCGGTTGTGACGTCCAGCAGGTGGACGGGCGCGCCGGCGGCGACGGCGGCCCGATCGTGCAGCGCCCGCAGGGCGGGCGGCAGGTCCGCAGGAGGCACGACGTCGGCATCGGGTACGCCGGCCACGTACCACCGCAGCAGCGCCTGCCCCACGCCGTCGTGCTCGACGAGTTCGCAGATGCCGTGATAGACGGCCTCGTCCGGATCGCTGCCCGCCGCCGTGCCCAGGCTCGACGAGTAGCGCAGCAGGCTCCGGTAGGGCGACACGTCGTCGCCCGGCGCCGGCCAGCGGTAGTAGCGCGGATCGGCGAGGAACGTCGGATAGCGGACGCCGCCGTAGGAGGCGCAGGCCGCCACGGCGGAAGGGAACTCCGCCGCCCACCGCTGCACGACGCGATCCGCGGCCAGCGCGGGCTGCCCGGCCACGTCGGCCGCCGGCAGCAGCGTCTGCGCACCCCAGCGCCGGTTCTCGTGCGCCGACATGAGGTAACGCTCGAGCGCCTCGAAGTGGGCGCTGGCCGTACCCTGTGCGCCCGGCCCTTTGCCCGCCCCGGTCGCGATCGGCGAGCCGTCCCGCAGCAGCGTCACCCGCATGATCCCGCCGAACACCTCGGCGTGCGCCACGAGGCCGAGCCGGTCGATCTCGGCCGACGCGGTGACGACCGCACGCGCTGCGGGCACCGATCGAAACGGCACGGTTTCCCCTTCAACGGCGGGGATTCGCTGGTCGACCGTGGACAGTGTCAGCGTCGATCCGCACTGTCAAGGGGCGGGTAAGGAAGTCGTCGGAACCCGTGGGCCGGTGATAGAAAGGCCCGATGAGCGCCGAACCCACCAACCCGTTCGCTGACCTCGATGCCTTCGTCCGGTTGCCACGGGTGGGCGGTTTGTGGCTGTCGCCCGACGGTCGCCGGGTGGTCGTCGGCGTCGCGACCCCCGACCGCAAGAACGCTCGCTACAGCACGGCGTTGTGGGAGGTCGACCCCGAGGGCCGGCGGCCGGCGCGGCGGCTGACCCGCAGTGCCAAGGGTGAGGCGGCGGCAGCGTTCACGCCCGGCGGCGACCTGCTCTTCACCTCGGCCCGGCCCGATCCGGACGGCGACGACGAGGAGGACCCGCGGTCGGCGCTGTGGCTGCAACCGGCCGGCGGTGGCGACGCCCGGGTGATCGCCAACCCGCCCGGCGGCGTGCGGGGCGTGGTCGTCAGCGAAACCGGCACCCTGGTGCTCGGTTCGGCGCTGCTGCCCTCCTCGGCCGACCCGGCCGCCGATCGGGAGGCCCGCAAGCACCGCAAGGACACCGGAACCGCGGCGATCCTGCACGAGGAATACCCGATCCGCTTCTGGGACCACGACCTGGGCCCCGACCGTCCGCGCCTGCTGGCCGCCGAACTCGCACATGGCGACGACCTCGAGCCGCGCGACATCACCGGCCACGCCGGCCGGGCGCTCGACGGAGACCCCGACTGGGAGGTCACCCCCGACGGCCGCACGGTGGTCACCTCGTGGGCGATCGCCGAACCGGCCGGTTCGAGCCGGGCGATCGTGGTCGCGATCGACGTAGCGACGGGGGAGCGCCGGGTGCTCGCCGACGACGCCGACCACGACTACCACTCGCCACGGATCTCGCCCGACGGCGCCCGCGTGGCGATCGTCGCCAGCCGCCGCTCCTCCCTCGACGACCCCGGCGACACCTGGCTGGCTCTCGTCCCGCTCGCTGGCGGCCCGATCCGCGCGCTGACCGCCGGCTGGGACCGCCGGCCGGGCGGTGCCCGGTGGACGCCCGACGGCGGCGCCCTGATCGTGACCGCCGACGACCACGGCCGCGGCCCGCTGTGGCGGGTCGACAGCACGACCGGCGACGTCGCCCGGCTGACCGCCGACCACGGCGCCTACACCGACATCCGGGTGTCTCCCGACGGCCGCTGGGTCTACGCCCTGCGCAGCGCCATCGACAGCCCGCCGGCACCGGTCCGGCTCGCCCTGGCGGGCCCACACGAGGTCGAAGGCCTGCGCGGCCCGGCCGACGCCGAAGGCCTGCGCGGCCCGGCCGAGGTCGAACGCCTGCGCGGCCCGGCCGAGGAGATCGCCCTGCCCGGCCGCCTGGAAGAGGTCACCGCGACCGCCGCCGACGGCACGCCACTGCGGGCCTGGCTGGCCCTGCCCGACGACCAGGGCGCACCGGCCCCGCTGCTGCTCTGGATCCATGGCGGCCCGGTGAGTTCCTGGAACTCGTGGACCTGGCGGTGGAACGCCTGGATCGCGGTGGCGCACGGCTACGCGGTGCTGCTGCCCGACCCGGCGCTGTCCAGCGGCTACGGCTACGAGTTCATCAAGCGCGGCTGGGGAGCCTGGTGCGACACCCCCTACACCGACCTGATGACGCTCACCGACGCGGTCGAGGCCCGCGACGACATCGACGCGACGCGTACCGCGGCGATGGGTGGCTCGTTCGGCGGCTACATGGCCAACTGGATCGCCGGCCACACCGACCGTTTCGCCGCGATCGTCACGCACGCCTCGTTGTGGGCGCTCGACCAGATGCTGACCACCACCGACATGGCGTTCTACTGGGCCCGCGAGTTTACCGACAAGAACCTGGAAGCCAATTCGCCGCACCACGCCGCCGGCGCCATCACGACCCCGATGCTGGTGATCCACGGCGACAAGGACTACCGCGTGCCGATCGGCGAGGCCCTGCGCCTGTGGTGGGACCTGCTGTCGCGCTCGACGGCCGACGACGGCTCGACACCGCACAAGTTCCTGTATTTCCCCGACGAGAACCACTGGATCCTCAAGCCCGGAAACGCCAAGGTCTGGTACGCAACCGTCCTGGCCTTCCTGGCCCACCACATCAAGGGCGAGCAGTGGCAACGCCCGGAACTGCTGGGCTGAGGTCCGCTACTCATGACCGTCGTGGGTCGGCTGCAGTAGAAACAGGGCATGCCCGATCTCGTCATCCTCGTCCATGGCACGTTCGCGACGAGCGATGACGAGGCGGGCGAGGCCTGGTGGCAGCGGGGGAGTCAGACCTGGGAGTGGCTGGCGGCGCACCTGCCGCCAGACGTCGTGCTTCTCGACGACTCGATCCGTCTGTTCACCTGGGACGGCGACAACAGCCAGATCAGCCGGCTGCACGCGGCCAACCGGCTGCTGGCCTTCCTGCTCGAACTCGAGCGGCAGGGCCACACCTATCACCTGGTCGGCCACAGCCACGGTGGCTCCGTCATCTGGGAGGCCCTGGTCAGTGCCGAGGTCACCCGCGGCGAGCAGGTGGTCTACGCCGAACTGCGGCGGGCGCTCAACGATCCGACGATCCGGCTGGGCGACGAGCCGCTCATCCGCGAACGCCCCGACGAGCATGCCCCGGGGTTCGTCAAATACAAGACCCGGCACATCCCACGGGCACGGGAGTACGCCGCGGTCCGCGCGGAGGTTCAGCTGCGTGGCCTACGGAGCTGGACGACGGTCGGCACACCGTTCATGCGTTTCCTGCCGACCCGGCGGGCGTTCGTCACCGGCTGGCGCAGCCGCGGCCTGTGTCTGGGCGAGCACCCGGGCCGCCAAGGGCTCACCGACCTGCTCCTGGCCGCGTCGGTGACGCTGCCGATCTTCTACCTCGCCGTGGTGGTCGTCGCCAGCTCCACCGGCGCCCGCTGGCCGCAGGTCGTCGCACACAGCAGCGTGGCCAACGCGCTCGCCCTGCCCATTCTCCTGTGGTGGTTGGTGGCGATCTGGGTGACGGGCAACCGTCGACACGCGGAATCGCTGTTGGTCCGGGAACGGGCCGGTCTTCTGGCGGCACACCGGTTCGCCGGCCGCTGGCTCGGACTGTGGTCGCCGGCCGACGAAGCGATCAACGCCCTCTCGGCGTCGGTGGCACACCCGGTCGCCTACGAGTCCCTGCACGAGCCCGTCGCCCGCCGGGTCCGGCAACCGGTCCCCGCCCTTCCGGTGCCGTTCCCACTGCCGAGGTTGCGGCTCCCGGTGGCGGTCGGCGCCACGCACCTGCTACCGGAACTGCCGACGGTCAACCCGACGCGCCTGACCTGGCCCGCCGTCGCGGCGGCCAACCGCTGGCTCGAACCGCTCTGGCGCCGCGCCGTCGCCCGGGCGCTGACCCGCGCCGCGCAGGGCGCCGACCTGCCGCACGCGGTGGCAGCCTATGTGTCGCCGTGGCCGTTGCCGCTCGCCGGCGCCCGGGCCAGGGCGGGCCTTCCCGACGCCAGCATCATCCGGTTGGACCGGATCGTCGCCGGCCACAACGCGACCGTCGGGCCGAAAGCCCGAGAGCTCCTGCTGATCGCGGCGCTGGAAGGACCGCCGAGCGAAGGCTTCACGGTGGGGCCGGCCGGGCTGATCCACACCGTCTACTTCGCCGACGAGGGAGTCCGCGAGCTGATCGTGCGCCACATCCGGCGAAGCCGCGGGCACCCGGAACCCGACGACGCACTGTCGGCCTGGTTGACGGCATATCAATGCGCGGTCCACGGCAGCCTGACCCAGTTCACGCAGAGCTCAAGATCGTGATCGGACAACGTCTCACTATCGCGCGGCGAGGTAGTCGACGACGATGTCGCCGAGCATGGTGCGGTAGTGGTCCCGGCGCGTCGGGTCGAGCATGTCGCGGTCGAAGATGGCCCGGAACGTGTGGCGGTTGGCAGTGCGGAAGACGCAGAACGAGCTGATCAGCATGTGTACGTCGATCGGGTCGACGCCGGCGCGGAAGATGCCCTCGGTGCGGCCGCGGTCGAGGATCCGGCTCAGCACTTCGAGGGCCGGATTCGCCAGCCCAGCCAGGATTCCCGAGCGTACGAGGTGTTCGGCCCGGTGGATGTTCTCGATGCTGACCAGCCTGATGAAGTCCGGATGCGACTCGTGGTGGTCGAAGGTCAGTTCGGCTAGCCGCCGCACGGCGACATCTGGGCGGAGGTGCTCGACATCCACTTCTTGTTCGAGCGCCCGGATGCCGACGTACGCCCGCTCAAGCACGGCGATGTAGAGCTGCTCCTTGCCGCTGAAGTAGTAGTAGATCATCCTCTTCGTCGTACGCGTCCGGGCGGCGATCTCGTCGACTCGGGCGCCGTCGTAGCCCTTGTCGGCGAACTCGTGCGTGGCGACCGCAAGGATCTCGTTTCTGGTGCGCTCGGCATCGCGTGTTGCCTGACTCGCGACCACGACTTCAGAGCTTGGCACTGCCACCCCCACACGTCGACTGCCACTGTAAGACCACCGGCCTCTTCCCACGCGGCGGCCGCTCGGCGTATAAGTAACTATCTAGTACGTCCATAGATCGACGTGGGGAGGGACCCTGTGCCCCCATCCCAGGACCGCCGGGTGCTTGTCGGCCTCATCGGTTCCGGCATCGGAACGTCACTGACGCCCGCGCTACACGAACGGGAAGCGGACCTGCTCGGCATGCGCTGCCTCTACCGGCTCCTCGACCTCGACCAACTCGACGCCGAGCCTGGCGAAGTCGTGGCTGCCGCACGCTTGGCCGGCTATGACGGGCTCAACATCACGCACCCCGCCAAGACGGTCGTGCTGGAATGCCTCGACGACCTCTCGCCGGACGCAGCCGCCCTCGGAGCGGTCAACACGGTCGTCTTTTCCGGGGGCAGGGCGACCGGTCATAACACCGACCTGACCGGGTTCGCGCGCGGCTTCAGGCTAGGCCTGCCGGACGCACCCCTCGGCCGGGTCGTCCTTGTCGGTGCGGGCGGCGCCGGTGTGGCCGTAGCGCAGGCACTGGCGTCGCTCGGCACCGAACGCCTGTGGGTCGTGGACGTGGACCCTGACCGCAGCGCCAACGTGGCCGAGGGCGTCACGAAGCGCTTCGGCGCCGGCCGGGCCTCGGCTGTGCCGCTGTCGGATCTCGAGGTCGCACTCGCCGACGCGGACGGGTTGGTCCACGCGACGCCGACCGGGATGTCCGGCCATCCGGGGCTCCCAGTGCCCGCTGAATGCCTCCGGCCCGACCTGTGGGTGGCGGACATCGTCTACCGGCCGCTGGAGACGGAACTGGTTCGGCGGGCCCATGCGAACGGCTGCCGGGTGCTCGACGGCGGCCGAATGGCGGTCTTCCAGGCCGTCGACGCCTTTCGCCTGTTCACCGGCGTCGAGCCCGACGCCGGTCGGATGCTGCTGCATTTCGACGAGTTGTGCCGCCGAGACGAGGAGCGTTCCCATGCCTACCGTTGAGACCAGACTGGGGATCGCGTCCGTGTGCCTGTCTGGAACGCTCGAGGACAAACTCGCGGCGGCCGCCGCGGCGCGGTTCCACAGTGTCGAGATCTTCGCGAACGACCTGATCGCCTCGTCCTGGTCCCCGAGCCGGGTGCGGCAGGAATGCGCCCGCCGTGGTCTTTCGATCGATCTCTACCAGCCGTTCCGGGATGTCGAGGCGGTCCCGCCGGACGTCTTCGCCGCTACGCTGCGCCGCGCGGAACGCGCCTTCGACGTCGTGGAGGGACTAGGTGCGACGACACTGCTGGTCTGTTCGTCGCTGTCACCGGACGCCGTCGACGACGACGACCTGGCGGCCGAACAACTCCACCTGCTCGCGTCGCGGGCCGAGCGGCGCGGCCTACGGATCGCCTACGAGCCGCTGGCGTGGGGGCGGTTCGTGAACACCTACGCGCACGCCTGGCGGATCGTGCGCCGGGCCGACCACCCGGCCCTCGGACTCTGCCTGGACAGCTTCCACGTGTGCTCGCGCGGCGAGGATCCCGCCGGGATCCGTGTCATCCCGGGCGCCAAGGTTTTCCACGTGCAGCTGGCCGATGCCCCCCGGTTGGCCATGGACGTGGTGGAGTGGAGTCGACACCACCGGCTGTTTCCCGGCTTGGGCTCGTTCGACCTGGCGGGCTTCCTGAGTCATGTGCTCAGCACCGGTTATGCGGGCCCGCTTTCACTGGAGGTCTTCAACGACGTCTATCGGCAGGCGGATCCACGCGAGGCCGCCATCGACGGCATGCGGTCACTGCTCGCGCTGCGGGAGACCGTGGGTGAGACGGGCGTGCTCCCGCCCGCGCCCGCACTGGGCGGTCACGCCTTCACCGAACTGGCCGTGGACGACATCTCCGGGCCTCGCGTCGCTCGGACGCTGACCGCGCTCGGTTTTGTCCATGATGGACAGCACCGATCGAAGCCGGTGCAGCTGTGGACGCAAGGCGCCGCGCGGATCCTGCTGAATTTCGCCGCACAGCGCACCGTGTCACCGGGCACGGCGACGATCTGCGCGCTCGGCGTCGACAGCGCCGATCCGGCCGGCTCGGCGCTGCGGGCGGAACGTCTGCTCGCCCCGGTCCTCCCCCGGCTGTTCGACGAGCCGGAAGCTGACCTCGCCTCCGTGGCCGCACCGGACGGGACCGCCGTCTTCCTGGTGCGGACTGGCAACGGAGGCGACACCTGGCTCGACGACTTTCTGCCGACGGGCACGACGCCGCTTGCCGACCCATTGGTCACCGGAACCGACCACATGTCGCTGACCGAGTCCGTCGATGACTTCGACGAGGCCGCCCTGTTCTACCGCACCGTTCTGGGGCTGCGGCCCGGCGAGACCACCGAGATCCCCGCGCCCTTCGGGCTGATCCGCACCCGGGCGGCCGCCGACCCGGGCGACCGCGTGCGAATCACGCTCAACACCGCCCCGCTGCGTCGAGGCGATTGGGCACCGGCCATTCCGAGCCCCCAACACGTCGCCTTCGGCACCGACGACGCGATCGCGAGCGCACGAGCGATGCGTGCCCTCGGAGCGCCGATCCTGCGGATCTCAGAGAACTACTACGCCGACCTCGACGCCCGAGAGGCGCTCGATCCCGAGTTTCTCGCCGCGTTGCGAGAGAATTCGATCTTCTACGACCGCGACGAGCACGGCGCGTATCTGCACTTCTATACCGAGATCCTCGGCTCCCGGCTCTTCTTCGCGGTGGTGCAGAGGATCGGTCGATATGCCGGCTACGGGGACCCAACCAGCGTTCCGGTCCGGATGGCGGCTCACCGGGCCTGTCGCCTCGTCACCCTCCGTGAGCCGGCGCCGGCGGCCGGCTCGACGGACGACACGATACGACACGACTACTCGTTGGCCCACCTGACCGCGTTGAGCCTCTCGCCGCCGGAACTTGTCGACGCCGCGGCCGACGGCGGCTACCGCTACGTCGGTCTCCGGCTGACCCGGGTCACCGCTCAGGAACCGCACTATCCGCTAGCCACCGACCCGGCGCTGATGCGGACCACGAAGATCCGGCTGGCCGCGACCGGGGTCGAGGTCCTGGACGTCGAACTGGCCCGGATCGGCCCCGATCAGCACCCTCGGGACTTCGTCCGCTTCCTCGAAGCCGGCGCCGACCTCGGTGCTCGCCACGTCATCACGCAACTCCCGGATCCCGACCGGGCCCGGAAGATCGACCGGTTCGCGGAGCTCTGCGAGCTGGCCCGACCGCTGGGTCTGACCGTCGACCTCGAGTTCCCGTCCTGGACTGAGACTCCGGACCTGAGGGAGGCGGTCCGCGTGGTCCGGGCCGCTGACCAGTCCAACGCGGGGATCCTGATCGACCTGTTGCACTTCGCGCGTTCCGGATCGAGTGTGGCGGACCTCCGGCAACTGCCGGCCCATTGGTTCCACTTCGTCCATGTCTGCGACGCGCCGCCCGGCGTTCCCCCGACAAACGAGGGCCTGATCCACACGGCCCGGTTCGAGCGGCTGTGGCCGGGGGAGGGCGGCATTGACGTCCACGGCATCCTCAGCGCATTGCCGCCCGGGCTGCCCTATGCGCTGGAGATCCCCCGGGCGACGCTGGTGGCCCAGGTGGGCGCGAAGGAACACGCCCGCATGTCGATCGCCGCGACCCGCGACCACCTCGAAGCTGCCGTGGCCGCACTGGGATAGCGCGTGCCGCCGGCCTGGGAGAGGTCCCATGCCGGCGGCCGACGCGCTAGAAGACCTCGACCTTTCCCGTGGAACGCGGGCTCGCCGGGTCGTTGAAGAAATACTCGCCGGCCCGGTCGAAGCGGTACGTGAACGACTCACCGGGGGCCAGTCGGACGTCGAACAGACCCTCGAAGAACTGCGTCACGCCGCGCGCACCCGTGTTGCCTGGGTGATTGGTGAACGTGACCGTGGTGCCAACCGGCACCCGCAGATGCGTGGGAGCCATCCCGTTGACACCGAACGACTCGGTCGCGCCGATCGCGCCCGTGCTCGCGTTGTAGGTCCGGCCGATGACCACCGTGTCGGCGACCGCGCTGCCGGCGACCGGGCCACCTGAGACCGGGCGTCGGATCACCGGAGGCGGTGGGATCGGCGCGGGTCCGAGGTCGCCGCCGATCTCGAACGCCCACAATGCGTCGCCGCGCGGCGCCGAGTCGCCGTACGGGATGCTCGTGCCGCCCGCGTACACGGCGAGGTACTCCTTGCCGCCCACCCGGTACATGATCGGGCTGGAGCTGATGGCGGCGCCGGTCTGGAATCGCCACAACTCGCGCCCGTTGCGGGCGTCCATGCCGAGCAGATTTCCATCGGGCTGGCCGATGAACATCAGGTCGCTGGCGGTGGTGAGGATGCCGTTGCCGTGGGCCAACGAGTACGGCATGCGCCGTTTCCACGCCACCTGATTGGTGCTGACGTCGACGGCCACGATGCCACCCGTCTGGTATTCGCCCGGTGGCCGCAGGCCGTTGCTGCTCTCGGTGAGCGAGTGCGCCGCGGCCACGTACCCGTACCCCGTGTAAACCAGGCCCGTGCGGTGGCTGAACGACAGATGGGACCAGTCGCTTCCGCCGCCGTGGCCGGGGATGGTCAGGATCGGAGTGTCCCAATGGGGGTCGTAGAGGCTGCCCTGAACGTAGTTGGGCACGGCGCGGTTCGGGTCGCCCGGCACGGAGGTGCCCAGCGGCTGGTCGACCACTCGCTGCTCGGTCCAGCCGCCCTGCACCGGGAATGGCTGGGTCGGCCACGTCTTCTGGCGCGGCTCCTGCGGCACGGGACGCTCGACGACGCCGAGCGGAGCGGTACCGTCGGTGCGGTCGAGGATGAAGAACATGCCCGACTTGCTGCCGTAGACGACGACCTTACGCAGCCGTCCACGGATCCGGACGTCCGCGAGCACCGGCGACATGACGTTGTCCATGTCCCAGATGTCGTGGTGGATGGACTGGAAATGCCAGCGGTACGCGCCGGTCCGCAGGTCGAGCGCGACAAGGGAGTTGGCGAACAGGTTCTGGCCACCGCGGGCAGAGCCGTCCTGGGACGAGTTGTTTCCGCGGGCGTTGCCGAACGTCCAGTACGTCAGCCCGAGTTCCGGGTCGACGGCCGGATGGATCCAGGGCGTCGCGCCGCCATCCATCCACGAGTCGCCCTCCCAGGTGTCGTTGCCGAGTTCACCGGGCTCGGGCGTCCCCCAGAAGTGCCAGAGGACAGAGCCGTCGCGGGCGTCGAGCGCGATCGCGGCGCCACGCGGGCCGTCGTTGGTGCCGCAGAACAGCAGCCCGTCGTGGTAGACGACGGCGACCTTCTCGATGTTGCCGAAGCCGTTGACCTGACGCTCCCAGGCGACCTGGCCGGTCCGCTGGTCGAGTGCGACGACGTAGTTCTCGTTGGACTTGGTGAACACATAGCCGCCACCGACGGCCACGCCTCGCCGGGTCAGGGAGCCGCGCGTCTGGTCGTACCGCCATTTCGTCGCGCCGGTGACCCCGTCGACGGCGATGACGTTGCCCAGCGCGGATTCGATGTAGAGCACGCCGTCGACGGCGACCGCCGTGCTCTGGCTGTTGCCGCTGGCCAGCCCGCCCTCGATGTGGTTGACCCAGGCGCCGCGCAGGCGCCGCACGTTGCCCCGGTCGATCCGCCGAAGAGCGGTGTAGTTCTGGTTGCCGAGATTGCCCCCCACCTTGGGGAAGTCGCGATCGCCGGGAGTGTCGAAGCGGGCGAGGTCGGCGGCGCTGGGGCCGCGCCCGCCGCCGGCCAGCGCCGGCCCGACGGCCGCCGCGGCGGCGGTTGCGGCAGCGCCCTTGAGGAGGTTCCTCCGATCGATGTGTGCCACGGTCACCTCTTTCTAGAACGGCGGTTCTCAGAGTCCGAGGTAGATCTTGCGAACCTGTGGGTCCTGGCGCAGGGACGCGGAAGCACCGGTCATCGCGACGATGCCGTTCTCCATGACGAGGCACTCGGTGGTGACCTCGAAGGTCAGTTCGGCGTTCTGCTCGACCAGCAGGATGCTCAGCCCGCGTTCGTTGAGCTTCTTCAGCACGTCGACGATGTCGCTGACCAGCTTCGGTGACAGGCCCATGGACGGCTCGTCCAGCAGCATCAGGCGCGGCGCCGACATCAGCGCGCGCCCGATCGCCAGCATCTGCTGCTGGCCGCCGGACAGGGCGCCGGCCAGTCGGCCACGCATCTCGCGCAGGATCGGGAACAGCTCGTAGACCTCGTCGAGGGTCTCCAGCGCCTCGCCGCGCCACCGGCGGGTGTAGGCACCGAGCAGGAGGTTCTTCTCGACGGGAAGGCCGGGGAAGACATGCCGTCCCTCGGGCACGTAGCCGATGCCGTGACGGACCATGTTGCGGCCCGGCACGCGGGTCAGGTCGTGGTCGCCGAAGCGGATGGAGCGCACCGTGCGGGGCACCAGGCCCATGAGCGCCTTCAACGTCGAGGTCTTGCCGGCCCCGTTGGCGCCGATGATACCGATCGACTGTCCTGGTTGGATGGTAAAGGAAACCTCACGCGCCGCTGTCACTCCGCCGTAGCGCACGGACAGCCCGTCGACGACGAGGGTGCCGATCTCGGTCGTTGTCGTCGTCATCGCTGGACCTCCGTAGCGACCGGCGCTGGCATCGCCATCGATTCGCCGAGGTAGGCCTCGATGACCTCGGGCGAGATGGCGACCACGTCCGGCGGCCCGTCGGCGATGATCGCACCGTGTGCGAGCACCGTGACGTGGTCGCACAGCGACATCACCATGCCCATGTTGTGTTCGATCACGACGACGGTGACGCCATGCTCGCGGATGGAGCGGACGATGTCGCAGAGTTGGCGCACCTCGTCGCCATTGAGGCCCGCCGCCGGTTCGTCGAGCAGGAGGAGTCGCGGCCGGGCCGCCATCGCGCGGGCGATCTCGACCCGGCGCTGTATGCCGTAGGGGAGCGCGGTGGGAAGGCCGCCGGCGAAAGCGGTCAGGCCGAAGCGGTGCAGGAGCGCGTCAGCCTCCCGCCGCAGTGCCCGGTCGCGCCGCCAGACGCCGACCGGCGCCAGAAGGTAGCGCCAGGTGCTGCGGGCCCGCGTCGGGTCGAGAGCGACCAGCACGTTGTCGCGGACGGTCAACGCCGGAAACAGTCGTAGGTTCTGAAAGGTGCGCGCGATGCCGGCGTGTGCGAGCGCGAACGGGCGCGCGGCGGTAACGTCGCGGCCGTCGAGTCGGACCCGTCCGGCGGTGGGCCGGTAGAGGCCGCTGACAACGTTGAACAGGGTGGTCTTGCCCGAGCCGTTGGGGCCGACGATGCCGCGGATCTGGCCGGCCGGGACCTCGATGCTGACGTCGCGCAGTGCCTTGACGCCCCGGAAGTGCATGCTGAGGTCGCGTACCTCCAGGATGGGCCCGCCGGTGGCGGGATCGGCTGGTTGGTACGGCTGGAAGGTGGTGAGCGCGCCGGCCGTGTCCGCGCCGGCGCGACGGAGACCGAGGCGGGCGCCCACCCCGTGCAGCCGTCTCGGCAGGCCGGCCAGGCCCGTCGGGGCGAAGACCACGGTCAGCACGACCACGCTGCCGTATGCCACCTGTGCGTAGGTCGGGTAGTCGATCAACACCTCGCGGACGAGGGCGAGGGCGATGGCCCCGACCACACAGCCGACCAGGCTCTGCCGACCGCCGATGATCACCATTGCCAGCAACAGGAACATGTTCGCGATGCTGAACGTCTCCGGGGCCACGTACCCGATCAGACCGGCGTAAAGGACGCCGGCGACGCCGCCGTAGACGCTGGCGAGCAGGAAGGCCGTCATTCGCAGCGTCGGCACCTCGACGCCGACCGCCCCTGCGGCCAGCGAGTCGTCCCGCATCGCTCTCATCCGCCGGCCCAGCGACGTGTGCACGACGAACAGACCAAATGCGAGGGTGAGGGCGAACAGCACCAGTTCGAGGTAGTAGAAGAGGTAGTCGCTGCTCAGATCGACGCCGGGCAGCGCCGGGCGGGGAATGCCCGCCACGCCTTCGGCACCGCCGGCGAGCGAGGAATTGGTGACCCAGTTGGTGAACGCGAGCGCGAGCCCGAGCGTGACGATGCCGAGGTAGTGCGACTGCACCCGCAGCGCTGGTGTGCCCACGACCAGCCCGACCGCGGCAGTGGCGAGGACTGCGGTGGCCGCTGCGGCCCAGAAGCCCCACCCCTCCTTGACGGTCAGCACCGCGGTCGCGTAGGCACCGACGCCGAAGAAGGCGACCTGCGCGAGGTTGATCTGGCCGGCGACACCCATGCACAGGCCCAGCCCGACGGAGAGGATCGCGTACAACAACATCACGTTGACCACGTGCATGGTGTAGGAGTTGAGCTGGTAGGGCAGCACCCAGGCCAGGATCGCCAACAGGGCCACACCGCCGAGGCGGTATCTCATGCGCGGTTCACCGTCCTCTCGCCGAAGATGCCGGTCGGGCGGATCATGATGATGACGGTGAAGATGAGGAACGTCACCAGCTCGGAGTAGCCCTGGAACTGGCCGGCGGCGAACGAGTCGATGATCCCGATGCCGAGTCCGCCGACGATGGCACCCGGGATGCTGCCGAACCCGCCAAGGATCGCGCCGGCGAAGCCCTTGATGCCCAGCGACCCACCCATCGCAGGGCTGACGTATAGCAGTGGCCCGACGAGTCCGCCGGCGAGGGCGGCGAGGCCGGCACCGATCATGAACGCCATCGCGTTGCTGCGCCCGACGTGGATGCCGACCGCCGTCGCGGCCTGGTGGTCCATCGCCACCGCCTGCATCGCGGCGCCACGCTTGGTGCGTTGCAGGAAGAAGACGAGCAGCACGGTGGCGGTGGCCGCGATGGCCAGCACGAGCAGGTCGTAGGTGCGGATCCGGATGCCGCCGAGGTCCAGCGGTGCCGCCGGCACCGGCGACCGCACGGCCCGGCCCGTCGCGCCCCAGATGACGATCGCTAACGCCTCGAGCACGATCCCGAAGCCGATCGTGCCGATCAGCATCAGGTCGAAGTCCTTGTTTTCCAAGGGGCGGAGCACCCGTTCGATGATGATGCCGATCAGCCCGGTGACCGCGATGGCCACGGCCATCGCGGCGGCGAACGGCAGCTTCACCGAGAGGTAGAACGTCGAGGCGATGTAGGCACCTATCATCACCACGCTGCCGTGCGCGAAGTTCACCAGCCCCATCGTGCGGTAGACGAGCGAGAATCCCAGCGCGACCAGAGCGTAGATCGCGCCAAGACTCATCCCGCCGATGAACGTCTGCAGAAAGACTTGCATGACTCTCCCCTGAACCCGTTCCGACGGGAGTCGGGGCGGCCTCCGTCGGGGCCGCCCCGGGTGAAGATTGTTCAGCCCGCGGCCGGGACCAGCTTGCCGCTGGTGATGGTGCCGATGGAGGTGGCGAAGATCCCGACACCCGTTTCGTCGTACGCGAAGTCGCCGAGCAGTCCCTTGTGCTTGACCGCGCGGATGGCGTCGGCAAGGTCCTTGCCGGTCGCGCCATTGCTGTTCTTGAGGGCGGTGAGCAGGATCTGTGCACCGTCGTAGGCCTTGGCCCCGTGCAGTTCGGCTTCCTCACCGGTCGCCGTCTTGTAGGCCGCGGCGAAGGTCTTGGAAGCCTCGCTGACGTCGTTGCTCAGGTAGGGCGTGCTGACGATCGTGCCCTCCACGTTGGCCGCGCCGGCGGTGTCGAGGAAGACCGGGGTCCCCTGCGGCGCGGCGCCCGCGAACGGCACGGTGATCCCCAGGTCGCGGGCCTGCTTCACGATCAGCCCGGACTGCACCTCCTCGGCACCGAGGAAGATGAGCTGCGGCTTCTTCTGCCGGATGTTGGTCAGCGCGGCGCTGAAGTCCTTCTGGTCGGTGGTGACCACCTGGTCGGCGACGGGGGTCAGGCCGCGCGACTGCAGCGCCTTGGTGAACGAGTCGTGCTCACCCTTGCCGTACGAGCCGTTGTTCGTGATCAAGGCGATGGTCTTGATGCCGCGCTGCTCGACGAGGTACTTCGCGAGCGTCTCGTCGTAGGTGAGGCTGGTCGGCCCGTTGAGGAATAGGAACGGGCTCTTGACGGCGATCAGGCCCGGGGACTGGCCCGACGTGATGTTCGGGATAGCGGCCTGCTGGAGGATCGGCGCCATCGCGATGGTCACGGCGCTCTCGGCGGTGCCTATCATCGCGACATATCCCTCGCTCGCGATCTTGCGGGCGACGTTGGTGCCGACGGTCGGGTCGCCCTGGTCGTCGAAGACGCCGATCTCCACCTTGCGGCCGTTGACGCCGCCCTTCTGGTTCCACTCGTCGAAGGCGAGCTTGGCGCCCTTGAGTTCCCAAGCACCGAGGGAGCTGAGCTGTCCACTTTGCGCGTTGGCGATAGCGATCTTGATGGGTCCCGTGGACTCGCCTCCGCCGGCCTGCTCGTCGCCGGGCGGCGAACAGGCGGCGGCGAGGACGACACCGATGGCGAGAAGGCACGCGGCGAGGGGGCGCCGCACACGTCCGATCATGAGTTCACCTCGTTGTCATGTGCTGGTATGGACTTGGTGCGTCGGTGCGCGGCCGCCTACTCGAACAGGCCGTGATAGATGTCCTTGATGTTCCAGTGGCCCGGTGTGGGCACCGGCTCGTTGACCATGGGGACGTCCAGCACCGCCGGACGGCGGGCGGCGACGGCGGCCCGCAGCGCCGGGCCGAGGTCGTCGGCGCTGGCGAGGGTGTAGCCGTCCGCACCGCAGGCCCGGCCGTACGCGGCGAAGTCGGGGCTGTAGGGCTTTCCGTCAGGCCCGGTGAAATCGCACCCGTAGCTGCGGCCGAAGTTCGCGGACTGCAGATCGGAGATCGTGCCGTGGGAACCGTTGTTCATCACGACGAAGATGACGGGGGCGCCCTGCTCGACCGCCATGGGCACGGCCGGCAGTTGGGCGCCCATGCCCCCATCGCCGATCAGGGCGACGACGGTGCGTTCCGGCTGGGCGATCTGCACGCCGACTGCCGCGGCAGGCCCGAAACCCATCGTCGACGCGCCGCCGGGCGTGATGAACCGGCCGTCGTCGGGCAGCTCGTAGCACTGGGCGACCCCGTTCTTGTTCCACCCGACATCGGTGACGAGGACGGCGTCGGGCGGCAGCGCGTCGCGCAGATCGGCGAGGATCCGCTCAGGCCGCAGCGGGAACCGGTCGCTCGTGCCGCGCTGCCGGCTTTCGGCGAACAGTGTCCGGCGGGTGATCGCGATGGTCTCCCGCAGCCCTGCACGGGTGCGCGAAGCCGGCGCCCGCTGCTGCACGGCGGCGTTGATCGCCTCGATGGCGTCGGTGACGTCGGCGACGGCTCCGATCGTGACGGGGAAGTTGCGGCCGATCTCGGCCGGGTCGATGTCGATCTGGATGAGCTTGCCCGGTGGGAACTGCCAGGTGTGGCGCGGATCCCATGAGCTCGCGTCCGTCTCGGCGAAGCGAGTGGCCAGAGCCAGCACGACGTCGGCTTCGCGGGTGTATTGGTTCGTCAGCTCCAGGCCCCAGAACCCCGGCATGCCGAGCACGAGCGGATGGCTGTCGGGCAGCGCCCCCTTGGCCATCAACGAGTGCGCGACAGGGATGTCGAGGTGATCGACGAGCGCGCGCAGTGCGTCGGTGCCGCGCCCTCGGCGCACGCCGCCACCCAGGTAGACCAACGGCCGCTCCGCGGCGACCAGCAGATCGGCGACACGAGAGGCGACGTCGGCGCTCAGCGCCGGTCGCTCGGGCGTTGCCAGTGGGTACGCCGCAGCGCTGTCCCGCGGGACCTGGCGGGAGAAGTGGTCCATGGGAATGCTGAGGAGCACTGCCCCCGGACGACCGGCGGTGGCCGTCCAGAACGCCCGCTCGACGAAGCGGGGCAGGTCGGCCACCCGCTGCACCTGCCAGGCCCGCTTGACGAACGGACGATAAATGGCGGTCTGGTCGGCGTCGGCGTGGAGGTTGACTTCCTGATGGGGGTGACGCCCGTAGTAATAGGAGGGGACGTCGCCGGTGATCACGACGAGCGGCACCGAGTCCATCGCCGCGGTCAGCACCCCGGTGACGGCATTGGTCATGCCGGGACCCACGTGGAGCAGAACGACGCCGGGCTTGCCGGTGGCGCGGGCGTACCCGTCCGCCGCGTGGGCGGCCGCCTGCTCGTGCCGTGCGATGACGAATCTGACGCCGCTGCGGCCCATGGCGTCGAGCAGGGCGATGTTGGTGTGTCCGCAAGTCCCGAAGACATACTCGACGCCGTACGACTCCAGCTGTGCCACCATGGCCTGCGCGGCGGAGACCATGTCCTGTCGGGTGCCGGTGTCCACCAGCTCGTCCACGCTCATCGCGCGCCTTCCTGATCGCCGAACAACGACATGCCGCGCAGCAGGAGTGTCTTGACCACCGTGTAGTCTTCGACCATCCAGCGCGGCGACTCCCGCCCGAACCCGGAGTCCTTGACCCCACCGAACGGGATGTGGTCCAGCCGGAAGTTCGAGGAGCCGTTGACCACCAGGCCACCGACCTCGAGTTCGCGCCACGCGGCGACGATCCGACGGACGTCAAAGGTGAACAACCCGGCCTGGAGGCCGTAGCGGCTGTCGTTGCACGCCGCCACCACCGCGTCGAAGTCGCTGTAGGGCAGCACGCTTACGGCCGCGCCGAAGACCTCGTCGCGGATGAGGCGGGCGTCGGTCGGCGGCGACGCGACGACCGTAGGTGTGACGGTCGCACCGTCACGGGCTCCGCCGGTCGTAATCGTCGCGCCCGCCGCCGCCGCTTCGGATGCCCAGGCGACCACGCGTTGCGCCGCATCGTCGTCCACCATCGAGCCGACGTCGGTGCCTGGGTCAAGGGGGTCGCCGACCGTCAGCCGGCGAACCTCGGCGGTGAATGCTTCGAGGAACTCGTCGTAGCGGTCATGGTGGACATAGACACGCTGGACCGAGATGCAACTCTGACCTGAATTGCTATAGCCGGTCGCAGCGCAGATCCGGGCGGCCGTGGCGATGTCGGCGTCCTCGCAGACGATCGTCGCCGCGTTGCCGCCCAGCTCCATGACCAGACGCTTGGCGCCGGCAGCGCGCGCGACGGCGGCGCCGGTGGCGACGCTGCCCGTGAAGCTGATGACGCCGACCTCCGGCGCCGCGCACAGCGCCGCTCCTACCCGGCCGTCGCCGTGGAGCACCTGTACCGCCTCCGACGGCATGCCCGCTTCGAGAAGCATCTCGACCACGGCCGTGGACGTGGCCGGTGCCTGCGGTGGCGGCTTCACGATTGTCGTGTTGCCGGCCGCGAACGAGGCGGCCAGCTTGTGGGCCAATAGGTTCGCGGGCGCGTTGAACGGCGTGATGGCCAGCGCGACGCCGACCGGCGCGCGATGGGTCAGCACTGTGTTGCCGACACCGCGCGCGAACCCGGCGACCGGCAGCACCTCACCGCCGATCCGGCGGGCCTCCGCGGCCGACACCGCGAAGGTGTCGGCGACCCGGTCGATCTCGCCGAGGCCGTCCTTGACCGGCTTGCCGAGCTCCAGCGCGAGCAGGCGGGCGAGGCGCTCGCGTTGAGCAGTGGCGAGGCCGGCGGCCCGCTCCAGCACGGTGGCCCGCGCGGCCGGCGACATTCGTGCCACCCGTTTGGCGGCGTCACGCGCGTAGGTGAGCGCGGCGGCGACGTCGTCCTCGCCGGCCTGGCTAGCGGTGCTGACCACGCCGCGGACCCAGGGACCGAACCGGTCGAGGCGCGCTCCGGACTTCACCCACTCGCCGGCGACCAGGCCAGGGACCGAAATGGGGTTGTCGAGCATCACGGCTCCTTCACGTGGACCACTGGGTGGTACTTCTGGACCGTTGTGCGGACTAGGTGTAACGTACGGGCGGCAAGGGCCCCTGGCAATAGGCGGTTCCAAATCTGTTACGAGGACATGAAGCCGCACGGGAGGCACGAGAGAGACCATGGAATCCGTGGCCGAAGAGCACTCGATCGACAGCGGCAAAGTCCGAAGTGTCCAGCGTGCGATGGAGATCCTCTCGCTGCTGACCGAAACCCATCCATCCGTAACCATTCGCGAGATCGTCGACCGGACGGGTCTCGCCAAGACCACAGTGATCCGTCTCGTTCAGACACTCGAACAAAACGGTCTGCTGTGGGCCACTAGCCGTGGCTACACCGCCGGCCCTGGGCTGTGGCGCTGGGCCCACCTCGCCCAGCGCAGCTGGGAGGTCCCTCCGGAGACCCGGAATCTGATGCGCGAACTGGCGGCGACCTATCGCGAGACGGTCAACCTCTACATGACCCGCGACCTCAACCGGGTGTGCGTCGCGCAGGAGGAGGGACCACAGGCGCTGCGCCACGTGGTCCGGGTCGGTGACGAGTTGCCCATGTGGGCCGGTGCGTCGTCGAAGGTCCTGCTCCGCGACGCGAACTCGGCGCTGCTGGCCCGGGTCGCTGCCGTGTCGCCGTGGGGCCGCGAGCACGCCGACACGCTGCGCACGTGGGTGGACGAGGCTGCCGCGCGAGGCTTCGCCACCAGTGCCGGTGAGCGGGAGCCGGGGCTGTCCGCGGTTGCAGTTCCGATCACCGGCCGTTCGGCCTCCGTGGTCGCGGCGCTCTGCCTCAGCGGGCCCACCTTGCGATTCACGCCCGACCGGGTTGCCGAGTTCGTCGAGGCACTTCAGCACGCCGCCGCCCAGCTGAACGAGAAGGGGTTCGACCACCCTCTCGCCGGCTGAGGACCGCATCGCACCACCGACCGAGGGATGCACGCATGGACGATCGACCGCTGCGCGGCATAAGGGTCCTGGATCTGACCAACGTCCTGGCCGGGCCTTATTGCAGCTACCAACTGATGCTGCTCGGCGCCGAGGTCGTCAAGATAGAAAGACCGGAGCACGGCGATCTCGCCCGCCGGCTGGGTCCGGAGCCCGCGCTCAACGCGCAGGGGGTCGGTGCGTCGTTTCTCGCCCAAAACGCCGGCAAGAAGTCCGTCGAACTGGACCTCAAGGCCCCGCGGGACCGGGCCACCTTCGAGCATCTGCTCGGCGGCGCGGACGTGCTGCTCGAGAATTTCCGTGCTGGAGTGCTCGAGCGGATGGGCTACGGCTGGAGCGTACTGCGGGATCGGAATCCGCAGCTCGTCTACTGTGCTATCTCCGGCTTCGGCCAGTCCGGTCCCATGAGCCACGCGCCGGCCTACGACCAGATCATCCAAGGCCTCTCGGGAATGATGAGCATTACAGGCACGCCCGACACGGCACCTTTGCGGGTCGGGTTTCCGGTCTCGGACTCGGTTGGCGGCCTTGTCGCCGCGATGGCCATCTGCGCGGCGTTGGCCGGTCGGTCCCGCACCGGCTCGGGATCCTATCTGGACGTATCCATGTTGGAAGCCTCGCTTTCGGCGATGGGATGGGCCGCGTCCAACTACCTCGTCAGCGGTGTGTCTCCGGAACCGATGGGTGGTCAGAACGCGACCGCCGCACCGTCGGGCACCTTCGACTCCGCTGACGGACCGCTCAACATCGCCGCCAACCGGCAAGAGCAGTTCGAGGTGCTGTGCCGACTCGTCGAGCGCGAGGATCTGGTCGGCGACGACCGCTTCGCCGATCGCGAGGCGCGCAAAGCCAACCGGGCCGCGCTGAACGAGGAGCTGAACGCGGCGCTGCGGCGACGCCCTGCTCTGGAGTGGGAACGGATCCTGTCCGAGGCGGGTGTTCCGGCTGCCCGCATCCTGACCGTCCCACAGGCTGTGCGACTCGAACAGCTCCAGTCCCGCGGCTTCTTCACCGACCTGCCGTTTCCCGCGCACGAGGACCGGACTCTTCGAGTCAGCGGCAACGGGGTCCTGGTCAACGGGACCGCGTTGCGGCCGGAGTCTCCGCCACCCTTGCTCGGGGCGCACAACGCCGAGTTCGCCGTCGACGAGGTGGTCACGCCGTGACCGGGGAGTCCACAGTTCGCGACGTAGCCGACTGGTGGGCGACCGCGGTCTCGCGTGTGGAGCCGGACGTCATCGAGCTGCGCGGGCGACCGATCCAGGACGTCATCGCCGACACGAGCTTCGTCGGCGTTGTCTGGCTGCTGCTCCGCGGCCATGCACCCACCCCCGCACAGGAGCGCCTGCTGGAAGCGGCGATGGTCGCCTCGGTCGACCACGGCCCGCATGCACCCTCCATCGCGATCGCGCGGATGGCGGCGACCTGCGGCGTCGGGCTCAACAACGCGATGGCGAGCGCGGTGAACGTGCTCGGTGACTCGCACGGCGGGGCCGGCGAGCAGTGCCTCGAGCTGCTCGCGTCGATCGCGGAACAGCACGGCGGCGGCACATCGCTGCCGGACGCGGCGAGATCGGTCGTCGACCAGTGGCGCGCACACTCGAAATATCTGCCCGGCTTCGGGCATCGTTTCCACCGAGTCGACCCGCGACGAGAACCGCTGCTGCGGCGCGTGGAATCAGCCGTCGAGGCCGGGGTGGTCGAGGGGACCTACCTGGGCGCTGCCAAGGCGGTCGAGGCAATCCTCGCGAGCGGGCGGCCACGCCCGGTTCCCATCAATATCGACGGCTGCACCGCTGTCGTCTACGGCGAGCTCGGCTTCGCCCCGCCGCTGGCGCGCGGCCTGTTCGTGCTCAGCCGCAGCGTCGGAATCCTCGCGCACGCGTGGGAGGAAACCGGCCAGGGACGTCGCAACAAGGGACCAATCCCGCCGGACATCAGGCCAACCGTCGTCGAGACCACCTGACCCAACGCTGATCCTTCTCCGCCGGCCCCGTGCGGACAGCCCACCCTGCCCGAAAACACCGAACCGTTGCGCCTGAATCCCTTACGGCGCAACGGTTTCTTCTTGTCTGGCGGTATACACATGGATATATTGAGCGTACCTCTACGTGGCACATATGGTCCGCCTGGCGGACCTCGTGCGAGGCGCCGGCGCCCCATCGTTTCCTCTCGCCGTCTCAAGCCAAGGAGCTCCCATGCCCTTACGGCGCGGAACCATCGTCAGTACCACTGTCGGAGCGGCCCTCACCGCCGCTGTCCTGCTCACCACCAACTCGCTGCTACCCGCTGGGCCGTCTGAGCCGACCGCCTCGGCACAGACGAAGAACAGCGGCGCCGAGAATCTCGGCCGGCCGGACTACGGCGTCTGCCGCGGAACCGATCCCGACTGCTACCACGACTGGGGCAACTTCCACCCCGCCACCGACGGCTATCGGGTGCTCGTCTACAGCCGGACGGCCGGACCGCGTCACGCTCACCTCGGTCCCGCACTCGCCCCGGGCCTCAACCCTCCGCTGACAGCCGCGAACGCGGCTCAGAACGCCCTGATCAAGATGGGCGCCGAGCACGACTTCGCCGTCGACTGGACGGAGGACGTCTCGCAACTCTCCTCACCGTCTCGGCTGTTCCGCTACAACGCCGTCATCTTCATGAGCACCACCCGCGACGCACTCGACGACGCGGCGCAGACCTCGCTACGCCAGTACATCCGTGGCGGCGGCGGATTCGTCGGAATCCACAACGCCTTTGGCACCGAATACAACTGGGAGTGGTACGAGGGTCTGCTCGGCGGAGCCAACTACTACGACCATGGCCACAACCAGCCCGGCACGGTTGTCACGGCGAGCCGCAAGGACGCCTCGACTGCCGGGTTGCCGTCCCGCTGGGACTTCGCCGACGAGTGGTACAACCTCGTGCCGTTCCCCAGCAACGTGCGCGTCCTGGCCCGGGTCGACGAAACGTCCCTGCCCGAGGGGCCGGTGGGCGGCAGCGGTCATCCCGGGCACGGCCGCGACCACCCGGTGTCCTGGTGCCAGTACTACGACGGTGGGCGGTCCTGGGTCACCACGCTGGGCCACGCCGTCGAGGCATGGACCGACGCGCCGATGCAGGGCGACACCTATTTCCTCTCCCACGTCCTGGGTGGCATCGAGTCGGCGATGGGACGCACCCCCTTCTGCCGCTAGCAACGGAAGGACCATCAGCATGATCGATCGTCGACAGCTGTTGCGCGGGACCGCCGCGCTCGCTGTGTCAACCGCACTCGCACAGGAGGGCCTCGCCTCGCCGGCGATCGCGGCTCCCGCACGGCTCGGCTTGCCGCGACCACTCGACGGCCGCCCGGCTCCAGCCTATGACTACTCCCGGGCCAACAGGCTCCCCCGGGAGATGACCGGCTACTGGACCAAGTCCTTTGACGTGGGCGGCGGTACCCGCACCGCCAAGGTCTACATCTCCTCCGAGACGCCGATCCGCTCCTACTACACGGTGGTCGCCGTCCCGGATGGAGTCGACACGGCCGAATTCCTTCGAGAATGGCGCGATATCGCGGATCGCAGACAGGAGGGGCTGTTCGTCCTCGAGCCGGCAGAGGGTGGCTGGCGCGGCCCGGGCGAGGAGGCCGCTTACGTCGAGGCGGCCATGGCCTTCTTCCAAAGCAACCCGTACTTCTCGGTCTTCGGGCTGCACTACCTGGTCGGATATGGTGCCGGCGCTCCGCCGCTCGAGGCGTGGGCGGTGGCACACCCGCTGCGGGTCATCAGCCAGGCCTACGTCGACTCCGCCGGCCTTGACCCGAGCTATCTCGCGTCCTACGCGGGCCGCGTGTTCGACGGTGAGACCGAAGGGACATACACCGACGTCGTGTTCCCCGACGGCTTCGACCTCATCACCTACCAGCAGGTGGTCCTGCCCACCTGGTACGTGAATCCGAAGCCGTCGGCTGCCGCCAGTCTGGCGTACTGGAAGAAGGCCAACGACACGGTCGAGCGGGGCAGTCACGAGGGCACACTCGGCACCGTCTTCCGACAGCGACGCGGATCGGGTCGGTGGATGACCTCACACGCCGGTCCGATCTCGCAGGTCGCGGTGCGGCACTCGGCGGTTCACCCGCGGCAGGTGGTGGATTTCCTGACCGCTTACACGAGATACGAGAACTTCTTCGCGTACGGCAACCAACTCTACGAGCGTGCCGACTACGACAGACTTCGCGTCCGCGTGCGCACCATGGTGGTCAACGGATTCGTCCGGGAATACCTGGTCCACGTGCCGAGGTCCGCCCAGCGCAAGGCCCCGGTGCTGTTCGTCTGGCCGGGAAACAGCCAGACCGACAGGGTGTTCCTCGACGCCACACAGTGGTGGAAGGTCGCAGAACGCGAAGGGTTCGTCCTCGTCGTGGTCTGTGAGCAATACAGCAACTCGTCGGTTTCGGTCAGCCACCGGGACTCGAACGCCTTCTTCCAACAGCTGCGGAACGTGATGGTCACTGAGTACTCAGTTGACCCGAGCCGCTTCTACTCGACCGGCCAGTCCGCCGGCAGCCAGGTCTCTCAGAACTTCGCCGTCGCCTTTCCCTCGTACTTCGCCGCTGTCGCCTCGACGTCGTCCACTGCCGCTCCGAACGGCGCGGACACCATCAGCATGGACGGCCTGGCGTACCCCGCCTCGCATCAAGCGATTCCTAACTACCACATCTACGGATCCGGCGACCTGGGCTCGCTCACAGGCGGCCTTTGGGACGGCGTCGCGAACAACCTCGACTCCTGGGCCTCGTATCACCTCAGCAACAACGGTCTCACGCTGGCCGACGTCGACACGCTCGACGGCCGGGTGAGCGGGTTCCACGGCCGATTCCGGACCTGGACGTGGAGCGATCGCGCGATTCCCGTTCTGAAGCTGACCAAGAACCTCTACCGCTCACACAACACCACCGCCGAAGAGCCGCCGATGCTGTGGGACTTCCTCAAGCATTACAGCCGCGAGGTGGACGCCTCCGGCAACGTCGTCCGCTACTACAGCGAGTCGGCGTTCCGCGATCCCCGCGACAAGAAACGGATCTGAACCGATGACCAAACGGAAGCTGTTCGCGGTCGCGATGGGCCTCCTCGTGTTGGGCACGACCCCCAGCCCCGCATGGGCCGGCCGCCACGGAGCGTCGCTCGTCAACATCAGCGCGGTGTCGAACTCGTTTGCCACCGGTGTTCCCCAGGTCGCGATCAGCAGGAGCGATCCCAACCTCGTGGCCGTCGCGTGGCGGAAATACGCGCTGCCGATCAACACGAACGCCGACGTGGGGGACCGCACAGCCGAGTGCCACGTCGCGGTCTCGAACAACGGGGGCCGCACTTTCAGAGACACGGACCTGACACCGATTCTCCGGGAACACACCGACGAGGACCTGCCGACCGACCCCGCGCCGGGGCTCTGGTTCTGCAACTGGTCGTGGGTCTCCATCGGAGACGATTCCACGATCTACGCCGGCGGCGCCATGTTCACACCGTTGGGGGACGTTGGCCCCGTACCCAAGCAGGGGCGGGCGATGGTGACGGCGTCGCGGGACTACGGGCGGAGCTGGCGGCCTCCCTCGGTGGGCATCAAATTGGCTAACTTCGCGCCGGGCCTGACGGGTCTCACATGCGCGGACGTGCGGCCCTGCGTCTCGTCGCCGGACGGCACCGACCCGTGGCACACGCCGTGGGACAACGCCATGGGCGTCGCCGCGCCGGGCAGCCGAGCGTTCTACTCGATGGCCGGGGGATACGTGGTCGCGTCCGAGGACCGCGCCAAGACCTTCGGCACCGTATACCGGCTGGACGTGCCAGGCTGGACGATCACGACCCGAGGGAAGATCGACGCTTCACGGTCCAGGTTGGTCGCGCCGATCATCGCGAGCAGCGCGCCGTTCGCCGCGACCTGCCCGTGCCTGGCGATGGCCACCAGCACCGACGAGGGCAAGTCCTGGACCGCTCGACTCGTCGCGGAAGCGGGCGAGTTCAACCCGAGCGGCGCCGGGGATACCGCGCGCTATCCCTTCGCGGCCGTCGATCCCCGCCATCCCCTCCACTACGCCGTGCTGGCCTTCACACCGGATCACCGGTCGGTTCAGGTCTACTCGACAACGAACAACGGCGCCAGTTGGAAGAATGCTGTCGTGCGGCCCGTGTCGAGCAACAGGCCGATCGCACGTGCGGCCAAGGCCGGGTTGGGCTACACCACCAACGGCAAGATTCTGGTGGTGTGGCGTGCTTTCCAGGCGCCTGACAACCCTGATGTTCCCGGCGGACCGGGCGCGTTCGATACCTACGCCGCCCTCCTCGACGAGCACAGGTTCGGTCCGAGCGTGCGGGTGAGCCCGCAATCGTCGACCTATCCGGTGGAAACCACCGTGGGCTCGACCGCCCCGGACGCCGCGGACTACAACCTGAACAATGGCGGAGGCGACTTCTCGACCTGGATCACCGGCGACGACAGGTCTGCATACGTCGCTTTCCCATACGCCCCGCGCGGTGCGGTGCTCGACACCTACCTCGCCAAGATCCCTCTCAAGGCCATGTAGCTTCCCGAGTTCACTCTTCCCACACGTCGACCAACGGCAGACCGCGAGCGGTCCGGGCGGCGTCAACCAGTCGCTGGATGAGCGCGGTCTTCGCTCGGGTGTAGGCGTCTCTGTCGCCGCCGGAAGCGGCCAGTTCGCGCTTGAGCCGTCCGTAGGCGTCGCGGTCGGCCGGATGCTGCCGCAGATGGTCGCGGAGCAGCCGCTGGTTGCGGGTAGCCCAGGAGGCCGCGGTCACCACGTGCAGGTGATAGCCCTCGCGGTGGTAGAAGAGCCGGTCCGGCATCCCGTTGTCGACCCGGCGATAGCCGAGGCCGGCGAGCGCGTCGTCGGCCGCCATCACCGCGTCGAGTGACGGCGCGGCCGCCATCAGGTCGATGATCGGCTTGGCCGGGAGGCCGGGCACCGCCGTGCTGCCGATGTGCTCGATGGCCGAGAGCCGGCCCGGCAGCGCGGCCGACACCTCGTCGATCGCGCGCCGGGCCAACTCCGGCCAGGCCGGTCGTAGTCGCTGACCTGGATCAGTCCGGGAGGCCGACCGTGATCTTCCATTCCCGCAGCTCCCGGTCCTTGGTGACGTTGTGCACGGTGTAGGGGTCCTGCTCGACCAGCGCCTGCGCGGCCGCGAGGTCGTCGGCCGCCAGAACGATGATGCCACCGCTCAGGTCGGCCAGCGGGCCGGCGAGCACGAGCGAGCCGGCGGCCTTCAGCTTCGCCAGGTGCTCCAGGTGGTCGTCGCGCTTGGCGGCGCGCAGGTCGGTGTCGGTGTAGCCGTAGGTCAGGATGAAGTGAGCCATCTGTGTGTGTCCTTTCAGGATGGACCGAGGCCGTAGACCCGGCGGGCCGTACGGGAGAAGACGTCGGCTTGTTCGTCAGGGGTGCGGTGGCCTAACGCCCGGCGCCATGCGTCGGTCAGGTCGGCCGCCGTCGTCCAGAGCTTCTCGACCGGCAGGTTCGTGCCGAACATGGCCCGGGTCGAGCCGAACCCGTCGAGCACCTCGTCGGCCACGAAGCGGATCAGCTCGTCGTCGACCCGGTGCACGAAAGTGCCCTGGCCGGTCAGCTTGACCACGACGTTGGAGCAGGCGGCCAGTTCGGCCATGCCGGCCCGCCACTCGGCGACCACGGCCGGGTCGGTGTGGTCGGTGAGCATCCCGGCGTGCACGAGCACGAACGGCACGTCGGGGTGTTCGGCGACGAGCGCGGCCGCGTCGTGCATCTGCGGTGCGAACACCTGGAGCTCGAAGAGCCAGCCGAGGTCGCGCAGGGCGCCGATGTTGTCGCGGAAGACCGGGTCCTTCATCCGGTCGGGGCCGGAGGCGAAGCGGAACTCGGGCCGCTCGTGCCAGTGCAGTTGCAGGCGGGTGCCGACCACGAGCGGGCTGATCGCCTGTTGGGCGCGCATCACCTCGACCGCGTCCGGTGCGAACAGGTCGGCGCAGCCCACCACGGCCATCGGCCAACCGGTCCGCTCGTGCACCTCGGCGATCCAGCGGACCTCGTCGACGACCCGGTCCATCGGCCAGTTCGGCTGCACGTAGACCGAGGCGCCGATGCCGGCCGCGGCGGCGTCGCGCTGGTATTCGTCGATCAGGTAGTCGCGCCGGATGGGCTCGTAGGGGCCGAAGATGCGCGGCACCATCGGGCCGGAAAGCCAGGGCATGTCGGCCTGGCGCCAGACGTGGTGGTGCGCGTCGACGATCTCAGACATGGACACCCTTTCCAGGAGTACGGGCGAACCGGTCACGTACCGCCGTGAGCGCGGTGTCGAGGTCGCCGACCCCGGTCAGCGCGTCGAGGTCGGGGCGCACGGCCGACATTCCGCGGGTCAGCGGCCGGTAGGCGGGGTCGCAGGCCAACGGCGACCACCAGGTGAGCTGATGTGCCAGCAGCGACAGCCGGCGGACGGCGGCGACCATCGCCGTGCAGTCGCCGCGTTCGAGGCCGTCGGAGAGCACGAGCACCAGGGCGCCGCGGGCCATCGACGCGAACTGGTCGAGGAACGCCTGGAGAGTGGGGCCGATCAGGGTGCCGCCGTCGGCGTCGAGCACCACCCGGGCCAGCGCGGCGAGCGCGGCGTCGACGTCGGGCACCCGCAGCGTCGCGGTGACCCGGGTCAGCCGGGTGCCGAACGTGAAGACCTCGGCCTGGGCGCAGGTCGCGACGACGGCGTACGCGAATCGCAGGTAATCCGGGCTGTGTTGCTTCATCGATCCGGACACGTCGATCAGCAGCAGCACGCGGCGTTCGCGCGGCGGCCGGTGCCGCCAGTGCAGCCGCATGATCTCGCCGTGCGTACGCCGTGATTCGAGGTAGATCGCCCGCAGGTCGACCCGTTGCCGCCGCCCGCCGGTCCGGTGCCGCCGGGATCTGGTCCTCGGCAGCGCCGCGGGTAGCTCGCGACACAGCTGCCGGATCAGCTCGTGCCCGCGCGGGGTGGTGGCGGCGAACCGCCTGACCGCGTCGTGGCCGGCGCGCGCCGCGGCGAGCCCGGAACCGCCCGGCGGGCCCACGACCAGAGCGTCGTCTCCCGCGCCCTCGCCCGGCACCGCGGTCTCGGTCTCCTCCGGCGCCGGTTCCTCGGTGACCACGGTCGCCGCGGCCGACGAACCGAAGAACCGGCGGAACTCCTCGTCGAAGATCCGCAGGTCGGGCTCGGACGTCACCAGCGTCGCGGCGCCGACCCAGTAGAGCTGCCCCATGGACGACGGCGCGAGGGTCTCGATGCCGGCGAGGAACTCGCCCTGCTTGTTGGCCGGCACGCTGACGCCGGCATCCCGCAGGCCACGCAGGAAGCCGAACAGCCGCGCCTCAACGGTCGTCATCGCCGAAGACCTCGACCGCGTGCGCGGCGACCAGGGCGCCGTCGTCGGCGTTCTTCAGCACCAGGCCGAGCGAGGCGCGCTGGGCGTCGGCCCAGTCGGCGCCCTCCTCGGCCAGCGCCAACGATCCCTGCGCCCAGGCGATGGCCTCGGCGATGCCGGGGCGCTTGAGCGGGCTCAGCGAACGGATGACGTTGACCGAGCGCACCAGTTGCGCGGCGGCCCGGGCGCTGAGCCCGGGAGTCTGCGCCTCGACGATCGCGCGCTCGCGTTCCGGGTCGGGGAACGGGATCCAGTGGTAGAGGCAGCGGCGCTTGAGGGCGTCGTGCAACTCCCGGGTGCGGTTGGAGGTGAGCACCACCAGGGGTGGCACGGCGGCGGTGACGGTGCCGACCTCCGGGATGGTGATCTGGAAACCGTCGAGGAACTCGAGCAGGAACGCCTCGAACTCGCTGTCGGCCCGGTCGATCTCGTCGATCAGCAGCACGGCACCGGTCTGGCTGCGCAACGCGCGCAGCAGCGGGCGTTCCAGCAGGAACTCGCCGGCGTAGAGGTCACCGGCCGGCCTGCCTTCGACCTCGGCGGCGCGCAGGCTGAGCAACTGCTTGGGATAGTCCCACTCGTAGAGCACCTGCGCGACGTCGATGCCCTCGTAGCACTGCAGCCGGATCAGCTCGCGGCCCAGGGCGTCGGCCAGCACGTGCGAGATCTGCGTCTTGCCGACGCCGGGCTCGCCTTCGAGCAGCAGCGGCCGGCCGAGCGCGATCGCGAGCCGGATGGCGGTCAGCAGTCCTTCGTCGGCGAAATACCTGCGTTCGCGCAGTTGCTGGCTCAGCGCCGCGTGGTCGAGCAGCATCAGAGCGCGTCGAGTCCACGTAGGACCGACTCCGGGGTGAACGGCATCGTCGTCAACCGCACGCCGCAGGCGTCGAAGATGGCGTTGGCGATCGCCGGGATCGGTGCGTTGGCGGTCATCTCGCCGATGCCCTTGGCGCCGAACGGGCCGTTGGACGCGGGACGCTCCAGGATCACGCTGGTCTGCACCGGGATCTCGGCCGGCCCGGGCATCAGGTATTCGCAGAAGTCGACCGGCCCGTGCGCCCGCGACGCGGGGTAGTAAGGCTCGGTCGACTCGAAGATGGCGTGCGAGACGCCCATCCAGGCGCCGCCCTCGACCTGCTGGGTGGCCATCGCGGGGTTGAGGGCCCGGCCGATCTCGTAGGTGTTGTGCAGGCTCAGCACGGTGACCACGCCGGTCTCGTCGTCGACCTCGACCTCGGCGACCGTGCAGGCGTGTGCCTGGCACGAGTCCGGGTCCATCTCGCCGGTCTCCGGCACCGGGTAGCTGCGCTCCTTGAGGAACATGCCGCGACCCGCGATCTGCTTACCCTGCTTGAAGTGGGCCGCCAGCGCGAGGTCCGAGATGTGGATCTTCTTGGCCGGGCTGCCCTTGAGCAGGACGTAGCCCGTGCCGTCGGTCTCCAGGTCGCCCGCGTCCACTTCCAACTCGTCGGCCGCCACCTGGAGCATCACCTCGCGGGCCTCGCGGGCGGCCATGATGACGGCGTTGCCGACCCGGTGCGTGCCCCGGCTGGCGAAGGTGCCCATGCAGTGCGGCCCGGTGTCGGTGTCGGCGGTGTCGATGATGATCTGTTCCATCGGCATACCCAGCGTCTCGGCCGCGCACTGTGCGACCACCGTTTTGAGACCCTGGCCCAGGTCCACCGAGGACAGGCTGACCACGAACCCGCCCATGGTGGTCGCGTGGATCAGGGCCTGCGACGGGTCGCCGCCGAGGTTCATGCCGGTGGGATAGTTGACCGAGGCGTAGCCGCGGCCGTAGCGCAGGGTCATGCGCCGGCTCCTCTCGGGGTCGTCGACGACATCGCCTGGTATTCCGGCGGCAACTCGTGCCCGACCATGGCCGCGGCCCGCTGGATCACCTCGATCAGCGCGGTGCCCGACGCCACCTTGCGGTGTGCCTTCATGTCGCCGTCGCGGTAGGCGTTGCGCAACCGGAACTGCAACGGGTCGATGTCGAGCGCCCGCGCGATCTGGTCCATCTGCGACTCGATGGCGAAGTCGGCGATGGTGACACCGAATCCGCGCATGGCGCTCGACGGGGTCCGGTTGGTGTAGACGCAGTGGCAGTCGGCATAGACGTTGGGAATCGTGTACGGGCCGGGCATGTGCGCGGCGGCCTTGGTGGCGCCGTAGGGGGAGTGTCGGGCGTAGGCGCCGGCGTCCACATAGAGCATGATCTTGCGTGCGACGATGCGGCCGTCGTTCATGACGCCGTCCTTGATGTAGATGCGCTCGGCCGCCCGGGGCGACGAGACCTGCATCTCCTCTTCGCGCGTGTAGACGAACTTGACCGGCCGGTTGGTGAGCGTGGCCGCGATGCAGGCCAACGGTTCGACCATCACGTCGACCTTGCCGCCGAAGCCGCCGCCGACCGTGCCGCCCTTGACCTGGAGGTCGGTGAACGGCCGCTTGAGGGTCAGCGCGGTGTTGTCGAGGGTGAAGAACGCGGCCTGGGTGTTGCTGTGGATGAGCAGCCGGCCGCCGGCCTGCGGCACCACGATGCAACCGGTGGTCTCGGTCGGCGCGTGCTCGATCGGCGCCGAACTGTAGCGCCACTCGAAGACGTGGTCGGCCTGCGCGAAGCCGGCGTCGACGTCGCCGAACCGGATGCGGCGGGCGTGGTGCCCCTCGTAGACGAAATAGTTGGTGCCGGCCCGCTTGATGACCGGCGCGTCCGGCGACATGGCCTCTTCGACGTCGAGCACGGCCGGCAACTCGGTGTAGCTGACCTTCACCTTGCTGGCGCCCTCGAGCGCGGCCGCCTCCGAGGTGGCCACCACGGCCACGATCGGCTCGCCGACGTAGAGCACCCGGTCCTCGGCCAGGACGGGTTCGTCGTCGGGACCGATGCCGATGAGCCGGAGCACGCCGTACCAGTTGCCCGGCACGTCCTTGTGGGTGATCACCCGCAGCACGCCCGGCACCCGCAACGCCTCGGAATAGTCGACGTCGTCGATCAGCGCGTGGTGGTGTATCGAGCGGTGGATCTTGAGATGAGCCAGGTTGGAGAAGTTCCGGTCCTCGAAGAACTCGGTGCGCCCGGTGACGTGGCCGAGCGCGTCCGAGCGCTGCACCGGGGTGCCGATCACGGTGAAGCCGGACTCGCGCTCGTCCTTGAAGTATTCGTTGTCGATGCGTGCCATCAGAGCGCGGCCTCCTTGGAACCGGTGCGCCGCCGGCGCCGCTGTGCCGCGTCGAGGATCGCGTTGACGATCGGCGCGTATCCCGTGCAGCGGCACACGTTGCCGCTGATCGCCTCGTTGACCTCGTCGCTGGTCGGGTCGGGGTTGCGGGCCAGCAGCGCCTCGGCCGACATGATCATCCCTGGTGTGCAGAACCCGCACTGGGTGGCGAACCCGTCGACGAAGGCCTGCTGCACGTCGCTGAGCGCCTGACCGTCGGCCAGCCCCTCGACCGTCGCGACGTCGGCGCCGTCGACGGTGACCGCGGGCACCAGGCAGGAGACCACGGGCGCACCGTCGAGCAGCACCGTGCACGACCCGCAGGCGCCTTGCGCGCATCCACGCTTGGTGCCCGTGAGGCCGAGTTGCTCGCGAAGGGCGAGCAACAGGGTGGTCTCGGGCTTGGCCATGAACGCCTGCTCGACGCCGTTGACCTTGAGATTCACGATCCTGACGGGCATGGCGTTGGGTTCCCTATCAGTGGCCGAGCAGCGCGCGGCGGAGGTGGACGGGGAAGACGCGGGTGCGGTACCACGCGGAGGCATACGCGTCGTCGGCCGGCGCGATCTCGGCCAGGCCGGCCTGCGCGGCATCCCGGACGGTGGCCTCGGTCAACGGCCCGCCGATCAGGGCGGCCTCGACGGCGCGGGCCCGGACGATCGTGGGCGCGACCCCGCCGAGGGCGACGCGCGCGCCGGTGACCAGGCCGTCGGACTCGGTGATGGTGGCCGCGACGGTGACGATGGAGACGGAGTTGAAGCGGCGGCGGGCCGCTTTCAGATATTTGAAGGTGCCGGGTGCCGGGCGGTCGAAGGCGACGGCGGTGACCAACGCGGCTGGTCTTTCGGCCGTCACGAAATCTTCGACCGGCAGCTCGCGGGTGCCGGTCTCGTCGAACAGTGTGACCCGGGCGTCCAGCGCCACGAGGGCGACGGCGAGGTCGCCGTGTGGCTGGTGGGCGAACAGGTTGCCGCCGACGGTCGCCAGGTTGCGGACTGGGACCGAGGCGATCGAGCGTACGACCGGATTGAGGTCTTCGTCGTTCTCGATCTGGCCCAGGGTGGTGGCCGCACCGATCGTCACCGTCGAACCACCGAGGTGGACACCCGACAGGCCGGCGCGGCGGAGGCTGACCAGCGTGGTCGGCGGTGAGGCGTAGTCGTTGAGCCAGGGCATCAGGCTGGTGCCGCCACCCATGGCCGTGCCGCCCGCGGCGATCAGGCTGACGGCGGCGGGCACGTCGTCGGGGACGTGGACGTCGGTCAGCATGCGCGCCCCCTCTTTATCGATATCGATAATGAACGTATACGGTCTCCCTATGCCGGTCAACAAGACGAAGCCGACGCTGAGCGAGAGCATCCGGGACGGCCTGGTCGAGCTGATCGTGTCGGGGGAGCTCAGGGCCGGCGAGCGGCTGATCGAGACGAAGATCGCCGCGGACTTCGGGACGAGCCAGGCGCCGGTGCGCGAGGCGCTGCGCGAACTCGAGGGCCTGGGCCTGGTCGAGAGCCGGCCGCGGCGCGGGCGCCACGTGCTGCCGTTCGTCGAGCAGACGATCCGGGAGGCCTATGTGGTCCGGGCGGCGCTGGAGGAGACCGCGACCCGGCTGGCCATGCTGGGTGGCGGGCTGCCGCTCGGCGAGATGCGCGCCGACGTCGACGACATGTATCGCTGCGCGAGCGTCGACGACGTGCGGGCGATGGGCCTGGCCAGCACCCGGTTCCACCGGCGGGTGGTGGTGGCCGGCAACAACTTCCTGCTCGAACGCGCGTGGGAGGCGCTGCAGATCGAGGCCCGCACGGCGATCGCGCTGGTGGTGACCAGGCCCCGCCTGCGCGACGTGGCCGACGAGCACGCCGAACTGCTCCGGGCGCTCGAGTCCGGCGACGTCGAGGGCGCCTGCCTGCACACCCGGGCACACCAGTGGGCGTACGCGGACCTGCCGCACGACATGCACGGCGCCGCCCGCGCGGTCCGCTTCCCGGGCCAGGTCGCTTGACATGCAAGTGGCTGCTTGCATAACGTTGCGTCGTGGGTGACGTCTTCAAGGCCCTGGCCGATCCCACCCGCCGTGCGATTCTCGACGAGTTGACCGACCGCGACGGCCAGACCCTCTTCGAGATCTGCGCGCGCCTGGCGTCGAAGCATGGGCTCGCCTCGTCGCGGCAGGCGATCTCCCAGCACCTCGACGTGCTCGCGGGCGCGGGTCTGGTCGAGACCAGGCGCGAGGGCCGGTTCAAATACCACTTCATCGACACCGCACCGATCGAGCCGATCGTCGAGCGGTGGCTCACCCGGAAGGAGTGATCGGCATGCGGATCAACATGGCCAGCGTGCTCGTCGACGACCAGGAGAAGGCACTGCGGTTCTACACCGACGTGCTGGGCTTCAAGGGCAAGCACGACGTGCCACTCGGCGAGCACCGGTGGATCACCGTGGTCTCGCCCGAAGACCCGGACGGCACCGAACTCTTGCTCGAGCCCGACGAGCACCCGGCGGTCAAGCCGTTCAAGAGCGCGCTGGTCGCCGACGGCATCCCGTTCACGTCGTTCGCCGTCGGTGACGTCCACGCCGAGTTCGAGCGGCTGCGCGGGCTCGGCGTGCACTTCACCCAGGAACCCGCCGAGATGGGCCCGGTCACCACCGCCGTGCTCGACGACACCTGCGGCAACCTCATCCAGATCGCACAGATGAACGCTTGATCGATAACGGGTGGGGCGGCACCCGACAGGCGGCGGCGTCCGGCACCATGCAGCCTATGGAGGGACTGCTTCTCGTCGTCGTCCTGGGCGCGACCGTGCTGGTGGGCACCACGATCGGCCAGCACTACAGCGTCGCGCCGCCGGTCCTGCTCATCACGTTCGGCGGGCTGCTGGCGTTGATCCCGGCGCTGTCGAACGTACAACTGCCGTCCGATGTGGTGTTGTTGCTCTTCCTTCCGGCCATCCTCTACTGGGAGAGCCTCAACACCAGCCTCCGCGAGATCCGGTCCAACCTCCGCGTGATCATCCTGTCGGCGGTGGTGCTGGTCATCGTTACGATGGTCTCGGTCTCCTACACGCTGCAGGCCGCGGGCGTGGCGGCGTCGGCGGCCTGGATCCTCGGCGCGGTCCTGGCGCCCACCGACGCCGCCGCCGTGGCCGGCCTGGCCAAGCGGATGCCGCGCCGGACGCTCACCACGCTGCGCGCGGAGAGCCTGATCAACGACGGCACCGCGCTCGTGCTGTTCGCGGTGGCCGTCGGCGCTCTGGTCGACAACCATGTGCCGGGGCCGGCCGCGCTCGTCGGCGAACTCGTCTGGTCGTCGGCCGCCGCGGTTCTGGTCGGCCTGATCGTCGGCTACGCGGTGGTGCTGGTCCGCCGCTACCTCGACGACCCGCAGCGCGAGGGCGGCCTGAGCATCCTCACCCCGTTCGTCGCGTTCCTGGTCGCCGAGGTGATCCACACCAGCGGCGTGGTGGCGGTCGTGGTCTCCGGCCTGGTGCTGTCCTGGGCCGGCCCGCGGGTCATCCGGGCCCGGTCGCGGCTGGAGGCCTACTCGTTCTGGGACCTCGGCACGTTCATGCTCAACGGCAGCCTGTTCGTGCTGGTCGGAATGCAGATACCCAACGCCGTACGGGGCATCGAGAGCCGTTCGGTCGGCAGCGCCGTCGGGATCGCCTTCCTGACCGCGGCGGCCGTCATCCTCGTCCGGTTGGCCTGGTCACACGTGGCGGCGTTCGTCATCCGGACGGTCGACCGGCGCCCGGTGCAACGCACCCGGCGGGTCAACTGGAAGATCCGCACCGCCAGTGGCTGGGCCGGCTTCCGCGGCGCGGTCTCGCTGGCCGCCGCTCTGGCCGTGCCGGCGACCCTCGACGACGGATCCGCGTACGCGGACCGCGATCTGATCGTCTTCTGCACCTCGGTCGTCATCGTGGTCACCGTGCTGCTCCAGGGCCTGACGCTGCCGATGGTGGTCAGGTGGGCCGGCCTGACGGGTGACACGGCGCGGGAGGAGGAGACCCAGCGGGCCCGGCTGCGGGCGACGGAGACTGCCCTGTCGGCGCTGCCCGAGATCGCGGCCCGGTTCGGGGCCCCGGCCGAGGTGGTCGACCGGATCCGCGACGAATACCAGGGCCACCTGAACCAACTGCGCGCCGAGGGCACCGAACACGGCGTGCACGCGTGGCAGGACCAGGTCGATCGGCGGATACGCCTGGAGGTGCTCGACCGCAAGCGCCGGGCCGTGACCGCGATGCGCGACGACCGGGAGATCGACGACATCGTCCTGCGCGACCTCCAGGCGTCGATGGACATCGAAGAGGTGCGCCTGCTCGGGCCGGCGCCGACGGACTGACGGAATAATCGTGGGCCTGATGACTTGTAACGCTTTGGAGGTTTCTTCAGCTATCACGGAAGAAGGCGCTCATGGCGGACAAGCCGGTTCTTCAGCCCGGGCCCAAGCACCCCATCACCATCACCTCGAACCACAACCGCGTCGTGGTGACCGTGGGCGGCAAGGTCGTCGCGGACACCCGTAACGCGCTGACCCTGCAGGAAGCGTCCTACCCGCCGGTCCAGTACGTGCCCCTGAGCGACGTCGACACCGCGGCCCTGGAGCGCACCGACACGGAGAGCTACTGCCCCTACAAGGGCGACGCCAGCTACTACTCGATCCCGGTGGGCGGCGACAAGGCGGTCGACGCGGTGTGGGAATACCGCCAGCCGTACGCCCCGGTGGCAGAGATCAAGGAGCACGTCGCCTTCTACCCGGACCGGGTGGACAGCATCGACATCGAGGCCGACGGCGACCCGTACTGATCCATTGCGCAACCGGTCCGTGGGCCCCATCCTCGAACGGTGTTCGACTCCTTCCGGGCGGGCCTGCCGCTCGTCTTGACGCTCGTGCTGGCGGGCTGCCACCTGGGCGACCCGGCGGGTTCATCGGCGGGCGTCGTCTCGGTCGACGGGCGCGTCGCCGTGGTCGTCCCGCCCTGCGGTGACGAGTATGTGCAAGAGCTCAGCGTCGAGGAAGACGGCGTGGACGCCGGCGGGGCTCCGCGGCCGACGAGCCGCCAGCTGTGGCATGTCGTCGGCATGCCTCGCGACCGGAGGGGCCCGTTCGTGATCGGCGACGCGACCGGCTGGACGTCTGAGAGGGTGCCGCTGACCGAACCGTTGCCGGCCATTTTCGTCGTGTCCGTCACCACCACCCGACGCATCGCCGCCAGCGGCGTCTCCGCATCGGCCGTGGCCGGCCTGGCCGACGGCCAGGTCCTCATCGACAGCAACGTGTCGTCGCTGGCTGCCCTGTCGGAGCAATGGGAATGCTAGCCCTTATCCTGCGGCATCTTCGCCCATCGCGACGTGAAGGCGGCACCATGAACAATGGCACCCGCGCCGATCTGTTGGATCGGCTGGCCGACGAGGTCGGATCGGTTCGGATCGCGCACCCGATCCGGGTCGCCGTCGACGGTGCGCCGGCCGTCGGCAAGACCACGCTGGCCGACGAGCTCGCCGGCGTGCTGCGGGGGCGTGGCCGAGACGTCATCCGGGCGTCAATCGAGGAGTTCCTGCTACCGCGGTCGGTGCGCTATCGCCGGGGCGAAGACTCGGCCCAGGGCTGCTATCACGACAGCTTCGACTTCGCCGCGCTGCACCGGGTGCTGCTGGACCCGCTGGGACCCGGCGGAGACCGGAACTTCCAGACGGAGGTCTATGACCGGGACGCCGACACTCCGGTGTCGCCGCCGGTCACGACGGCGCCCGCCGACGCGGTGCTGCTCTTCGACGGTGTTTTCCTGCTGCGGCAGGAGCTGATCGACCGCTGGGACCTGAGCATCTTCGTGTCGGCGTCGTTCGAGACGACCCTGCACCGGGCCCGGCGCCGCGACCAGACCGCGTCGAAGGACGCCGCCGAGGTCGAGCGCCGCTACCGCAGCCGCTACATCCCGTCGCAACAGTTCTACTTCGACACGGTCCGGCCGGCCGACACCGCCGACATCGTCGTAGACAACGACGACCCCGGGCGGCCCGCATGGGAAATCCGTCGGTCGTTGGCCGGCGACCCTTGGCGGCCGCCGGCCAACGGTGTCGCGCCTACGGCTTCTTCGGGTCTACGCCGTAGCCGTTGCACTGGCGACCGCCATTGATGCAGTAGCGAACCAGGTAGTCCTGACGAGCGGGATCCCAGCCGTTCATGAAGTCGTAGTGGAACGTGTAGCTGCCGCCGGACGAGTAAGCGAGCCCGCCGGTGTCGCCGTTGCGCAACGGGTACGGCAGCTTGATCTCCAGCATCGGCAACGGCACCGGGTGGTCGGCCGGGCAGCTACCCTTCACCGGCCAGGCCATGTGCGACTTGTGGTCGGCGCTGTCGAGGTGCACGCCGTCCCAGCAGCTCGGAGCCGTGAGCCGCACCTGGAGACTGGAGCCGGCGGGACACGACGGCGGGATGTCGCTGCCGCGATAGCCCGTGCACTGCCAGTTGCCCTGGAAGTGGGCCACGTCGGGGGCGCGGGCGTCGCCCACCAGCAGCTTGAAGCCCGGTGGGAACGGCTTGACGGTGCGATAATCGGTCACATCCGACTTGTAGTAAATAGTCGGCTTGTCCGGCTGTAGCGGCACGCCACGTTGCAGCAGGGTCGGGAACCAGTAGCCCGAGGCGTCCAGGCTGTCTTCGCACGACGTCGTGCCTCCGACCAGCGCCTGCGGCGTCGAGGCGGCGTTGGTCGTGGGGTTGCCGACGAACGAGTGGTTGTGCGAGGCACCCGGCAGGCCGGGGAAGACGATCGGGTCGTCGCTGAGCGTGTGGTTGACCGTGCAGTTGGCGTGCATCTCGTGGTAGGGCGTGCGGGGCGGATCGTCGGCCGCCGCGGCCGGGCCCGAAACGGCGACGCCGCCCGCGAGTGCGAGCAGCACGCCGGCGATTCCGGACACGGTGGATCGCAGTTTCATGTCGGCTCCTTGGTCGGTCAGATCGAACGAGGACGATGGATGGTTGGCGAAGCTAGCAGCGGCGCGATCCGGCCGACAATCGTTTGCCATCTCGTTGCCAGTCCGCCCAGAGATCCAAAGTGGACGCGCTAGATCCATTTGGCAACATTGATGGCAAGCAATTGTGGCGTACGGCCGACCCGCCCTACTGTCCTTTCACTTGCCGGCCCCGATTCGAATTCGGGACCCGAATACGTGATGCCGCCATAGGTGCTGCGCCGTCCCCCTTCGCAGCGCGGCGCTGGCATGCACTCGATCCCCCGAAGGAGATGCGATGGAACCCTCATCCGACCGGACCGGCACGCATCGCCGACGGCGGCGGCGTCCGGTCGTCGTCGCGGCTGCGGCCGCCGCCGTCCTGGTGGCCTGGGCCCTGGTCGTCGTGATGCGCCCGGCGAGCGCGGCCGCGGCCTGTGGCACCACCAACGTCGCGCTCAACCAGCCGGCGACCGCTTCGTCGGTCGAGGCCAGCCGGCTCTCCCCGGACAAGGCGGTCGACGGCGACGGGAGCACCCGCTGGGCCAGCGCGCAAGGCGCCGATCCACAGTGGATCCGCATCGACCTGGGCGCCACCGTCGACCTCTGCCAGGTCGTCATCGCGTGGCAGAACTCCTACGCCAAGTCCTTCAGCCTGGAGGTCTCGGCCGACGGGCAGAGCGGCTGGCGATCGCTCTATTCGACCACCACCGGAACCGGAGGCACCCAGACGATCCCGCTCAGCGGCACCGGCCGGTTCATCCGGATGCTCGGCACCGTGCGGGCCACCAGTTACGGCTACTCCCTCTACGAGTTGGCCGTCTACGCCGGGCCGGGCGGCGGCGACCCGTCGCCGACCATCACCCCGACCGGCCCGGCCCTGCCCGGCGGTGGCGACCTCGGTAGCAACGTCATCGTGTTCGACCCGGGCCAGTCGTCGGCCACCATCCAGTCCAAACTGGACCAGGTCTTCGCGCAGCAGGAGAAGAACCAGTTCGGCACCGAGCGCTACCAGTTCCTGTTCAAGCCGGGGTCATACAGCGGCCTCAACGCGCAGCTCGGTTTCTACACCTCGATCAACGGCCTCGGCCAGAACCCGCAGGACGTGCAGATCCACGGCGACATCACCGTCGACGCGGGCTGGATGCAGGGCAACGCCACGCAGAACTTCTGGCGCTCGGCGGAGAACCTCTCGCTTTACCCGGTGTCCGGTGTGGACCGCTGGGCCGTGGCCCAGGCCGCACCGTTCCGCCGGATCGACGTGCACGGCGGCATGACCCTCGCTTCGCCCAACTGCGGCTGGGCGTCCGGCGGCTACATCGCCGACAGCCGGGTCAGCGGGCAGATCAGCCCGTGCTCCCAGCAACAGTGGTTCACCCGCGACAGCACGATCGGCAGCTGGAAGGGCGCCCTGTGGAACATGGTCTTCTCGGGCGTACGCGGCGCGCCGGCCCAGAGCTTCCCGAGCCCGGCGATCACCACGCTGGCCACCTCCCCGGTGACCCAGGAGAAGCCCTACCTCTATGCCGACGCCAGCGGCTACCGGGTGTTCGTGCCCGCGCTGCGGACCAACTCCAGCGGCGCCACCTGGACCAGTGGCAACACCGCCGGCAGTTCGCTGTCCATCAACCAGTTCTACGTCGCCAAGCCGGGCGTCAGCGCCGCCACGCTCAACCAGGCCGCCGCGCAGGGGCTGAACCTGTTGTTCACGCCCGGCGTCTACCACCTCAACCAGACCGTCGCCATCAACCGGGCCAACACCGTCGTACTCGGCCTCGGCTACGCCACCATCGTTGCCGACAACGGCGCCCTGCCCATGCGCGTCGGTGACGTCGATGGAGTCAAGATCGCGGGCCTGCTGTTCGACGCCGGCTCGACCAACTCACCGGCCCTGCTCCAGGTCGGCCCGGCCGGCGCCACCGGCAACCACGCCGGCGCACCGAACCTGATCTCCGACGTCTTCCTGCGGGTCGGCGGCGCCGGGGCCGCCAGGGTCACCAACGCCCTGATCGTCAACAACAACAACACCATCATCGACCACATCTGGTCGTGGCGCGCCGACCATGGCAGCGGCGCCGGCTGGACCTCCAACCCGGCCGACACCGGGCTCCTCGTCAACGGCCAGAACGTCACGGCGTACGGCCTGTTCGTCGAGCATTTCGAGAAGTACAACGTGGTCTGGAACGGCAACGGCGGCAAGACGATCTTCTTCCAGAACGAACTGCCCTACGACCCACCCAGCGCCGCCGCGTGGTCGCACGACGGCATCACCGGCTACGCCGCCTACAAGGTGGCCAACTCGGTCACCTCCCACGAGGCCTGGGGCCTGGGCAGCTACTGCGTCTTCACCGCCGACCCGAGCATCGCCGCCTACCACTCGTTCGAGGTCCCGGTGAACGCCAACGTGCGGTTCCACGACGTACTCACCGTGTCGCTCGGCAAGGGTTCGATCACCCACGTCATCAACGACACCGGCTCGGCCGCCCTGCCGAGCAACGTCACGCCGCACACCGTCGTCAACTATCCCTGACGACTCCCGATGCTGACGTGCCCCCGGCTCGTCCTGGCCGCGGCGGCAGCAGCCCTATTGTCCGGCGTGGCGGGTTGTGCGAAACAGCAGCCCGCCACGCCGGTCACGTTCGGCGGCACCGACCGGGCCTGGATCGAGATCACCATCGCGATGGACGAGCAGGTGCGTCCCCTGCTCGACCTGGTGCCGGCCCACTCCACGGACCCGACGCTGCGGGCGGCCGCCGAACAGGTGCGGTCCCTCGTCGACGCGGAGCTGCCCACGTTGCGCCGGCTGCACGACCAGGCCGGCCTGTCACCCGCCAACCCGCACACCGGCATGGAGATGCCGGGCCTGGTCACCGCGACGCAGTTGGCACACGCGGCCACCCTCTACGGCCGCGAGTTCGACGCGTTCACGGCCGCCGCGCTACGCGGTTTCCTGAAGCACGGCGCCGACCTCGCCCGCAGCGAGACCGAAAACGGCGCGGAAGCACAGACAAAGGCGCTGGCCGCAACCGCGACCCGGGTACGCGCGCGGGCCTTGTCCGCCTTGCCGCCCGGTGCCGCCCGCCAGCCGGCCGCCCGCTCGGCCTCGATGACCGCGTCGAGCACGCCGTAGCGGGACGCCACTGCGGCGAAGACCGCATCGCCCAAGCTGACCTGGTGGTGCCCGCCTGGCCCGCGTCGACCCCCGCGCGGCGGTGGTTGGTGACGCCTGTCGGGTCGCGGCCGACGCGCTGCCTGTGTCGCGTCTCGCCCGAACCGCGCAGCACCGCGCCGACCAGGATCGGCGCCCAGAGCAAGGTCGCGTCCGGGTCGAGCGCCGCACGGCGGCGCTCCGGGTCGCCGCCCACGCGCGGCCTTCGCGGGCTGCCGACGACCAGGCCGAGCGGCCGCAGCCGGGATCAGACAGCTAGCGGCGGGCCAGCCACACCGTACGGGTCGTGCGCACGCTGAGGTCGGTGCGGGTGGCCGTGCCTGTCGCGGCCTTTTCCAGCGCGGCCAGGTCGGCGGTGGCCAGCCGTCCCTCCAGGGCGTCGCGCATCCGCAGCAGGGACACCTCGGCATAGCGAGCGGTCGCCGGCGGCAGAGGCGGCCGCAGGTCGATGTCGAAGCGGCGTTCGTTGACCGCGCCGAAGCCGGCGGTGTTGATTCGGGTCGGCCAGTTCTCGTGCATGTGCAGGCCGGCCTCGTCCCGTCGGCGGGCCATCTCCGCGTGGCCGCGTCGCTCCAGGTCTTCGTCGGGTGTGCCGGCCAGGAACAGGGGAAACGAGTCCAGTTCCGCGATCACCAGCAGGCCGCCGGGGCGCAGGGTTCCGAACGCCGACGTCAGCGCCCGCGCCGGGTCGGCCATGTGGTGCATTGACGAAGCGGCCCAGATCACGTCGGTCGGGCCGAGGTCGGGCCACGGCTGGTCGAGGTCGGCCTCGACGGTGCGGATCCGGTCGCCCAGGCCGGCGGCGTCGGCCCTGGCGCGCAGGTGGGCGAGCATGTCGGGGGAGACGTCGACCGCGGTGACGGTCGAACCGGGTAGGTCGCGGGCCAGGGCGAGCGAACCGGTGCCGCTACCGGCGCCGAGGTCGACGACGCGGGGGTGGTCGCCGGCCTCGCGGCCGACCCATTGGGTCAGCTCGCGGTGGTAGTCGTGCAGGACCTCAGCGTCCAGGTCGAGCATCTCGATCATGTGGTCGTGTGCCATGCGTCGACGGTAGCGACCTCTTGCCGCAAAGGCATAACATCTTGCGTATGAAGCAAGAGAAGCAAGAGAAGCAAGAGGGAGACCTCGAGGCCAACGTCCGGTCGCGGATCCGGGCCCTGCGGCTCGCCCGCGGCTGGTCGCTCGACGAACTGGCCGCCAGTTGCCTGCTCAGCCCGTCGACGCTGAGCCGGATCGAGACCGGTCACCGGCGGATCGCCCTGGACCAACTGACGGCCATCGCCCGCGCGCTGGGCACCACGCTCGACCACCTGGTCGAGTCGGGCGCCGACGACGACGTGGTGATCCGGCCCCACCGCGACGCGGCCCGGGGCATCACGACCTGGCTGTTGTCGCGCGACCGGGGGCAGACCGTCGCGAAGATGCGGATCACCCGCAAGGTGCCGGAAGACCTGCGGGTGCACCCGGGGCGCGACTGGTTCACCGTGCTCTCCGGCACGATCATGCTGCGCCTGGGTGAGCGCACGATCCTGGTCGGCACCAACGAGGCCGCCGAGTTCTCCACGATGGTCCCGCACGCGTTCGGCGCCCACGGCGGGCCGGCCGAGGTCCTGTGCATCCTCGACCACGAGGGCGAGCGCAGCCATCTGGGCCCACACGCGACGGGCCCGGCCGAGCGGCCGGGCCCGTCAAACTAGACCGAACTCAGGCCAGGTCGAACCGGTCGAGTTCCATGACCTTCGTCCACGCCGCGACGAAAGCGGCCACGAAGCGGTCGCGCCCGTCCTGGCTGGCGTAGACCTCCGCGAGCGCCCGCAGTTGCGAGTTGGAACCGAAGATCAGGTCGACCGGGGTGGCGGTCCACTTGACCTCGTCGGTGGTGACGTCGCGGATCTCGTACACCTGCTCCTCGGTCTCCGATGCCTTCCACCGGGTGCCGGGTGCGAGCAGGTTGGTGAAGAAGTCGTTGGTCAGCACGCCCGGCCGATCGGTGAGCACACCGTGGCGCGCGCCACCGACGTTGGCGCCGAGCGAGCGCAGGCCGCCGACCAGGACGGTCATCTCGGGCGCGGTCAGGTCGAGCATGTAGGCGCGTTCGACCAGCAGCACCTCCGGCTGGGCCTTCTCGCCGGCGCGCAGGTAGTTGCGGAAGCCGTCGGCGCGCGGCTCGAGCACCGCGAACGACTCGACGTCGGTCTGCTCCGCGCTGGCGTCGGTGCGGCCCGGGCGGAACGGCACGGTCACCTCGACACCGGCGTCGCGCGCCGCCTTCTCGACCGCGGCCGAACCGGCCAGCACGATCAGGTCGGCGAGCGAGATCTTGGCGCCGCCCGCGTCGTTGAACTTGCGCCGGATGCCCTCGAGCGTGTCGAGGACCGTCGACAGCTGTGCCGGCTCGTTGACCTCCCAGCTGCGCTGCGGCTCGAGCCGGATGCGGGCCCCGTTGGCGCCGCCGCGCTTGTCGGTGGAGCGGAAGCTCGCCGCCGACGCCCAGGCCGTCGAGACCAACTGGGCGGTGGTCAGGCCCGACTCCAGGACCATGGCCTTGAGGGTGGCGACGTCGGCCTCGCCCACGAGTTCGTGGTCGACCGCCGGCACCGGGTCCTGCCACAACTGCGGCTCGGCGACCCACGGCCCAAGGTAGCGGCTGACCGGCCCCATGTCGCGGTGCAGCAGCTTGTACCAGGCCTTCGCGAAGGCGAGCGCGAACTCCTCCGGGTTTTCCAGGAAACGACGGGAGATCCGCTCGTACGCCGGGTCGACGCGCAGCGACAGGTCGGTGGTGAGCATCGTCGGCTTGTGCTTCTTCGCCGGGTCGTGCGCGTCCGGGATGATCGCCTCGGCGTCCTTGGCGACCCACTGCTTCGCGCCGCCGGGGCTGGTGGTCAGCTCCCACTCGTACGCGAAGAGGATCTCGAAGAAGCGGTTGCTCCACTGGGTCGGCTTGTCGGTCCAGGTGACGTCCAGGCCGCTGGTGATCGTGTCGGCGCCCTTGCCGCTGGCGTAGCTGCTCAGCCAGCCCAACCCCTGCGCCTCCAGCGGGGCGCCCTCGGGCTCGGCACCCACGTGGTCGTCGGCGGGACCGGCGCCGTGGGTCTTGCCGAACGTGTGACCGCCGGCGATCAGCGCGACGGTCTCCTCGTCGTTCATCGCCATCCGGCCGAAGGTCTCGCGGATGAAGTGCGCCGCCGCGAGCGGGTCGGCGCTGCCGCGGGGACCCTCCGGGTTGACGTAGATCAGGCCCATCTCGGTCGCGCCGACATTGGGCGCCATCTCGGTGTCGGAGACGTAGCGCTCACCGAGCCAGGTGTCCTCCTGGCCCCAGAAGATCTCCTCCGGCTCCCAGACGTCTTCGCGGCCGAAGCCGAAGCCGAAGGTCTTGAAGCCCATCGACTCCAGTGCGACGTTGCCGGCGAGCACGAGCAGGTCGGCCCAGGAGATCTGCTGGCCGTACTTCTGCTTGACCGGCCACAGCAGCCGGCGGGCCTTGTCGAGGTTGGCGTTGTCGGGCCAGCTGTTGAGCGGTGCGAACCGCTGGCCACCGTCGCCCGCGCCGCCGCGGCCGTCGTGGGTGCGGTAGGTGCCGGCGGCGTGCCAGCTCATCCGGATCATCAGGCCGCCGTAGTGGCCGAAGTCGGCCGGCCACCAGTCCTGGGAGGTGGTGAGCACGTCGACGATGTCCTGCTTGAGGGCCGCGAGGTCGAGCTTCGCGAACTCCTTGGCGTAGCTGAAGTCTTCGCCGAGCGGGTTGCCCTTGGCCGGCTGGGCGTGCAGCACCGACAGGTCGAGCTGGTTGGGCCACCAGTCCCGGTTGGTGCGCGGACGACCGCCGGTCTTCGGGGTCGGCGAGTCGATCGCCGGGTTCTCGCTCTCGCTGCCGTGCGCGGTGGCCGAGTCGTGCGCGACCGGGCAGCCGGCCGTCTGGTCCTGGGTGTCGCTCATGTGCTTCCTTCCGAACTGGCCGATCACTGGGGGAAACGGGCGGTCGCGCAGGCGGGGCAGGAACCCCAGAGCACGACCTCCGCCTCGTCGATCACGAAGCCGTGATCGCCCGAGGCGGTGAGACAGGGTGCATGGCCGACGACACAGTCGACGTCGGCGATGGCGCCGCAGGAGCGGCACACCACGTGGTGATGGTTGTCGGCCACCCGGGCCTCGTAGCGGGCGGTCGCACCGGCCGGCTGGATCCGCCGCACCAGGCCGGTGTTCGTCAGCGCCCGCAGCACGTCGTATACCGTCTGCCGGGAGACCTCGGGATGACCGGCGCGCACCAGCGCCAACACGGTCTCGGCGTCGACGTGTCGGTGGTCGTTCAGGACGGCGAGCACCGCCAGCCGAGGCCGGGTCACCCGCAACGAGACCGACCGCAGCCGCGTCTGGGAGTCCACCGTCACGCTGATAGACCTTAGGCCACTTTTCTGGAACAGCTCAAGTTTGGATCGCGCTCGTTAGTTCGATGGCGCCCGCACGACGGCCGAGTGGGCCGCGAGCCATGGCCCGGTGACGCTGTGTGGATCGGCCGCGACCTCGGCCGGCGTGCCGCGGGCGACGACGCGGCCGCCGTCGGGGCCACCGCCCGGGCCCATGTCGAGCACGTGGTCGGCCGCCGCGAGCACGTCCAGGTCGTGGTCGATCACGATGATGGTCGCCCCGTCGGACAGGAGCCGGTCGAAGACGCCGACGAGGGTGCGGATGTCGACCGGATGCAGCCCCGTCGAAGGCTCGTCGAGTACATAAAGGACGTCGCGTTGACTGCTGCGCAACCGGGCCGCGATGCGCAACCGCTGCGACTCGCCGCCCGACAGTGAGGGCGTCGGCTCGCCCAGCTTCAGATAACCGAGGCCGACGTCGACCATCGGCCGCAGCGGGCGGACGATCGTCGGCACGGCCGCATACCGCTCCACCGCCTCGCGCACGGTCAACCCCAGCACGTCGGCGATCGTGAGCCCGTCCACGCGTACCGCCAGCGTCTCGTCGTTGAACCTGGCACCGTGGCAGGTCGGGCACTCGACGTTGATGTCGGGCAGGTATTGCACGTCGAGGTCGATCGAGCCGATCCCGCGGCAGGTCGGGCACTGCCCTTCCTTGGTGTTGAACGAGAAGTGGCCGGCCGGGCGGCCCGACGCGGCACCGAAGTAGTTGCGGATGGCGTCGAACGCGCCGGAGTAGGTGCTCGGCGTCGACCGAGCGTTCAGGCCGATCGGTGTCGCGTCGATCTCCACGACCTGGCGGATCGAGCCCAGCGTCAACGCGTGACGTGCTCGGGCAACGGGTCGCCGGCCAACCGCGCGCGGGCGGCCGGGATCAGGCTGTCGAGCACGAGCGCGGTCTTGCCGGCGCCGGACGGGCCGGCCAGCGCGGTCAACCGGTTGACCGGGAACCCGACGGTCACGTTGCGCAGGTTGTAGAGCCGCCGCACGGCGATCGTGGCGCGCTCGCGGGGAAGTGGCCGGGGCGGGCGGGAGACCGCCGGCCCGCCGCTCAGGAACGGACCGATGATCGACTTGCGGTTTTTCTGGATCTGGTCGGGCGTGCCCTCGGCGACGATCGTGCCGCCCAGCCGGCCCGCGCCCGGACCGAGTTCGATCACCCAATCGGCCGTGCGGATCAGGTCGAGATCGTGCTCGACGATGACCACGGTGTTGCCGTTGCCGGTCAACGCGGCAATCGTCTTGCGCAACCCCTCGACGTTGCTCGGGTGCAGGCCGACCGACGGCTCGTCGAGCACGTAGAGCATACCGGCGGTGTTCGCGCGTACGGTCGAGGTCAGTTCGATCCGCTGCCGTTCGCCGGTCGACAAGGTGGCGCCGGCCCGGTCGAGGCCCAGATAGCCCAGGCCGAGGTCGATCAGCGGCCCGATCGCGCCGGTCAACTCGCCGACCAGCCCGGTCGTCAGCCGGCTCAGCTCCGGCGGCATCAGCGGCGGCAGGTCGTTGGCGAACGCGACCAGGTGGTCGAGGTCGAGCGCGCTGATCTCCGCCAGATTGCGGCCGTTGAGACTGGAGGTCAACGCCTCCGGGCGCAACCGGGTGCCGTGGCAGACGGGGCAGGTGTGCGAGACGAGATATCTGCTGTTCTCCGACTTCTGGGCCGCGGTCACCGCGTTGTCGTAGGTGACGTTGAGCTGGACCTGCCGCCCGTTGCGCCCCGACACCACCACCAACTGCTTGACCGGTTTCCCGTGCAGCACGAAGTCTTTTTCCTTGCGGGTCAGCTTCCGGTAGGGCACGTCGAGCCGCACACCGAGTTCGCCGGCGGCGAACATGCTCACCCGGCGCCCGCCCACGTTCCACGGCAGCACGGCGCCGTCGGCGATCGTCTTGTCGGGGTCCGGGACCAGCGCGTCGGTGTCGACGTCGAACCGGGTGCCGATGCCGTTGCAGCCCGGGCAGGCCCCGATCGAGTTGAACGCGAACGACTCCGCGCTCGGCGGCGCGAACCGCACGCCGTCCACCGGGCACTGGATCTCCATCGCCTGCGTGGCGATCGACGGCGGCACGGCGTGGCCGTTGGGGCAGCGGTGGGTGCCGAGCCGCGACATGATCAGCCGCAACACGTTGAGCACCTCGCTCATCGTGCCGACCGTGCTGCGCGGCCCGGGTACCGGCGGCCGTTGCCGCAACGCGAGCGCCGGCGGCAGGTGGTCGATCCGGTCCACGTCCGGCCGCTCGGCCTGGGTCAGCCGGCGCCGGCTGTAGGTGCTCAGGCCCTCCAGGAACCGGTGCAGGCCCTCGGCGTAGAGGGTGCCCATGGCCAGCGAGGTCTTGCCCGAGCCGGACACACCGGCGATCACGACGGTACGCCAGAGCGGGACGTCGACGTTCAGGTCGCGCAGGGTGTTGTGCCGTACGCCCCGGGCCTGGATGGCCCGGGGCAGTGTGTCCGGCGGCGGGGCGATCCTCATACCTACCGGTCTAGCCGCAATCGGCGCCGACCTCAGCCGAACCCGGCATTAGGCGGGTCCACTGCGGGATCGGCCGCCCGTCCCGCACGAACCAACTCTGGGTCGGATCCTGCGGCCACCCCGCCGGCGAGTCCTCCCACTGCTCCTGCCTCCCGTAGACGGTCAGGTCCAGCAGCCGCAGGGCCGGCATCATCACCTCACAGCCGCGGCCGTCGGTCTCGTAGGTCTGGAAGATCCGGTCACCGACCCGCAGGTAGGTGGTGATCCACCCGTCCGAGATGCCGGGCACGTCGATGCCGTCGACGGAGTACCAGGGCGTCGGATAACCCATGAAATCGCGGTACGGCGCGAACTCGTCATAGGGGCCCTGGCACCAGACGGCGAACGTGACGCCGCGCGCCTCGAGATAGGTCGGATCCTGGAAGTTCCACACCGTCGCCGTGCAGCCCCGGCACTGCTCGGCGAAGCTCTTCCCGCGGTGCCACATGTGCTTGCAGACCAGCAGTTGGTCGCGCCCCTCGAAGATGTCGTGCAGGGCCGTGGGCCCGTTCGCGCCGACGAGCGTGACGGTCGGGTCCACCTCGACCATCGGCAGCCGGCGGCGAGCGGCGGCGATCGCGTCGCCCTCGCGGGTGTGTGCCTTCTCCCGGGTCAGCAGCGCGGCCCGCGCGCGCAGCCAGGTGCCACGGTCGACAACCTGCGGTGTCATGGTTCCTCCTCGACGGTCAAGCGGTTCGTTGCCGGTACCGACGAGGCAACCCGTCAGCTGTCATCGGTAGCCTGTCGCCCGTGAGCGCACCCGGCTGGCTCGCGGCGGCCTTCGACGACCACCGGCGGGAGTTGCACGCGCACTGCTACCGGCTCGCCGGCAACGTCGCCGACGCCGACGAGTTGACCCAGGAGACCTTCCTGCGGGCGTGGCGGGCCCGCGACCGCTTCGAGGGGCGGGCCTCGGTGCGCACCTGGCTCTACCGCATCGCCACCAACGCCTTCCTCGACACCCGCAAGGCGGCCGAGCGGCGCACGGCACCGGCCAGCGACATCCTCGAGTGGAGCACGGCGATCGGCCCCTACCCCGACGTCGCCGCGGATGTCGAAGGCGCCGAGATCGTCGAACTCGCGCTGATCGCGGCCCTGATGTACCTGCCACCCCGGCAGCGCGCCGCGTTCGTGCTGCGCGACGTCAGCGGCTGGACACCAGGCGAGGTCGCCGCCGTCCTCGGCGTGGCTGTCCCGGCCGCCAACAGCCTGGTCCAGCGGGCCCGCCGGACCGTCCGCGGCCACGCGCCCGCCGATCCACAGGACTGGCGCCGCCCGGTGCTGACCGCCGGCGACGAGGAGATCCTGCGCCGATACCGGGAGGCGTCCGGCGCCGAGTCGATCCGCATCCTGCTCGCCGACGACGTGCGGATCACCATGCCGCCCGACCCGCCGGTCGTCGGCGCCGACGCGGTGGCGGCGTTCCTGGCCCGGCCGCTGGACTGGCGCACGGTCCCGGTCCGGGCCAACGGCCGGCCGGCGCTGGTCAACTACCTCCGCGCGGAGGGCAGCGCGCGCTACGAAGGCCTGGTGGTCGACGTGCTGCGGATCGTCGACGGCCGGATCGCGGAGATCAACGCGTTCGTCGGCGCGGCACACGTCGCGGCGTTCGGCCTGCCCGCCCGGCTCGACCCGGCGCCGCACCTGTGATAGACCGACTTCGAAGCGATAAGCGTCGAAGTGAGGGGAATCGCATGGCAACGCCGATCAGCCGTCGCACGATCCTGACCGCCGGAGCGGGTGCCGTGGCCGGGCTGTCGCTGCCGGGCGTCGCACAGGCCGGCTCGTCGACCCGGGTCCGGTTCACCCTCGACGCGACCGTGCTCGACGGCGGTGAGCAGGTCACCTCGGTCACCCTCGACACCAGCCGCCTTGGCCGGATCGACCCGGCCAGCCTGACCACGGGCACCTTCAGCGTGCACGCGAAGGCCACCAGCCCGATCCCGATCGCGCCGGGCGACCAGATCTTCAGCGAATACGACCTCGACCGACCGGTGACCGCTGCCCGGCTCGACCGCCACGGCGACATCGTGCTCGACCTGAGCTTCGCCGAGGGCCAGGTCGGCGGCGGCACCCTCGGCTACATCCTGAGCAGGGGCCGCAACGTCCAGCTCGACCTGGTTTACACGATCACCCAGAACACACCCGTCGTCGTACGCGGCCGGGGCCCGCTCGTGATCGACAGCTTCGTGCAGGGCCGGCTGGTCAACCCCGAGGTCGACCGGTTCAGCTACCACACGTCCGGCTCGGGCATGAAATACCGGCTGTTCTCGCCCACCGACCGGCGCGGCCAGCGGCCGCTGATCGTCTGGCTGCACGGCGGGGGAGAGGGTGCCTCGTTGCCCGACAACTACTACGACAACGAGACCACGCTGCGGGCCAACCGCGGCGCGCTCGGCTTCGCCACCGACGAAGCACAACGGATCTTCCGCGGGGCGTACGTCGTGGCGCCGCAGAGCACGTCGTTCTGGCTCGAAGACGGCCCGCGCTTCGCACCGCTGATCATGGAGATCGTCGACGACCTCGCCCGCCGGCACCACATCGACCGCGACCGGATCTACGTCGCCGGTTGCAGCAACGGCGGCTACATGAGCCTGAAGATGACCACGACCTACCCCCGCACCTTCGCCGCGTCCGTGCCGATCTGCGGCGTCGTCGAGTCGCTCGACCCGGGCGGCCCGGTGATGATCACCGACGCCGAACTGGCCGCGATCGGCACCCCGACCTGGCTGGTCGCCTCGCGCGACGACGACACCGTGCCGCCGGAGGCGAACACGGTGCACGCGCACGAGCTGATCCCGGGCTCGATCCTGTCGCTCTACGACCACGTCATTTGGAACGGTCACCAGTTCCCGGGCCACTGGTCGTGGATCTACGTCGCCCGCAACGACCCGAGCGACCACGGCACCCACATCTGGCAGTGGATGGCCCGGTGACGGCGATAGGGGCCGGTCGCCCGACCCCCACCGCTCGCGCCGTCAGCCGAGGTACTTCTCCCACGGGCCGGTGATGGCCAGGGTCAGCCCCGGGTCCTGCATGTTGACGAAGAGCACCTTGCCGTCGGCCGTGAAGGTCGGGCCGCAGAACTCGGAGTCGTTGAGCTGGTTGCGGGCGATCGCGTAGGTCGGGCCGCCCGGGAACGAACTGAGCACGTGCGACGCGCCCGCGCCGTCCTCGGCGAGCACCAGGCTGCCCCACGGCGTGACCGTCACGTTGTCGGGCCCGTCGAAGGTCAGGTCGGTGTATTTGGCCGCCGACCCGTCCTCCGCCGTGGGCTGGTGCGGGAAGTAGGTAACCAACTGGATGGTCTGGTCGCGGTAGTTGTAGAACCAGACCATGCCGTCGTGCGGGGTGGCGTCGGCCGGCAGCTCACCCTCGTCCCAGGCGTAGGAGTTGACGACGTACACGCCCTCGTCGGTGCCCCACACGCCCTCGAACTTCTTGCCGCGGGTCACCTGGCCGTCGGCGAACTGCTCGCGCACCGCCTTCGACTGCGCGTCGCGCTCGGGCACCTCGACCCAGCGCACCGGGAACGGGCGGCCGAGCTGGGCGGAGGTCAGATAGGCCACGTCCGGCAGCACCGAACCGTCGTCCATGACGATCGCCATCGCCGCCAGCACGCCGGCGTTCGGCGCGAGGCCGGTGAACACGCCCGGGCCGAGCTTCACGCCGCGCGGCGCGGTCCACCGGTAGAACAGGCCGTTGGGGCCGCCGGCGTCCTCGGAGAGGTAGACGCTGGTGCGGTCCTTGCCGATCGCCACCGCCTCGTGGGCGTAACGGCCCAGGCACTTGATCGGTCGCGGGTCGGCCTTGCCGTCGGCCGTCACCTCGAAGACGTAGCCGTGGTCCTTCTGGAAGACGCCGGACCGGTCGCCCTCCTCCCACTGGTCGCCGGCGCGGTCGTCGGTCTCCTCGCAGGTCAGCCACGACCCCCACGGCGTCGGACCGCCGGCGCAGTTGGAGACGGTGCCGGAGATGCCGACGAACTCGCCCAGGTTGCGGCCCGCGCGGTCGGTCGTGATCACCGTGCAGCCGCCGGCGTCGACCGCGCTGGGGTCGTACACGGTGCCCTTGACATGCGGTACGCCGTGCTCGGCGCCCGGGTCGATCTCGTGGTTCTGGATGATGGTGTAACGGCCGTGGCCGGCGTCGAACACGGCCATGCCGTCGTGGTCCGACGGGGTGCGACCCTGGCCGTGGTCGAGCTTGGTCACGCCGGTCCGGGTGACGATCGCGTAGCTGAAGCCCGTGGGCAGCGCCAGAATGCCGTTGGGGTCGTCGACGAGCGGCGGGAACGGCGTGTTGCCCGCGGCCGGGCGGGGCCGGCCCGGGTTGGCCTGGGCCAGCGAGGGAACGGCACCGGCGACAGCCAGGCCGACCCCGGCAGCGCCGGCGCCGAGCAGGGCGCGACGAGATGTGGGCACGAGGTTCGCTCCTAGTTCGGATGACAGCAGTCGCCCGAGCCAACCCTGCCGTCCCGACATCCAGGTGATGCTTCAGCGACGCCGGCATTAACTCTCGTGGCCGTGCCCCTCGACCAGCAGCCGCGCGGTCACGGTGGCGCCGTCGGTGCGGATCGTCGGTGCCACCGCGGCCGCCCGGGTGCGGGTGTCGGCGGTCAGGGCGCGCTCCAGCGCCGCCGACAGCGACTCCGTCGTCGGTGTCGCACCGTCGTGCGCGACGCCGATGCCCAGTTCCGCCACCCGAGCCGCGAAATAGGGCTGGTCGGCCATCTGCGGCACCACCACCTGCGGCACGCCGGCCGCGGCGGCCGCCGTCGTGGTGCCGGCGCCGCCATGGTGGACGGCCACCGCCACCCGCCGGAACAGCGCCTGCTGGTTGACCTCGTCGACGGCGAAACAGCCGTCCCACTCCTCGATCGGTGCCAGACCGGCCCAACCGCCACCGAAAACGGCCCGCCGCCCCTGCGCACGGATCGCGTCGACGGCGATCCGTGCGATGTCGGCCGGCGCCCGCATGCTGCCGAAGCCCACGTACACCGGTGGCGTGCCCTGGTCGAGGAACGCCTCCAGCGCCGCCGGCAGCGGGCGCTCGTCGGGCAGGGTCCACGCACCGGGCTGGGTGAGGCCCGGGTCCGCCGGCGCCAGGACCGGGTCCGCCGCCACCCATGGGTGATCGGTGAAGACCTGGTCGCGGGCGTTGTCGACCGGCGGCAACCCGAGCGACGCCCGGTTGGCGTTGAGCGCCTCGCCGAACACCTCGTTGTAGTTCCGGATGCTGATCGCGTCGAGTTCTCCCGGGTCGGTCACGTCCGCGGGCAGGGGCTTGCCGGGCGCCGGCATCGGCCGGCGCTGCGGCGACGGCAGGAAGACCGGGCAGTAGGCCGCGTAGACGTAACGGGCCCCGAGCTTCTCGGCCACCGACTGCACGCTGGCCGCGACCGGGAACAGACCCGTCGCCACCACCGTGTCGCACCCCTGCGCCACCGCCGGCAGTTTGGCGAACTGGTCGGCCATCAACTCGGCCGCCATCCTCGGCACATCCGCCACCGACGGCGCCGTCTTCGCGTGCAGCAGGTCCCGCACCGATGCGCCGAGCGGCGTCAACTCCAGATCGAACCGCGCGAACCGCTCGGCCCAATCCGGCGGTGCGGACACTCGCACCTCCGCGCCGGATTCGCGCAGCCGCACCGCGAGCGCGACGAGCGGTTCGACGTCACCGCGGCCACCGTATGTCGACAGCAACACCCGCATGTCGTACCCCCATTTCCGCAGGTCCTGGCTTCGGCCGCCGATTCTCCGGCACGACCCGGGCCTTGCCGCAAGCCCCCCGATGCCGTATAGCTTGTAAATGGAGGGCGGTGCGCTTCCGTTCCTAAGAGACTCGTTCTCGTGTTCGGTCTCTTCGAAAACCCGGTCGACCCCTTCCCGACCACCTCCGACAACCGTGTTCCGCCGGCCACCGTCGGTCGTTTCCTGCTGAGCGAGTTCCGGCCGCTGCGGCCGGTCGTCCTCGCCGCCGTGACCACCACGGTGGTGTGCGCCGCGATCGAGGTGTGGCTCATCGGTTACGCCGGCCGCCTGGTCGACACCCTCGCCGCGGGCACACCGGACACCTTCTGGGCCGACCACGGCACCGAACTACTCATCGTCGCCGCGTTCCTGCTGCTGGTCCGGCCGTTGATCAGCTTCGTCAGCGAGGCGCTCGACGACATCGCGTTCCGGGGCAACGCGCGCCCGCTGGCCCGCTGGCGGGCACACCGGCACGTGTCCCGGCAGTCGGTCGGCTGGTTCCGCGACGACCTGGCCGGCCGCATCGCCACCTGGGTCCGCGATGGCGGCGAGGCCGCCAGCACGGCCGCCTACTGCGTGATCCACACGCTCGTGTTCGTGGTCGCCTACATCGCCGGTTCGGTGTGGGTGATGTCGTCGATCGACCTGCGCCTGCTGCTCCCACTGAGTGCCTGGATCCTGGCCTACGCGCTGCTGATGTGGTGGGCCGTCCCGCGCTACCGCCGGGCGTCCGAGCGCCTGCAGGACGCCGAGTCGGCGCTGACCGGCCTGCTGGTCGACTCCTACGCCAACGTCGACACGCTCGCCCTGCTCGGTGGTCAGCGCAGCCGCACCGCCCACGACCGTCAGGTGTTCGCCCGGGCCCGGCGCGCGCATCTCGACCTGCAGCGGGTCGAGGTGACCATCAACAGCACCATGATGACGCTCGGCAGCGCGCTGCTGGTCGGGCTCGTCGGCTACGGCATCGCGCTCTGGCGCACAGATGCCGCGCCGTTGGGCCTGGTCGCCGCCGCGCTGGCGCTCAGCTTCCGGATCACCTCGATGGCCGAATGGCTGCTCGACGCCGTCTCGGCGCTGTTCGGTTCGGTCGGCGCCCTGCGCCGGGCTTTGCGGACCGTCGCGCAGCCGCTGGCGGTGGCCGACAAACCCGAGGCGACCGACCTCCGCGTACGCGGCGGCGCGATCAGTTTCGCGGCCGTCAGCCACCACTACGGCCGTGGCGCCGGTGGGCTCGACCGCCTGACCCTCGACATAGCCGCCGGCGAACGCGTCGGCATCGTCGGCCGCTCGGGCGCCGGGAAGTCCACACTGGTCGGTCTGCTGCTGCGTTTCCACGACGCGGAATCCGGCACGATCACGATCGACGGCACCGACATCACCGACGTGACACAGGAAAGCCTGCGCGACCAGATCGCCATGGTCGCCCAGGAGGCCACCCTGCTGCACCGTTCGGTCCGGGAGAACATCGCTGGCCCCGGCGGCCCTGGCGGCTCCGGCGGTCCTAGCGGCCCTGGCGGCGACGATCCGCGGCTCGCGGCCGCGGTGCGGCGGGCCTCGGCCGACGGTTTCGTCGCCGCATTGCGCGACGGTGACGGCCGCACCGGCCTGGACGCCCACGTCGGCGAGCGTGGCGTGCGCCTGTCCGGCGGCCAGCGACAACGGATCGCGCTGGCCCGGGCCTTCTATCGCGACGCGCCGATCCTCGTGCTCGACGAGGCGACCTCCGCACTCGACTCCGAGGCCGAGGCCGCCATCCACGACACCCTGGGCGAGGTGATGGCGGGCCGCACGGTGATCGCGATCGCGCACCGCCTCTCCACGATCGCCCACCTCGACCGGATCGTGGTCCTCGACGCCGGCCGGATCGTCGAGCAGGGCACCCACGCGGAGCTGCTCGCCCAGGACGGCCTCTACGCCGACCTGTGGTCACGCCAGTCCGGCGGCTTCCTGGCCACGGCGCCGGCGCGTCACGTGATCGGCTGACGTCACAGCGCCCCGGCCCGCTCAGTCGCCCCAGCGGTCGACCACGTCACGCGGCGGTGGGCCGTCGTCGACGGGGCCGGTGGCGAGCACCGTGCCGGCGTCGTCGAGGGCCTCGACCTGTGCCCGCCGCCCATCGGCCTCCGACAGAACCGCCGGATCGACCTTGAGCAGGCCGAAGCCTTCGCTCAGCGAACCGTCCATGATGGTGCGTCCGGCAAGGCGGATCCGGGCTGCCGTCGCGTTCGCGGGGCCGATCACGGCCACCGTGCCGTCGACGTCGCGCGCCGCCGTCACCGGCGTGCCGGCGAACGGATCGCTCATCGTGTGGAACAGGTTGGTGGACACGCCGCCTTCGAGATCCCGGCCCAGGCACACCCACCAGCCGCCGCCCACCGCGGGCGCGGCCAGCGCCACCGTGGCCGGGCCGCCGAACACCGCCCGCGGCGGCGCGGTCAAGCGGTCGCCCATGGTCTCGTCCAACGACCGGTCGGCCTGCTTCCCGAGGTCCTGGTCGACCGAACCACGGCTGTCGCCGCTCGCCAACGCGACCTCCCTCCGCTGAGCCTGCGCGACCGTCTCCGGGTCTGAGCGGAACTGTTCGCCGCCTCGGGCCGGGCCCTCAAACCTGACCTCGCCGCCGCACGTCACCCGCCACCATTCGCCCGGCTGCCGCGCCACGCGCACCAGATAGGAGTCGGTCCGCGCCGGTCGCCAATCGGTCGCCTCGGGCAGTGCGGCCGTGTCGATCTCGCATCCGTCGGGGGCGATGCCCACCTGCAGGCCGTTGATGGCGCCGTGGACGAACGGATGCTCGAACGGACCACCGACTGCCGCCCAGCCGGCCAACAGGTCGTCGATCGTGCCATCGCGCGGGCCCGCGAAGAGCCGCAACTCCTCCGCGGTCGAGACCACCGCGATCCGCTGGTCGGCGACCTCGTCGGCCAACAGGATCCGCGGAGCGCGCCCGGTCGCGGCGCGCAACTTCGCCATGAAAGCCTCGTCGGTGGTCAGGCTGCCGCGCGGCGGCGACTCCAGCAACTGGCGTATCCAGTCGGCCCGCGAGACGGGTGGCGGCGGTTCCACCCGGTCGGCGGTCGAGGTCACCCCACCGGCGGCGATCACCGCGCCCAGGGCGGCCACCACGCCGGCGGCGGTCCAACCCCACCGGCGGGTGCGGGTCTTGCGGGACAACAGACGGGCCAACGGGTCCGGCGCCGGGCGGACGTGCTCGACCGCCGCGGCCATCGCCGCACGCACCTCGGATTCCAGCGTCACGGTGTCATCGACCTTTCCTCGAGCACCACGCGAAGGCGGGCCAGCCCGCGCGACGCCTGGCTTTTGACGGTGCCGATCGAGCAGTTGAGGGCGGCGGCGGTGTCGGCCTCGGACAGGTCGTCCCAGTAGCGCAGCACCACGACCGCCCGGGTCCGCGGCGGCAGCGCCCGCAGCGCGTCGACGATGGCGTGCCGCTGCTCGACCTGGTGTGCGCGGTCGCGAACCCCGCGCTCGGGCAGCACGGCGTGCAGGATCTCCCGCGCGCCGTAGCGCCGCCACACGCTCACGTGCAGGTTGACCATGGACCGGCGGATGTAGGGCAACGGGTCCTCGATCGCCGACCACCGGCCCATCGCCTTCAGCAGGGCCGTCTGCAGCAGGTCCTCCGCCGGGTGCGTCGACCCGGTCAGCAGGTACGCCGAACGCAGCAACTCGGAATAGCGCAGCCGGACGAAGTCTGCGAACTCTGTGGTCATCCCGCCCCCTCTCACCAGATCCGACGCAGCCGTCGGCGCAAAGGTTGATGCGAATCCGGATCGCCGTTTGCACCGCCCCGACGCGGGTAGGCGGGGCGCTGGTGCGTTGGGCAACCAGATGGGGGAATGTTCTGATGAAAGCGGTGGTCTTTCACGGTCTGGGCGACATCCGGCTCGACACGGTCCCGGAACCGGTGATCGAGGAGCCGGCCGACGCCATCGTCCGGATCACCACCGCGGCGATCTGCGGCACCGACCTGCACTTCGTCCGGGGCACCGTGCCCGGCATGAAGCCTGGCAAGATTCTGGGGCACGAGGGCGTCGGCGTGGTCGAAGAGGTCGGCTCCCAGGTCCACAACCTGACCCCGGGCGACCGGGTGGTCATCTCCGCGGTGCTCGGCTGCGGGTCGTGCTCGTTCTGCCGCGACGGCCACTTCGCCCAGTGCGACAACATCAACCCCTACGGCGCCCGCTCCGGCACCGGCTCACCGGGCTCGCCGGAGCAGCAGGGACCATTCAACGGGCTGCAGGCCGAGTACGCCCGGGTGCCCAGTGCGCACACCAACCTGTTCCGGCTGCCGGACTCGGTCTCCGACGCGCAGGCGATCCCGCTGGCCGACATCTATCCCACCGGCTATTTCGGCGCGGTGATCGCCGACGTCTCCGACGGCAAGGTGGCGACGGTCTGGGGCTGCGGGCCGGTGGGCCAGTTCGCGATCCGCTCCGCGTTCGAGCGCGGCGCCTCCCGGGTGATCGCCGTCGACGGGCACGCCGACCGGCTCGACTACGCTCAGGCCGCCGGTGCCGAGGTGATCAACTTCAACGAGGTCGACCCGGTCGCGGCGATCATGGACCTGACGCTCGGGATCGGGGCCGACTGCGCGATCGACGCCGTCGGTGTCGACTCGGAAAGCGCGAAGTCCGGCCCGGCCAGCGACCAGACCCGCGAACTCGACCAGGTCCACCGCGATGAACTGCACACGATCGCGCCCGAGACCAACGAGCAGGACGGGCAGTGGAAGCCCGGCGACGCGCCGAGCCAGGCCCAGTCGTGGGCGATCGAGAGCCTGGCCAAGATGGGCAGCCTCGGCATCGTCGGCGTCTACCCGATGAGCGACCGGTTCTTCCCGATCGGCACGGTGCTCGGCCGCAACCTCACCGTCAAGGCCGGCAACGGCAACCACCCGCGCTACATCCCGAAGCTGCTGTCCATGGTGGAGTCCGGTGTGGTCAATCCCGAAGAGGTGCTCACGCAACAGGAACCGCTTGACGACGCGCTCGCCGCCTACCGCGAGTTCGACCTGCGCAGCCCCGGCTGGCTCAAGGTGGCCCTGGAGCCACAGCCCGCGTAGCGGTTCAACGGGCGAGCGTGACCTCGACCAGCCGCTGCCAGGCCGTTTCCGCGCCTTCCCGGGTCGCCTCGGCGAATGCCGTCTCGCCGAGGTGGCTTCGTGCCGCCCGCTCGATCCGGGCCGCCTGCGGGTTGGACCGATCCGGCAGCCCCAGCACCGCCGCGCTCGCCGCGAGCACCCGCGCCGCCTGCGCGTACTCCTCGGTTCGCAGGGCCAGGTCCGCGACACCGACGAGGACGGCCGCGATCAGCGGCGCGTGCCCGGCCTCGGCCGCCGCCGCACAGGCGGCCGACCGCTCGGCCCGTGCCTCGTCGAGATCCTCGGCCAGGTAGCCGAGCAGGTCGTGCGTGACGGCCCGGACGTTGGGCCGACCCGCCTCCTCGCCGAGCATCGACGTCGCCAGGGCGATTTGCCGGCGCGCCTCAGCGGGATCGCCGCCCCAGTGGGCAAGATCGGCCTTCGAGAACGCCAACTCGGCCAGCGCGTCCGGCCAGGTGACCCGCTCCACGCCGCGTTCCGCCTCGGCGATCGCGGCCGCGCCGGCTTCCTCGTCGCCGAGCAGCCAGTACAACCGCGCCTGGCGCGAGCGCATCCGGATGACGTCTTCGACGGCACCGATCGGCGTGACCACCTCGATGGCCTCTTCGTAGTGCCGGCAGGCGGTCGCGAACTCACCGCGGGTGGCGATCCGGTCGGCCAGTTCGGTCAGCGCGAACGAGATCCCGAACCGTTCGCCGATCGCGCGGAACTCCGCCAGTGCCGTTTCGAGATAGCCGTCGGCCTCCCGGCCGCCGTCGCCGAGCATGACCCGCATCTTGCCGAGCTGCAGCCGGGCGAGCGCGCGTACGAACGGATCCGGGTCCTGCAGCAGTTCTTCCCACGCGGGCAGGAACGCGTCGGGCGCCTCCAGCATGCGTTCCAGCGGCACCACGAAACCCAGCAGCGGGTGGGATTTCTCGGCGCGCAGGCTCGACCGGTAGGCCTTGTGGATCCACTCGGCCACGTGGTGCTCGTCGGACCGGCCGGAGCTCGCGAAATGCACGACGAGGGCGTACACGACGGCTCGGATGTCCTCGCTGACCTCACCGGGCGTCTCGGTGGCGGCGACGATCAGCTCCAGGCCTTCCGTCTTGCGCCCGCTGAGCCACCAGTACCAGCCGGCGGCCGCCGCGAGGCGCATCGCGCCGGTGGCCTCGCCGGCCGCCAGCGCACCCCGCATCGCGGCATTGATGTCGTCGTGCCCGGCGTCGAGCACGGCCAGCCAGTCCAGTTGCTCCGCGCGGCGCAGATGCGGGTCCGCGGTTTCGGCCAGCTCGGTGAAATAGGCGAGATGCGCCCGCCGGGTCGGGTCGGACTCGCCGGCCTCCGCGAGCCGCTCGGCCGCGTACTCCTTGATGGTGCCGAGCATCCGGTAGCGGTCGCCGTCGGTGACCAGCAGCGATTTCTCGGCCAACGAGGTGAGCAGCTCGAGCACGTCGAGCCCGTCGCCCGCGCACACCCGTTCAGCGGCTTCCAGGCTGGCCCCGGCGGCGAAGACGGAGAGCCGGCGCAGCACCAGCCGCTCGGGATCGGTGAGCAGGTCCCAGCTCCAGTCGACGACCGCGCGCAGGGTCCGGTGGCGGGGGAGCGCGGTGCGGCTGCCGCCGGTGAGCAGCCGGAACCGGTCGTCGAGCCGGTGGGCGAGCTGCTCGAGCGACATGGTGCGGAGCCGGGCCGCGGCCAGTTCGATCGCCAGGGGCATGCCGTCGAGCGCCCGGCAGACCCGCATCAGCGTCGGTGCGTCGAGCACGAGATCCTTGCGTACGGCGGCGGCCCGGTCCCGCAACAGCTCGACCGCGGTGCCCGACGGCAGTGGCTCGACCAGCCAGAGCGCCTCGCCGGTGATGCCGAGCGGTTCCCGGCTCGTGGCCAGGATCCGCAGCCGGCGGCACTCGCCGAGCAGCCGGTGGGCCAGCGCCGCCGCCGCCTCGATCACGTGCTCGCAGTTGTCGAGGACCAGCAGCATGTCGCGGTCGCGGAGGGCGGCGACGAGCCGGTCGGCGGGGTCCGCGTTGGTCGCGTCGCCGAGCAGGGTGTCGCGCAGGCCGAGGCCGGCGAGCGTGGTCTGTGCCACGTCTCCGTCGGCGCCGATGGCCGCGAGCTCCACCAGCCAGGCGCCGTCGGGCAGGTCACCGAGCAGCGTGCGCGCGGTCTCGGTGGCCAGCCTGGTCTTCCCGGAACCGCCCGGCCCGATCAGCGTGGTGAGCCGGTGGTCGGCGACCAGTTCGCGGACCGCGGCGATGTCGGCGTCCTTGCCGACGTAGCTGGTCAGCTCGGCCCGCAGGTTGGTCCTGCGGATCTGCTCGCGGGGCGCGAGTTCGCCGCGCAGCAGCGCGACGTGCAGGGCCGACAACTCCGGGGACGGGTCGACGCCGAGCGCGTCGGCCAGGGCTTCCCTGATGCGCTCGTAGGCCAGCAGCGCCTCGCTGCCCCGGCCGGCCGCCGCCAGGGCGCGCATCAGCGCGGCCGCGAGCCGTTCGCGCATCGGATGGGCGGCCACCAGGTCGCTCAGTTCCGTGACGAGCGCCACACCGTTGCCGGCGTCGACCTCCGCCTCGAACCGGTCCTCCAGGGCGGTCAGCCGGAGCCCTTCGAGCCGGACGACCGCTGCGGCGAACGCCCCACTGTCGTCGAGATCGACGCCCTGCATGGCCGCACCGCGCCAGAGGCCCAACGCCTCGCGAAGCAGCGCCGGGTTCCCGGCCTCGCGGGCCCGGCCGACGAGGCGTTCGAACCGCACCGCGTCGACGGACTCGGGCTCCACCGCCAGCCGATAGCCGCCGGGCTGGGCCTCGACCGCTCCGGGCGGCAGCGCCTTGCGTAGCCGGGAGACAAGGCGCTGCAACGCATTGCCGGCGTCGGCGGGTGGCCGCTCGCCCCAGATCCAGTCGACGAGCGTCGCGTTCGGGACCGTGCGACCGGCTTCGAGCGCGAGGGCGGCCAGCAGCCCGCGCAGCCGCGCGCCCGGCACGTCGGCCACACGGTCGTCCGTGCGGACCTCGAACGGCCCGAGAATGGCGATCTGCACCCATAGATCCTGCCATGGCTGGCCATTCGGGCCCCTGGCGCGTCGCGCCCTCCCCCGGCCGGGGGATTCGGTCGCAGGATTCCTCCGCATAATCGGGCGGGTGGGCAGGCTACGCGGCGTCGTCGGCGGCGGGAGCGTGATCGGTCGTACCCTCGCCTGGCAGTCGATTCTGATCGCGGTCGTCTGCATGGCGGTCGACGGCGCGAGCGCGGCGATGCACGGCCTGCCGCTGCACACCCCCGTCGGTGCGCTGCTGGCCGTTCTGGTGGTGCTGGTCGACGCGGCCCTGGCGCTGCCGGTCCGGCTGTCCGGCTGGGTGGCAGCGACGCACGCGGTGGCCGTGGTCGTCATCGCCGTTGTGGTGCGTGTCACGGTCAACCTGCACGGCACCGGCGGCCGCGCGGTGTCGGTCGGCGAGAGCCACGTCGGCGCCCTGATCGCCGGATACCGGGTCGGTGCCTGGCTGCGCCGCTGGCCCTCGCTGCTGTCCCTGGGTGTGCTGGTCGCCGGCATGGCCGTCAGCCGCTGCTTCAGCCCCGACGCCGACGTGCTGTCGATCGTCATGGTGGCGGCCACCAACGCGGTGCTGCCTTGGCTGGTCGGCCGCTACACGACGGGCCGGCGGGCCTACATCGACGAGTTGTCGCACCGCCGGGAGAACGAGCAGCGGGACGCCGACGCCGCGGTCGCGGCGGCCGTCACCCGGGAACGCAGCGCCATCGCCCGCGACCTGCACGACGTGATCTCCCACCACGTCAGCGCGATCGGCATGCACGCCGGCGCGGCCCGCCTCGGGCTGACCGCGCGCGGCGCCGGTGACCCGGTCACGGGCTCGCTGTCGGCCGTCGAGGCGGCCAGCCGGGCCGCGATGGTCGACCTGCGCAAGCTGCTGGACGTGCTGCACGGCAACTCCGACAGCGCGAACCAGCCGGGGCTGGCGAACCTCGACGAACTGGTCACCGGCGTACGCCCGACCGGTCCCGCGGTGCGGTTGACCGTGCACGGTGGGTCACGACCGCTGCCCGGTTCGCTGGACGTCGCGCTCTACCGGGTCGCGCAGGAGATGCTCACCAACGCGCTGCGGCACGGCGACGGCAGCACCGTCGACCTGGAGATCCGCTACCGTGACGACGCGGTCACGCTGGCCGCCCGCAACGGCATCGGGCGGCGCGCGCCGGTCGTGGCGCTGACCGGCGACGGACGCGGGCTGGCCGGCATCCGCACTCGGGCGGCGATGTTCGACGGCAGCGTCAACTACGGGCCGGACGACTCCCGCACGCGGTGGGAGACAAGTGTCACGGTGTCGACCCGCGCACTGGAAGAGGCCTCGTGACGCTGCGCATCCTGCTCGCCGACGACCACGCGATGTTCCGCTCCGGGTTGCGGGCCGTCCTGGAAACCCAGCCGGACCTGGAATGCGTCGCCGAGGTCGAGGACGGGCGGGCCGCGGTCGCCGAGACCGCCCGGCTGCTTCCCGACCTGGCCATCCTCGACGTGCGGATGCCCAAGCAGGACGGCCTCGCGGCCGCGGAGACGATCCTGGCCCAGCCGGGCAACACCACCCGCGTGCTCATGCTGACCACCTATGACAGCGACGAGTACGTGTATCGCGCGCTGAGCGCCGGCGTCAGCGGTTTCCTGCTCAAGAGCCTGCCGCCGGAGGAGATGGTCAGCGCGATCCGGGTCGCCGCCCGTGGCGACGCGGTGGTGGACCCGTCGGTCACCCGCCGGCTGGCCGCCCGGTTCGCCGCGGCCCTGGCGCCGGCGGCCCGCAACCCTGATGTAGCACCGGGTATCGACCGGTTGACGGCGCGTGAACGGGAGGTGCTGCTGCTGGTTGCCGCCGGACACACCAACGCCGAGATCGGGGCCAGGCTCTTCGTCGGCGACGAGACCGTGAAGACGCATGTGTCTCGGATCTTGGCTAAACTCGGCCTTCGCGACCGGGTGCACGCCGCACTGTATGCGTACCGATACGGATTGGCCCGCCCGGACGGCGACTGACCGGCGGTGTCCCCCGTGCGGGGGAGGCGTCATCCCCGCCCGGGGTGACGAGATCGGCTGGCACGCTTCCTAGCGTCGAGGCCGATCCCCGTTCCGCCCCGACCCAGAGGGAACTTTCCATAATGGACAGAAACACCGCCCCGGACGACGAGCATCGGCGTTCTGGTCAGGATTCCGGCCGGCGTGGCACTGGGGCAGCGGCGTCGAGCGGCCGCGCTTCGGTGGGCAGCGCGCGAGTGCCGTCTTCGCCGGGCTCCGCGCCCGTCGGCCGTTCGCCGGCGGGCTCGGCGCCGGTTGGCCGTCCCCCGGCGGGCTCGGCGTCCGTCGGTCGCCCGCCGGCGGGCTCGGCGTCCGTGGGTCGTCCCCCGGTGGGCTCGGCGTCGGTGGGGCCGGCTGCTGGTTCGGCTTCCGTCGGGTCCGCGTCCGTGGGCTCGGCCTCGCCGGGGTCCGCCTCTGTGGGCTCCGCGTCCGTCGGTTCGGCACCGATTGGCTCCGCTTCGGTGGGCTCGGCGTCCGTCGGGTCGCCTGCTGGTTCGGGTGCGGTCGGGTCGGCTGCCGCTTCGGGTGCTGTCGGGTCGGCTCGGGTCGGGCGGGCCACGGTGCCGGCACCTGGTGCGGGCGGCGGTGCCGCCGGTCATGCCCCGGTCGGGCGGGCGGTGGTCTCGCCGGTCTCGCCGGGCGGGCCCAACGGCCCGGGAGGCCCAGGTGGCCCGACCGGTCCGCGGGGGCGGGGCGGCAAGGGTGGCAACGGCGACGACCCGAGGGCGCTGGCCAAGGCCAAGCGGCGCAAGCGGATCAACTGGATCGTCATTCCGATCGCGGTCTTCGTCCTGCTCGCCGGCCTCGGCGTGGTCACGTTCACCTGGTACTCGACGAAGGTGCCGACGCCGGAGAGCATCATCCCGCCCTCGGCCACCACCATCCTGGCCAAGGACAACTCGGTCATCGCCAAGCTCGGCTCGGCCAACCGAGAGCTCGTCGCGGCCAACAAGATCCCCGACTTCCTGCAGAAAGAGGTCGCCTCGGCGGAAGACCGCGGGTTCTTCTCCCGCGACGGCGGCGTCGACTATGCCGGCATCGTGCGCGCGGCGCTCAACAACGCGACCGGCGGCGACAAGCAGGGCGCCTCGACGATCACGCAGCAATACGCCCGCAAGGCCTACGACGGCCAGCAGGCCTACGGCAACCTGACCGCCGACAGTTACGGCCGGAAGGTCAAGGAAGCGGTGCTGGCCTCGAAGCTGGCCAAGGAGTTCGACGCGACGACGATCATGTCGCGCTACCTCAACATCATCTACTTCGGTCGCGGCGCGTGGGGCATCCAGGCGGCGGCGCGGGCCTACTTCGGTAAAGACGTCGACAAGCTCAACGTGGCCGAGGGCGCCGTGCTCGCCGGTGTGATCAAGCAGCCCGACCCGGACGCGGTCACCGGTCACAAGGGCTTCGACCCGGCCATCAACCTCAAGGACGCCACCGACCGGTGGAACTACGTGCTCGACGGGATGGTGGAGCAGGGCTGGCTCACGCCGGCGGACCGGCCGACGGCCTACCCGGCGTTCAAGAAGCCCGACGACAAGGCCTGCACCATCGACTGTGGCATCAACACCCCGCAGGGCAACGTCGTCAACTACGTCAAGGAGGAGATGGCTGACATGAAGCTCTGCGACTTGACGAAGAACCCGGCCTCCGGCAAGCAGAGCTGCTCCGAGGCGCTGCAGAACGGCGGCTACCGGATCAAGACCACCATCGACCCGAAGATGCAGGCGGCCGCGGTGGCGGTGGCACAGCGCGCGAAGAAGGGCTCGGTCATCAACGGCCAGCCGGCCAACCTGCAGGCCGCGGTCGTCGCGATCGAGCCGAAGACGGGGCGCGTGCTGGCCTACTACGGCGGTGACAACGGCACCGGCACCGACTATGCCGGCAAGAACGTGGACGCCGCGGGAAACATCACCGGTGGCCACCCGCCGGGCTCGACCTTCAAGGTCTACACACTTGCCGCCGGCCTGAACGCCGGTGTCTCGCTGGACTCGCACTGGAAGGGCAAGCCCTTCACCATCGAAGGCACCGAGATCCACGTGCAGAACGCCGGCCGTGACCCTGGCAACAACGTCTCGTTGCGAACCGCGACGCTGCAGTCCTACAACGTGCCGTTCTACTACATGACCATGAAGATCGGCACCGACAAGGTCATCGACATGGCACACCGGGCCGGCATCTCCACGATGTGGGCCACCGACCATCAGGAAGCGGTCAACCTCGCGTCAAAACCCGCGTCGGAGCTCACCCCTTCGCCGTTCTTCAGCGGCATCACCGGCTACGGCCAGTACCCGATCACGGTGATCGACCACGCCAACGGGGTGGCGACGATGGCCGACCGGGGCATCTACAACAAGGCACACTTCGTGACCTCGGTCTCGCAGAACCAGCAGGGTCAGTGGGTGACCGTCGGCGGCGAGAAGCTCGACCCGAGGCAGACCATCAGCCAGGAGGTCGCCGACAACGTCGGCCTGGTGCTGCGCGACTATCCGGAGGTGGCGCACCACGTGCTCGCCGACGGCCGGCCGGCGGCCGAGAAGACCGGCACCTGGGAGCTCAACTCCAAGAGCTCCGACAACGGCGACGCGTGGATGGTCGGCTACACCCCGCAGCTGGCCACCGCGGTCTGGGTCGGCAACAAGGGCGACGCGAAGGCGCTGCTGACGAAGGACGGCACCAAGATCAGCGGTTCCGGCCTGCCGGGCGAGATCTTCGAGCGGTTCATGAACAAGGCCCTGGACGGCAAACCGAAGGAACCGTTCCCCTCGGGCGTCCAGAAGATCGGCGATCCGAACGCCGGCAACGGCGAGACCCCGCCCCCGCCGCCGCCGGTCATCCCCGGCCAGCAGCCCACCTGCACCGACCCCAACGACCTGCTGTGCGTGCTCCAGGGCCAGAACCAGGGCCAGAACCAAGGTCACGGCCAGGGCCACAACTAGCGCGACCGTTCCAGCCTCCTCCGCCGGCACCGACGTCGTCGGCGAGGGCACTCGCCCTACCGACGGAGGAGGCTCGTGATGGGCATGATCGTGCTTGACGCGGCCGGAAGAGCCGATGGGCGACGGCGGCGAGGCGTCGTAGGCCTGGATGGCGTCGGACGACGACCTCCGCCGGTCGATGGACGCGTCCTTCGCTGTTCGGCGGGGAGCGCGCCGAGCTGACCCAGAAAAACCACTGTGGACGCGCACCTGCTGGCGATGACCGAACACCAGGTCACCGACCAGTTGCGCGACGAGGGCGAGACGGTGCACGTCCGCGGCGAAGACGGGGTGAATCAGACGTCCGGGTCGGCGGGATAGGGCGCTCGGGCGGCCGCGGCGATCCGCTCCAGCGCGGCGGCATGGGCCGCGAAGGCGGTGCGGCCGCGCGGGGTGAGGCGGGCAAGGGTTCGCCGCGCACCCCCGCCGGGCCGCTTGCGGATCTCGACGTAGCCTTCGGCCGCGAGCGCCGACAACTGCTTCGAGAGGGCAGAGTCGCTCGTGCCGACCGCGTCGCGGATGAAACCGAACTCGCTCCAGCTCGCCGGGGCCAACAGGGCGACGACCGTCAATCGCGCGGGTACGTGCAGGAACTCGTCGAAGTCGCCGTCCATCAGTGGCGCCGGGCCGCCGCGCTCCACCGGGGCCGGCTGGCCACCAGCACGCAGAGCACGGCCCCGATGGCGGCCGAGACCAGGTGCGGTGTCGGAACCCCGGCCGCCTGGCCGGCCGACGCGAGCCCCTGCAGCCCGGCGGCGAGGGCGATGCCGCCCGCGACACCGAGGAGCAGTTCGCGGGAATCGGGCGTGCGCCGCACCGGTGCCCGTCGCCCGTGCACCAGCACCAGCACCGCCGCCAGCGCGGCCACCGGGAAGAGCATCGCGCCGCTCCACGGATTGGGCATGTCGAAAGAGGCGAACGAGAGCAGCACGATCAACGCCACGATGCCGAGATAGAACGGCCCTGAGTTGTGCCGCGCCTCTTCCGCCCGGGACTGCTCGTGTCGCATGCGGATGTCGTCGAGCGCCGCTCGCGCGTCGTCCGGAGTCACCTGCCACCCCTCTCGTTTTCCTGACGGGAAAGTACCCAGTTCTTTCCCGTCAGGCAAGTTGGTGGGTCGCAGCCGCCCGCTCAACCGTCGTCGCCTGAAGGCCCGTGGCGCGGCGATCAGCGGCGGCGGATGTGTCGCCACCGGACACGCTCTCGGTCAGCAAGTGGCAACGGATCGCGCGTATGACAGCTCGACGGCAGGACCCGGGTGGAACATCTGACTACGAGGAACCGATCGACACGGCGGGACCGACCTGAATTAGTAATACGTCGGCTGCCGCTCTTCCGGGTCCGCATGCACGACGTCGAGGTTCCTGTCTGCGACGAGGCGGTCGACAACCTCACGGTCGGCTCCGATGCCGGCCCAATGAGGGTCGACGTCGCTGGCGAAACACCACGCATGATCTGCTGGCCAGACGAATGCCGGCGCTGAGTGGACCTCGGAGTCGAACAGGTCGCTCCAACCCATCAAGTCGCCCAGGGTGCCGGTGAGCAGGACGTATCGCCGGTGCGGAAGGTCCAGCATGGGTCCGCCAGCCAGTGCAGGATTCCGGAACGTCGCGCCGCCCTCCCACACGCAGACATAACAGTCGCGTGTGGAGGAGCTGTAGTCGGCGAGGGCCTCCAACGCTGTTCGGGCCATGTCGATCTCGGTGGTTCGGCGAGCTGGCAGCCGCACGTCCGACTCGCGCATATCCTGACGGACCGGATCGGGCAGGTAGCGAAGACGTGCGTACGCGGCGAACGAGGCCGGCCCGAACGTGATCAACCGCGTCGGGCCGACATCGGTCGCGTACAGCCACACCGCGGCAGAGAGCTCGTCAGTGGGCTGCAATGGCATCGCTGAATGATAGATCGCTAGGACACCAAGCAGTGCGGACTGCCCGGCCGAAGCGCTGCTGCTCGACCCCCGCGGCGCAGGCGTTCCTGCCCGACTGGGAAGACCACCTGGTCGCCGCGTTGCGGTTGATGGTCGGCCCGGACGTCGACAACCCGCGGCTGACCGACCTGCTCGGCGAGTTGTCGGTGAAGAGCGACCTGTTCCGGCGGCTCTGGTCGCGGCACGACGCCAAGCCGCACCCGGGTGGCGGCATGCACCGCATGCGCCACCCGATCGTCGGCGATCTGGGCCTGCACTACGAGAAGTTCTCCGTCGCGGGCGCCGACGGGCAGTTGCTCGTCGTCTACCGCGCCACGGCGGGCCCGCCGAGCGCCGACGCGCTGGCGCGGCTCGGCACGCTGCCGGAGGCTAGGCCTCGCGAAGCATCAGCATGGTCTCCGGACGTACGCCGTCGTGCTTCATCGCCGCCTCCGCTTCGTTACTCCGCATGAACTCCTGAAACGCGGCGAAGTCGGAGATCTCGGCGACCAGCCCGACCCGGTTGGAGCCGGCGGGGTCGGTGAACGTGCGGATCTTGATGCCCAGCTTCCCGAACGCCTCGCTCCGCTTGGGCGAAGCGAGCCAAGCGTCGACGTCGTCAACCTCGTGGGTGATCAGATACGTGGCCATTGCCAACCCCTCTTCGGACAGCCGCTCTTTGACCGTTTGATAGTGACTTGTCCGATGACGACCCGGGGGCCGACACGCTCGGGCGATGGTTTGGCTGCGGGAGCACCCCGCACAGATCCGCGACGCCGTCCGCGCCTTGGACGGCACGGCCGACGCCACGGTTCTGATGGCGTCGCTACACCCGGTCTAGGTCCAGGCGATCGAGCTGACCTCGTCGTCGAGCCAGCTCGGGAACGAGGTGCGGGAGAAGAAGAACCCGTTGTCGTTGAACGGACCGGTGGCGCCGATGTGCAGGAAATGCATGCCGGCACAGTTGGCGAAGGCCCGGAACGACTCGATGTCGTCGTTCCATCCGGACGGCAGGCTGGTCATGGTGAACTCGACCGGGCTGAGGAAGTCGTCACAGGCGTGCGTGCCGGTGATGGTCAGCGTGCTGCCGCCGAAGTCCTCGCCGGTGTATTCGACGCTGATCACGATGTTGCTCAGTGCGGCGGCCGAGGGCGCCTTCGACGGCAGGTCGTTGAGTTTCTTCGCGAGCTTCTCGTCGTTGAGGGCCGCCTTCGGGTCGGCGGGAGCGTCGGTGACCCGCCCACCGGTCGCGTTCGAGATAGCCGTGCGGAACGACGAGTAGCAGACCATCGACGCGGCCGCCCCGGCGCTGACGACGCAATGCCGGCTGGCGGGTGCCGCGTGCGCGGCGGTCGCCGGCACCAGCAGGAGCGCCAGGAATCCGGTGCCGACCCCGAGTCGTTGCTTGATGCGCATCCGATCCTCCTCAGTGGTGAGTTGCCAGTGGGGAGCGGGCGGGCCGCCGACAAATACACCGGACGATCGGACGTCAGCCGTTCGTGGCGAGCCGGCCGCGCATCTCGAGGTGATCAGCCGCCGTTGGCGGAGAAGTGCATGTAGTCCTTCAACGACTGGTAGTCGCCACCCCACTGCCAGCCGATCGAGGCGAAGGCCCGCACGACCGGGCCCTTCGGCTTCACGATCCCGGGCCACGCCTTGCCCCGGTCGAGATAGGCGGTGGCGAGCTCGGGCAACACCACCTTGCCTTTCTTGTACGGGTTCTGGAATGGGTTGACGTCGACCGCGAGTCCGTACGCGTGCTGCGACCAGCTCGTCTGGCCGCGCACCGGGCGGCAGGCGAACGCCTCGGTGGTGTTCCCGTCCCCGGTCGGCGGCGCGTTCAGCTCGGCCGCGCTCGAGATGTGCATCCGCTCGATCGGGAAGTTGGCGGCGAAGAGCTGGCGGAACACCGAGATCAGGCCGTCGGCCGCCCGCTTGTTGACGAGCAGTTCGCCGGTGTGGGCGGCGCCGTCGAAGCCGCGGAAGCCGACCGTGACATAGCGCAGGTCGGCCGCCGAGACCGGGCAGGACTTGGTCCAGCTCGACCGGGCGAGCACGCTGGCCGGCACGGCTTTGGACGTCGCGTGGAAGCGGCCGTCGGGTGGTGGCGGCAGGTCGTCGACCGTGATGATCGACCGGTCGCGCAGTTCCGGTGGTGTCGGCCGGGCTGCGGCGGAGCCGTCCGGTCCGACCGGCAGGAGCCGCTTTCCCAACCACGCCGGCGCCGGGGTGGCTGTCGGGGCCGAGGGGGTGGGCGAGGCGACCCGCGCGGTGGGTGAGACGGTCGGTGCGACGGTCGCGGAGGGCGACGGGACGGCCGACGGTGTCGCTGCCGGCTTTAACGCCGCTCGCCCGGCCGGGACGCGCGAGCAGGCGCCCAGGGCGAGACCGATGCAGGCGACCAAGATCAGCAGGACCGTGGCCCGGGTGCGCTTCCTCGACTCCATCCACCGACCTCCACGCAACGCGCACCGCGGACGGTCGCGGAACGCTCCCGACACTCTAGGTCGACCGGGCCAGCCGGCCATTGGTCGCTGTCAGTAACCAGTTTCGGCTGTCTGGCACCGGCCTTCTCGGGCGGGCAATGGCGCCCGATTTGCGCCTTATCCGTCGCCAATGGGCGTTATTCGCTGGCCGGGATAGCGGAGGTGACTTTCCTCTCGGGAGCCGATGGCGTGGGGCTCGGGCACCGGTGATCGTCACCGTCGGTCGGGGAGGACCACCTCGTAGAGGTAGGCGGGCCCGGTCCTGCGGAAGCCGGCGCGTTCGAGGGTCTTCTGGGAAGCGACGTTGTCCTCGGTGGTGTCGGCGACAACCCGCGACAGGCCGTGCTCGGCCGCCAGGTCGAGCAGGGCGACGAGCGCCTCGGCCGCGTAGCCGTTGCCGCGGGCCGACGGAGAAAGGCCGTAGCCGATCTCGACACACCCGTCGACGGGCTGGCCCTTGAACCCGATCCCACCGATGGCCTGCCCGTCGGCGCTCCGGGTGATCCGGTAGTGCCCGAACGGCCGCTGCTCACCGTTGGCCGCGCTGTTCCGGAGAAAGGCCGTGACGCCGCCGACGTCACCGTCGAACGGATAGTCGTCGGCCCAGACATCCCCGGCCGCGGCGCTCCGTGCGACGATCCGTTCACCCTCGGCGGTGTCGATGGCATGCAGGGACAGTCGCGGAGTACGAAGAACATTCACGGCCAACAGCGAAGCACACCGCACAACCCGATTACGCGCTGCCGGTGGGCCCTCCGCCGCCGTGGCGGAGGGCCCATCGGTCATGTGGTCAGTTGCCGAAGACCTGGGCCAGTTTGTTGGCCATGGCCATGTGGCCGGGCTCGTTCGGGTGTGGGCTGCCGCCGAGGCCGATCTTCTGGATCTGGTCGGAGTTCAGCGCCGGTGGGGTGGCATACCAGACCTTCTCGTCGTCGGGCAGGCCCCACCAGATGGCGTTGTTCATGTCCTGGGTCCACCGGCCGACGGTCTGCTGCCAGCCGGGGTCGTCGAGCAGTGGTCTCTCCGACGGCGGGATCCGGCCGGGCAGCATGTCCTGCAACGCCTTCGAGACCTTCAACCGGTAGGTCTCACCGAACCGTCCGAAGTCGAGCTTGGCCGGGCTGATGTCGTAGTAGAGCATCCAGACGACCTTGTCGGCGCCGGCGCCGAGCATCTGCTCCACGATGTCGTTGACCCGTTGGGAGATCGCATCGTAGAGCGCCGGGCCGTTGTAGCGGGGGATGTCGATCCTCTTGTGGAAGTATTCGTGCTCGGTGGAGTCGCCGGAGAGCTTGAGGTGGCACGAGCCGCCGTTGATGACGTTGGATTTCGCGGTGTAGTTGCCGTTGACGTCGAACCAGTTCATCACCGCTTGCAGCGGGGTGTCGTTGCGGATGAAGTACTCGTTGGCGAACTGCTTGTAGTAGTCGACCGTGCCGCACTCGGCCAGCGCCGTCAGCAGCGCGACCCAGTTGGTGTCGTTGATCCCACCCGTGCTGACGAAGTACGCCTTCTTCTTCTCGCTCTTGGCCTGCTTGATGGCCCGTTCGGCGAGACTCGACGGCGAGGAGTTGCGCTCCCACTTGTTGTAGCAGGCGTCGGGCGTGTTCCAACCCGCGCCGAGGATCTCCGAGGTGGTGTAGCCGGTGCGGGCGAAGTTGTAGTACTCGACCACGTTGCGGTTGAGGGCGGTGGCGTACTTGCCGGCGTAGCTGAACATCATGTCGTTGCCCGGTAGCTTGTGGACGTTGTCCTGCGAGGTGTTGCCCACGCACTGGCCGGGCGGGTAGTGGTAGGCGGTCTGCAGGTGGGCCGAGGTCACGGAGTCACCGGTTGCCACCAGGACCACCGGGTTCTCGGTGGCGTGCGGCGGGCAGAACCGGTCCTTGCGGGCATCGACGATCTCCTGGTCGTTGCCGGCGTCCGAGCAGGGCTTCGGGTCGGCCGGGGGAGGACCGTCCGGCGGGTCATCCGGGTCGGTGGGCGGGTCATCCGGATCGGTCGGCGGGTCTGTCGGCGACTCGCTCGGGCTGGCCGACTCGCTCGGGCTGGCCGATTCGCTCGGGGTGGCCGATTCGCTGGGGCTGGCGGACTCGCTGGGGCTGGCCGATTCGCTCGGGCTGGCCGATTCGCTGGGGCTGGCCGATTCGCTCGGGCTGGCCGATTCGCTGGGGCTGGCGGACTCGCTGGGGCTGGCCGATTCGCTGGGGCTGGCCGATTCGCTCGGGCTCGCGGACTCACTTGGGCTGGCCGATTCGCTGGGGCTGGCCGATTCGCTCGGGCTCGCGGAGCCGCTGGGGCTCGCGGACTCGCTCGGGCTGGCCGAGCCGCTGGGACACGGGTCGGCACTCTCGCTCGGGCTCGGACTCCCGCTCGGGCTCGGACTCCCGCTCGGGCTGTCGGTCGGCTCGGGATCCGCCGTGGCGGTCGCGCCGATCGCGGACTGTGCGCGTGCGTTCGCGGCTGGGGACGCCGTACCCGGATCGCATTCTTCGTCTCCTTGCGCGGCGCGATAGTCGGCCGCCAACTCCTGCATCACGTCGCCGGGCAGCGGCCTGCTGTCCGAGATGCACGGGTCGAACTCCCACCGGGTCTTGACGCCCCGGTATTCGATGTCGCGCACGCAGGTGGTCGGGTCGTCGCCCGGCTGGGCCGCCACCGCCCGGATTCGCACCGGCGAGCCGGGCATGACCTGGACACCGACCATCACCAGTACGGCGAGCGCGACCACTGCGGCCACGCCTCCGGCTACGCGTCGTCCGCTGTCACGGAACGCGGATCTCATCAGCTCGCGTCTCCCTCCGAATGACCGAACAGCCTTCACGGCTCGCACGCCAAGCTAGAGAGGGGTAATAATTCATCGATGAATCCGCGATGAAACGATGGGATTTTGTCGTGCGGATACAAGCGCTCGGACCGGTGCGGATCTGGGACGGCGAGCACTGGGCGCCGGTCGCCGCCCCGCACCTGCGCATCATGCTGGCCGTGCTGTTGGCCGAGTCCGGGCGGCCGGTGCCCAGAGACCGCCTGGTCCACGAGATCTGGGGTGAGCGGCCGACCCGCACCGCGACCAGTGCGGTCAACGGCTACGTCATGCGGTTGCGGCGGCTGCTGGCCGCCGGTGACGCCGGCGTGGTCGTGAGCCGGGCCACCGGCTACGAGCTGGTCACCGCCGACGACGCGGTCGACATCACGATCTTCGAGCATGCCGTACGCACGGGGAAGCGCTACGCCGCCGAACGCCGGTTGGCCGACGCGGCCCGGGAGCTGTCGGCCGGCCTGGCGCTGTGGCGAGGCGGCGCGCTCGCCGACGTGCCGTCGACGCTGACGGTGTCCGCCGAGGCGGCCCGGCTGGAACAGCTACGCCTGGCGGCTCTCGAGGAGCGCTGCGGCGTACTCCTGGAAATGGGTCAACACGCCGAGATCGTCGAGGAGTTGGCGGCGCTGGCGCGCGACCACCCACTGCGGGAGCGGCTGTCCCGCCACCTGATGATCGCGCTCTACCGATGTGGCCGCCGGGCGGAGGCGCTCGAGGCCTACCGGCGCGTCCGCGACGTGCTCGTGACCGAGACCGGCATCGAGCCGGGGCCCGAGCTGCGCGGCCTGGAGCGCGCCGTGCTCACCGACGACCGCACGCTCGCCGCGCCCGCGGTGGGGCCGGTGACGCCCGCCCAATTGCCCGCCGCGGTGGTCGACTTCACCGGGCGTCACGACGTGCTCGCGACCATCGACGGGCTCGCGTCCCAGCGGCCGCGGCCGCCGGTCGTCATCGCCGGCCTGGCCGGTGTGGGCAAGACGGCGCTGGCCGTCCACTGGGCACACTCGGCGATCGGCGAGTTCCCCGACGGCCAGCTCTATCTCGACCTGCGCGGCGCGTCGGCGCGGCCGCCGCTCGCGCCGATGGAGGCGCTCGCGCATTTCCTGCACGCGCTCGGCGTGCCCGACGAAGAGATCCCGACCGAGCTCGACGAGGCCGTCGGTCTCTACCGCAGCGTGACCGCGGTCCGGCGGATCCTGGTGGTGCTCGACAACGCCGGCGGGTCCGACCAGGTGCGGCCGCTGCTGCCCGGCGGCCCCGGTTGCATGGTCGTGGTGACCAGTCGTGACCAGCTACGCGGGTTGACGGCACGCGAAGGTGCGGTGGCGCTCTCGCTGGGCGTGCTCGGGCCGCCGGAGGCGGCCGACCTGTTGCGCCGGCTGCTGCCTGACGCCGCCGTCCCGGACACGGCCGAGCTGGCCCGGCTGTGCGGCTATCTCCCGCTGGCCATCCGGATCGCCGCCGCCAACCTCGACGCCGAGCTGATCCCGATCGCCCACTACAACCAGCGGCTCGCCGGCGGCGACCGGCTGGCGGTGCTGGGTGTTCCCGGCGACACCACGGCCGCGACCGTCACCGCGTTCGACCTTTCCTACGAGGCGCATCCGCCGGCCGCGCGCCGGCTCTTCCGGCTGCTCGGCATCGCACCCGGCGAGGTCGTCACGCCGCCGGCGGCCGCCGCCCTGGCGGGCATCGCGGTGGCCGAGGCCGAGCCGCTGCTGACGGCCCTGGCCCGGGCACATCTGCTCGACCAGGTGGCGCATGGCCGGTATCGCTGGCACGAACTCGTGCGTCTCTACGCCCGCCGCCGCTGTCTGGCCGAAGACGCCGACCGGCAGGCCGCGCTCGACCGGCTCTATGCCTACTACCTGTCCACCATGGACCATGCGGCGGGCCTGCTCTACCCGCACGTCGTCCGCCTTCCGCTGCCGGCGACCGTCGACGCCGCCCACCGGGTCGAGTTCGGCGGCGCCACCGAGGCGACGGGTTGGGTCGACGCCGAACGAAACAACATGATCGCTGCGATCATGGCGGCCGGGCCGGCGCACCGGGAGGCGGCGTGGCGGCTCGCCGACCACCTGCGCTGGCATCTCGACTTCACCGCACCGTCGGCGGAATGGCTGCCGGTCACCGAGGCCGCGCTCGCACACGCCCGCGCCGACGGCCACCTGCTCGGCCAGGCCGCCGCACACCTCAGCCGGGCGACCGTCCTGCTGGCCCGGTGCCGGTACGCCGAGGCCCTCGACGACTTCCACCGGGCGCTCGACTTCGCCCGGGAGGCCGGCTGGGCCGAAGGGGAGACCAGCGCGCTGAGCAATCTCGCGCACGTCTCGTTCGAGACGGGCCAACTCGACCTGGCCGCCCATTTCAGCCTGGAGGCGCTCGACATCGACACCCGGATCGGGCGTCGGGCGGGTCAACTGGCGCGGCTGGCCAACCTGGGCAACATCCGGCTTCAGCAGGGGCGGTTGAGCGAGGCCATCTCCTACAGCCAGCGGGTCATCGAATTGGAGAGCACGCTCGGCGAATGGCATGGGCAGGGCACCGCGCACGGGTGCCTGGGCGAGGCCCACCTGCTGCTCGGCGAGAACGAGGTCGCGCTGGGCTACCTCTCCGCGGCGCTGGCGCTGCACCGGAAGGCCCACGCGCGCAGCAACGAGGCCGACATCCTGCGTCTGCTGGCGACCGCGCACGGCGCGAAGGGCAGCATCGGTGACGCGCGCTCGCTGGCGAACGAGGCGCTGCGGATCGCCCGGGAGGTCGGCGACCGGTGGGTCGAGGCGCAGGCCCTGCTCGCCCAGGCCGAGATCGACCTGCACGCCGGCGACGCCGACCTGGCGGTCACCCACCTGTGGCAGGTGCTGGTCCTGGCTCGCGGTGACGGCGCCCGCCACGCCGAGGCGCAGGCGTTGATCGGGTTGGCGCGGGCACATCGGGATCTTGGGTCGGTGCAGGCACGGGAGTACGCGGAGCAGGCGCTCGGCATCTGCCGAGAGTTCGGCTACCTCCTCATGGAGAAGCGGGCGTCGGCGTTGCTCGGCTAATAGTAAAGGTTGTGAACAGAAGGTGCTACAGTCACGTGCATCGATCCTCTGAACCCTCCAGAAGGGAGTGGTCGTATGTCGAGACTGCGTGCCCTGTTCATGGCTCTCGCCCTGGTCGTCGCCGGCGGAGTGGTCGCCGTCATCCCGGCGACCGCCGCGTCGGCCGCGGCCTGCGCGACGCCGTGGCAGGCCTCGACCGTCTACTGGGGAGGCAACCAGGCCTCCCGCAACGGCCGCAACTATCAAGCGAAGTGGTGGACGCAGGGCGAGGCGCCACCCGGGACGACGGGCGTCTGGCAGGACCTGGGCGCCTGCGACGGCGGCGGTGGCGGTGGCGGCGGAAGCTGTAGTTACCCGAACTGGGTCGCCGGCACCTGGTATGTGACGGGCGCGATCGTCCGCTACACCAACGGCCTGTACTACATCGCCGAGCACGAGAACCCGGGCTACGACCCGGTCATCAGCACCTGGTACTGGGAGCCCTACGCCTGTGGTGGCGGTGGCGGCAACCCGACCGACCCACCCCCGACCGGCGGCTTCGTCGTCAGCGAGGCGCAGTTCAACCAGATGTTCCCGGGCCGGAACTCCTTCTACACCTACTCCGGCCTGGTAGCCGCCCTCAGCGCCTACCCCGCGTTCGCCAAGAGCGGCAGCACGACCGTCCAGCGCCAGGAGGCGGCCGCCTTCCTCGCCAACGTGCACCACGAGACCGGCGGACTCGTCTACATCGTCGAGCAGAACACGGCGAACTATCCGCACTACTGCGACCCGAGCCAGCCCTACGGCTGCCCCGCCGGCCAGGCCGCCTACTACGGCCGCGGGCCGATCCAGCTGAGCTGGAACTTCAACTACAACGCGGCCGGCAACGCGCTCGGCCTGCCCCTGCTGACAAACCCCTGGCTGGTGCAGACCGACGCGGCGGTCGCCTGGAAGACCGGCATCTGGTACTGGATGACCCAGACCGGCCCCGGCACGATGACCCCACACAACGCGATGGTCAACGGCGCCGGCTTCGGTGAGACCATCCGCAGCATCAACGGCTCGATCGAGTGCAACGGCGGCAACCCCGCCCAGGTGCAGAGCCGCGTCACCCGCTACCAGCAGTTCGTCGGCATCCTCGGCGTGCCGGCCGGAAACAACCTCTCCTGCTGAGCACCTCGCCCAGGGCTCGGGCGCGGCACGTCAGTTCTTCGCGGCTTTCGCGCCGTGCCAGACGACGTTGCGGTTGACCCGGTCCGGATAGCGCTTGACCATCGTGTCGAACACCCCCCGCGCGTCACGACTGTCGGCCACCGCGGCTTTCCAGGTGAGCAGATAGTCACGGGTGGCGGCGATGGCCTCCGGGCTGTCGCCGTCATCCTCCCGCTTGTGCCCCGCAATCACCGTCCTGGCAGACAGCTCCTCGATCGTCGTCAGCGCCTGGAGCCAGCTCGCGAGGCCGTCACTGCCGGCCTCGGCCAGGTAGAGGTGCACGTGCTCGCTGTAGACCGCGTCGCCGGCGGTGACCAGCCTGATCGATGGCGCGTGCAGCGCCGTGGTGTGGTCGGTGTCGGTGTGGCCGAGCTCGATCGGCTCGAGCCGCTCACCCTCGAGCTCGATGGCGGGCTCGGTCAGGACCTCGGCCACGACCGGCTCGTCGGTGATCTGGTTCGGGAACCGCTGACGCCAGAAGCCGTCCAGCCAGCGCGGCCCCGTCTGGCTCCGCATCATGTCGACCACGCCGGCGGTGGCGACGAGGCGGGCGTCGGGGAACCGGTCGAGCACCTCCGTCGCGCCGAAGAAGTGGTCACCATGGCCGTGCGTGGCGTAGATCGTCGTGAGGTTCTTACCCGTGGCCGCGACCCAGTCGGCCAGCGCCCGGCCTTCATCCATTGTGGTCAGTGCGTCGACGAGGACGGCGTCCCGCGTCCCCTGGATCAGGGTCGCGCTGCTCGGCGACCAGTTCTCACCGGACTCCCCGGGCGCCAGGTCCGAGGAGACCACCGGCTTCTCCGGCGCGACATAGGTGGCGTAGGCGAGATCGCTCATGATCGTGCTCCTTCGAGTTCAGGTCGATTTAGGAAGTTTTCCGCCTTTCTGCGAATTAACCCTCATCAAACGCGTGGTGGCGGCGAGCGCTCGCGCTGGCCGGCCGGGTGGCACTATGTGGTTCCGTTCGCTGTTGGGCTACCGGCCGCACGTCGATAGAGTGCTTCTGATAAAGCCCTTCGAAGCTCGAAGCGGCGAAGTCGGGACGCTGAAGCGAGGCAGAACGTGGCGGCGGATTATCGGGTCACCATCTACGAGGTCGCCGACCGCGCCAAGGTGAGCATCTCGACGGTGTCCAACGTCATGAACAAGCCCGACCGGGTCAGCCCCGCCACCCGTCAGCGGGTGCTGGCGGCCGCCGACGAGCTGGGGTTCGTGCCGAAGGTGCAAGCGGTCAGCCTCGCTCGGCGGGCGACCGGGCGGGTGGGCGTGATGGCCCCGTTCACCTCCTACGGTTCCTACCTGCGGCGGCTGTCCGGACTGCTGACCGCGGCGGCCGACCTGGAGATCGACGTGGTCGTCTTCGATCACGAGTCGGCTGCTCTGGCATCGTCGCCGGTGCTGGCCAGCATGCCCATCCACGGCCGGCTCGACGGGCTGATCGTGATGGGGCTGCGGATCGAGGACGCCATCGCGGACCGGCTCCGGGAGCGCAGCCTGCCGACGGTGGCGGTCGATGCCGACAGCGCGTTGTTCAGCCGGGTCGTCATCGACGACGCCGAGGGCGGCCGGCTGGCCGCCGCACACCTGCTGGATCGTGGGCACCGCCGCGTCGGCTATCTCGTCGAGCGGCAGGTCTCCGACTACGAGTCGCAGGCGATCAGGCGGTTGTCGGGATTCAAGGAGGTCATCGAAGGAGCGGGCGGTGAGGTGGTCGTCGCGACCAGCGGCAACTCCGTCGACGATGCCCGCCGGGCGGCCGCGCCGCTGCTCGACCGCTCCGACCGGCCGACCGCCATCATGGCCCACCACGACGCACTCGCCGTCGGTGTTCTCCTGGCCGCCCGCGACCGGGGGTTGCGCGTGCCCGCCGACGTCGCCGTGATGGGCTTCGACGATGGGGAGGCGGCCACGGCGGCCGACCTGACGACGGTGCGCCAGCCGTTCGAGGAATCCGGGAGCACCGCGCTCAGCGTGCTGCTCGGCCATATCGACGGCTCGGATCTGCGCTCGACAACGGTGCTCGACGTTCGCCTGGTCGAGCGTTCCACCACCTGAAACGTCCCGTGAGCTGCGGGCGCAGTCAATAAAAGTGCTTTAATGGAAACACTTGACACACCCTGCCGCGATGAGGTTTCGTGCTTGTAACGCGAGCGCGGGAGGTGTGATGGAGCTGGATCAGGCAGTGCGGACGTTCCTGTCCACCAAGCCGGACTCCGGCGACCCGCACGCCCCGATCGCGCAGCGGCGCTCGACCATCCACGCCGGGACCGACACGCTGTTCGAGATGTTCGGCCGGCCGGTCGCGGCGGCGCACGGCGAGCACGACGTCGAGCTGACCGTGGCCGGTGGCGGCCGGATCCGGCTGCGGGTCTACCGCCCGAGCGACGAGGTCGGCCTGCCGATCCACGTCTTCCTGCACGGCGGCGGCTTCTGGCTCGGTTCCATCGACGAAGAGGTCAACCAGGCGATGTGCCGGCGTCGCTGCACCGATGCCGGCTGCGTGGTGGTCGCGGTGGACTACCGGCTGGCACCGGAGCACCGCTTTCCGATCCCTGTCGAAGACTGCTACGCGGGGCTTCGTTGGGCCGTCGAGCATGCCACCGAGATCGGCGGTGATCCGGCGAACGTGTCGCTCGGCGGGGTGTCCGCGGGCGCGACTCTGGCCGCCGCGGTCGCGTTGCTGGTCCGCGAGCGCGGGTCCACGCCACTGCGCCTGCAACTGCTCGAAGTCCCGCCGCTGGACCTGACCCTCGACGGCATGCGCGCGTCCGGCGTCGGCGACGACTTCGGCATCACGGTCGACGAGATGGCGCTGTGCCGGGACCTCTACCTCTCGCCGCACGACGATGCCCGGACCCCGCTCGCGTCACCCCTGCACGCGGACGACCTCGCGGGCCTGCCGACCACCAAGATCATGACTGCTCAGTTCGACCCACTGCGCCACGACGGTGAACGCTACGCCGAGCGGCTGCGGGCGGCCGGTGTTCCGGTCTCCTACAGCTGCTACCTCGGTGCCGTGCACGGCTCGCTCGCTCTTACCGGCACCTGGCCGACCGCACGCGCCTGGCAGGACGACCTCCTGCAGACCTTGCGCGACGCCCATTTCCCATCGCACGCCTGAACGCACCCATCCCACCATCCCTCAACCGGCGGTGACCCCTCGCCGCCGGATGCTCCGCGATCCTGGAGGCCTGACATGGCTCACGGACCCACCCTCCGGCCGCTACTGGCCGGGCTCACCCTTGCCGCACTTGCCGCCACCGCCGCCTGCAGCGCACCCGGCGGCGACTCCGACACGACCGGCGCCACCGCCAGCGCGGCCCCCGCGGCCGCCGCGACCTGCGGCACCGCGCCGGTCACCCTGAAGGGCTACTTCGAGACCGGCTTCCCGCTGCCGAAGAACCTCGCCGACGAGTTCTCCAAGCAGTTCCCGAACGTCAAATGGGACATCCGCGAAGACCAGTTCGCGGTGATCACTCAGAACGCTCCGCGGGTCCTGGCGGACGACCCGCCGGACCTGATGCGCCTCCCGCAGGTGTCCGAGCTGGTCAAGGATGGCCTGTTGAAGAACCTGGACGGCTATGCGCAGGCCACCGGCTGGGACAAATGGCCGGCCTCGCAGCTCGAGCAGATGCGGGTCGGCGCGAGCGGCCAGCGCGGTGACGGCCCGCTCTACGCCATGGGTTTGAACTTCAGCATGACCGGCCTGTTCTACAACAAGAAGCTCGCCGCGCAGATCGGCATGACGCAGCCGCCGGAGACGCTGGCCGACCTCGACGCCGTGCTGCAGAAGGCGAAGGACGCCGGCATCACCCCGATCGACCAGTTCAACGGCGGCGCCACCGGCGGCCTGGCGTTCCCGCTGCAGAATCTGATGACGGCGTACGGCGAGCCTGGCCCGATCAACGACTGGATCTTCCAGAAGCCGGGGGCCGCCATCGACACTCCGAGCAATCTGCAGGCCGTGCAGCACCTGGAAAAGTGGATCAAGGCGGGCTACTTCGCCGCCGACATCAACTCGCAGGACTACGCGGCGATGATGAGCCAGTTCATCGGTGGCAAGGCGCTGTTCATGTTCAACGGCGACTGGGAGTCCGGCAATCTCGACAAGCAGATGGCCGGAAACGCCGGGTTCCTACTGATGCCGCCCGCGCAGGCCGGCGGCAAGCGGGCCGCGATGTCGGCGCCGCTGACCTACGGCATCAGCAGCAAGGCCAAGAACGCCGACTGCGCCGCCTTCTTCCTGAACTGGGTGGCCACCAACCAGCAGGCCCGCGACATCGCGGTGAAGGTCGGCGGATCGCACCCGATGGGGCCGGCCGACGCCTACATGCCGCCGGTCCAGGAGGGCACCGTCACGGCGAGCACCCTGGCCGCCGGCGCCACCATCGGCAAGGACAACGGCGCCATGGACTTCATCGCCAACGCCACCGGCGCCATCTACGCCAAGAGCTGGACGCCCCAGCTGCAGAAGCTCGCGGCCGGCCAGCAGACGCCGGACGCCTTGCTCAAGTCGGTGCAGAAGGACTACGAGACCCAGGTCAAGAACTAATGTCGGCACCGACAACAGGGCGGCGTGCGCGGCGCGCACGCCGCCCTCGGGCCGTCTGGCTCGGCTGGCTCTTCGCGGCGCCGGCCATCGCCATGTACGCGACGTTCGTCCTTCGCCCGCTCCTGCTGACCGTGCAGTACTCGCTGTACGACTGGAACGGCATCGGCGCGTCGACCTGGGTGGGGCTGGACAACTACCGCCGGCTGTTCACCGACTCGGAACTGTTCGCCACGATCGTGCACGCCTTCGAGCTGATCGTGTTCTTCAGTGGAATCCCCGTCCTGCTGGGCCTGTTCGCGGCGGCGACCATCCGGAGCATCGCGGCGAGCCGGCTGGCGGTGATGGCCCGCACGGTGTTGTTCCTGCCTCAGGTCATCCCGCTGGTCGCCGCCGGCATCATGTGGAGCTGGTTGCTCTCCACGACCGGCCTGGCCAACGAACTGCTGTCGGCCGTCGGGCTCGACAACCTCACCCGCGCCTGGCTCGGCGACTTCGACACCGCGCTGCCCGCGGTCGGCGTGATCGGCGCCTGGGTTCTGGTGGGCCTGTGCACGCTGCTGTTGCTCGCCGGGATGAGCAAGATCGACCCAGCGCTGTACGAGGCCGCGCGGCTGGACGGCGCGGGCCCGGTGCGCGAGTTCTTCTCGATCACCATCCCCAGCCTGCGCCAGGAGATCGGGGTATGCGTCACGGTGACCGTGATCGCCGCTCTGGCCAGCTTCGACATCATCTACGTCGCCACACAGGGCGGGCCGGGCAACACCACCATGGTCCCGGGCCTGGAGATCTACTACCTGGCCTTCTCCGAGCGCGAGGTCGGGATGGCATCGGCGCTCGCCGTCACCCTGGTCGTGCTCGTCCTCGCGGTCGTGCTTCCCATTCAGCGCCTCACCAGGGACGGGTCCCGATGATCGCCACGCGTCGCGAGACATGGATTGGGCGGGTCCTGCTCGTCCTGCTGATGGCGATCACCATCGTGCCGTTCATCAGCCTCTTCGTCACCGCCCTGCACCCGTCGGGCACCTATCCGTCGGGTCTCTCCTGGCCGGAGAGCCCACAGTGGGGCAACTTCGTCGACGCGTTCCGCGCCGCCAACATGGGCAAGCTGCTGCTGTCCAGCGGCCTGATCGTGCTCGGCGTCGTCCCGGCCTCGCTGCTGTTCGGCACCATGGCCGGCTTCGCCTTCGGCCACCTGCGGATGCCCGGCCACCGGATCGGTTTCCTGGTCTTCGTGCTGGGCCTGACCCTGCCGTTCGAGGGGATCATCACGCCGCTCTACTACCAGATTCGCGACATGGGCCTGCTCAACACCCGCTGGGCGATCATCCTGCCGCTCATCGGTCTGTTCATGCCCTTCTCGGTGATCTGGATGCGAGCGCACTTCGTCACCATGCCCGACGACCTGTCCGAGGCCGCGCGTATCGACGGTGCCGGCACCTGGCAGCTCTTCTGGCGGGTGCACGTGCCGCTGGCCATGCCCGCCCTCTCGTCGCTGGCGATCCTGCTCTTCCTCTGGACCTGGAACCAGTTCCTGCTGGCCATCGTTCTCGTCGACGACCCCGCGAAGCGGACCATGGCCGGGGCGCTCGGCGCGTTCCAGGGCCAGTGGGGCACGGACATCCCGCTGCTGTGCGCCGGGGCGCTGCTGATCCTCGTACCCACGCTGACCGTCTTCCTCATCTTCCAGCGCCGCTTCGTCGCGGCGCTGCTGCAAGGTTCGATCAAGGGCTGAGACATGAACGCACCAAACCGGATCACCGGCGAGCGGTGACCCGAGTGATCACCGCGCGCCGCTACACGGACGGCGAACGCCGTCATTTCCTGCGCTACACCCGCACCCATTCGTGGCCGATGTTGCAGCGCTTCCCGGTCGATGACGACCTGCACGCCGAGCTGCTCGCCCAGATGCTGGCCAGCACGCCGGCGACCATCCGCGCACTGCTGTGTTCGCTGCGGGACGAGGCCCGCGCCGCGGCCGCGCAGATGCTGGCCGACGAGCACTACCGCGAGGCCGTCGCGGCCCTGCCGTTCCGGCCGGAGGACCGGATCGCCGCTGTCGGCGACTCGATCACCGCGGACCGCCTCGGCTGGTTCGAGCTCCTCGCGGCCTCGATCGACCTGGCCGGCGCGCCGAAGGCGACCCTGATCAATCTGGGGATCAGCGGCAACACGACGGCCGACGTGCTCGAGCGCTTCGACCTGTTGGAAGCGGTGCGGCCCACCCGGGTGCTGCTGATGCTCGGCACCAACGACGCCCGCGCGCATGGCCGGACCGGCCGCTACCGGATGGCCACGACGCGGGAAACCGGACGCAACGTGCGCGCGCTGGTCGACCTCATCACCCGCGACCTCGACGCGGTCGTCACGATCATCACGCCGCCGGCCGTCAACCAGCAGCGCATCGATGCCTTCTTCAGCGACGCGCCGCTGCACTGGCAGGCCGCAGCGGTGGCCGAAGTTGCCGGCGTCGTCCACCAGGCGGCACCGGACGCTCTCGACCTGCACGACGCCATTCCCGCATACGGCGCCGACGACCTCCTGGAATCGGACGGCGTCCATCCGACACCAGCAGGTCAGCGGCTCATCCTGACCCACATCGTCGATCATCTCCGCACCGTCGGGTGATCCCCGAGGCAATTGACGGGTTGCGATCAAGCGCCGATTGTCGCAAGCTACCACCGTAGACAGTTACGGTGGTAGCAGCGCGGACAGGGGAGGCGCTATGAGTCCTGAGTCGACATCGGTGCGGCCGGAGCGTCGGGCGGTGGTGGGCCTCGTGGCGTTGGCCCTGGCCGCCTTCTCGTTCGTGACGACGGAGATCCTGCCGATCGGGTTGCTCCCCCTGCTGGCGCGGGCGATGGGCCGGTCGGAGTCGGTGATCGGCCTGCTGGTCACCGGCTACGCCGTGATCGTGCTCGTGGCGTCGGTTCCGCTCGCGCGGCGTACCCAGCGGATGCCTCGGCGCCAGGTGCTGGTCGGCACGCTGGTCGTCTTCGTCGTGGCCACGCTGCTGTCCGCCATGGCGACCAGCTTCCTGATGTTGTTGGCGGCGCGGCTGGTGACCGCGTTGGCGCAGTCGTTGTTCTGGTCGGTGGTGGCCTCGACCGCCGCCGGCTTGTTCCCACCCGCGATGCGGGGCCGCGCGATCGCGCGCTTCGCGATAGGTAGCGCACTGGCGCCGGTGCTGGGTGTCCCGTTCGTCGTCTGGTTGGGCCAGGCGACCAGTTGGCGGGTCCCGTTCCTGGTGATGGCGGGCGCGGGGACAGTGGCCGGCCTGGCCGTGCTGGCCACATTGCCGCGCGATCGGGCCCGGACCGCCGCCGCCTCCGTCGGCCTCGCCCCCGACCGGGGCGCCTACCTGACTCTGCTGATCGTGACCGGTCTGGCGGTCACCGGTGTGATGGGAACGTTCACCTACATCACCCCGTTCCTCACGGAGGTCGGCGGGTTCGCGCCGGCCACGCTCGGGCCGTTGTTGCTCGTCTCGGGCGTCGCGGGGATCGTCGGCACCTGGTCGATCGGCGCGCTCCTCGATCGCAGCCCACGCCACGCGCTGGTAGCGCCCCTGCTCGTAGCCACCGCCGCACTGGCTGGTCTCACCGTCTTCGGCGCGACGCCGTGGGGCGCCATCGCCGGGCTCGCCGCCCTCGGCCTGGGTTTCAACGCGTTCGCTCCGGCCGTGCAGAGCCGCACCCTGCACGTCGCGCCAGGAGATGTCGACGTCGCATCCGCCGGCAGCAGCGCGGTCTTCAACGCGGGCATCGCGGCCGGGTCCCTGGTGGGCGGGTTCGTGCTGAGTGGGCCCGGGCCCGGCGCGGTGCCCGTGCTCGGTCTGGTGGCCGCCGCGGCGGCACTGGCCTTCGCCGGCCACGACCTTCGGAGATCCGCGGCCGGGCCGCGCGTCGGCACGGCGAACGACCGCTGTCAGGGCCGGGTGTCGCGGCCGGTCCGTGCGGCGATGCCAGCGATCAGGCAGTCGAGCCCGAACTCGAACTGATCGTCGGGGTCTTCGTCGTCATGATCCTGGGTGATCAGTTGAGCGAGCGACGGAAAGCGGCCGGTCGCCATCATGTCGCGCATGTAGGGCGCGACCGTCTCCTGCCATGCCGGCCCGCCGGCACCGGCCTGGTCGCGGGGCTCGCTGTCGGCCAGCTCGGCGGCGACCACACCGATGACGAACGAGGTCACGGTGCCGAGCAGGCGCGAGGCCTCGGGCAGCTCCAGCCCGGCGCCCCGGACGGCGGAAAGCGACGAGTCGAGGTAGGCCAGGGCGTTGGGTCCGATCGGCGGCCGGGTGATCGCCAACGTGGTGAACCACGGGTGCTCGAGCATGACGAGGCGGGTGCGTCGGGCGATCGCGCGCACGTTCTCCGCCCACCGCGAGCTGGCGGCTTCGGGCGGCACCATCGCCGCGTAGACCTCGTCGACCATGAGATCCGCCAGTTCGTCCTTGTCCTGGACATGGCGGTACAGCGACATGGTGCCGGCGTCGAGCTCAGCCGCGAGGCGGCGCATGGATATCGCGGCGAACCCGTGCGCGTCGGCCAGCGCGATCGCCGCCCGCACGATGCGGTCTCGGCTCAGCGCTGTCCTGTCTCGCCGGGTGGGCGCCGGGCGGGTCCAGACCAGACCGGCCTGCCGGGGCGGTGGGGGCACCAGGACCTCCTGCGAAAGAGTGCTTGCGTACATCGTACGCCTTGGGTACGTTGTACGCGACGCGGTGATGGGAGCGCTCGATGATCGATGTCGCGGTTGACGTGCGTGGCCTGTGCAAGCAGTTTGGGCCGGTCCGAGCGCTCGACGAGGTCGACATGCGGGTGCCGGCGGGCAGCGTCGGCGCCGTCCTCGGTCCGAACGGTGCCGGCAAGACCACGCTGGTCAAAATCCTGACCACCGTGCTGAAGGCCGATTCGGGCACCGCCCGCGTCGCCGGGCATGACGTCGCGCGTGCCGCGGAGCAGGTGCGTTACCGCATCGGTGTCGCGGGCCAGCAGGTCGCGCTCGACGGTCTCCTGACGGGCCGCGAGAACCTGGTGATGATCGGGCGTCTGCATCACCTGCCGGCCGCCCTGGCTCGCCGCCGAGCCGACGACCTGCTGGAGCGATTCCGCCTAACCCGGGTCGGCGACCGGCTGACCAGGACCTACTCGGGCGGCACCCGGCGGCGCCTGGATCTCGCCGCCGGCCTGCTCGTCGCGCCGATGGTGCTGTTCCTCGACGAACCGACCACGGGACTGGACCCGGGCAGCCGCAACGCCCTCTGGGACGTCATCGCGGCGCTGGTTTCCAACGGCACCGCCATCCTGCTGACCACCCAATACATGGCCGAGGCGGAGCGGCTCGCGGATCGGATCACCGTCATCGACGGAGCCAGGGTCATCGCCGAGGGGACGCCGGCGGAACTGAAGGACAGCCACGGCGGCACGCGGCTGACGGTCGTGGTGCGCGACGCCGGCGAGGTCGCGGAAGCCCGCCGGATCCTCCGGCGCGTCGGTGCCGGCGACGCCCGGCTCAGCGGCGATCCCCGGCGGATCACCGCCGCGGCCGGCGGATCCCCGACCGGTCTGCTGGCGCTGGCCGCCCGCGAGCTGGAATCGGCCGGAGTGGCACTGGAGGAGATCGCTCTGCGGAGCCCGACGCTCGACGAGGTCTTTCTCGCGCTCACCGCCCGCGACAGGACGGTGCCGCCGTGCTGACGGCTACTCCACTGTCGACGGACTACCTCCGGCCGAGCCCGCCGGACGGGCGCCTGGATCGCATGGGCTGGGCGGTTCGCGACAGCGCGACGGTCGCCGGGCGCGAGTTGCTCCACATTCGACGGTTGCCGGAGAAGCTGCTCGACGTCGTCATCCAACCCGTCATCCTGGTGCTGTTGTTCTCCTACGTGTTCGGCAGCGCGATCGTGTTGCCGGGTGGGGGAGACTATCGGGAGTTTCTCATGCCCGGCATTTTCGTGCAGAGCGTCTTCTTCGTCGGCGCCGGCACGGCGGCGGCCGTGTCGCTGGACATGACCGAGGGCGTCATCGAGCGGTTCCGTGCGCTGCCGATGGCTCGGTCGGCACTGGTCGCCGGACGTACCTTGGCCGACCTGCTCGGCGTCGCGCTCAGCTTGGCGATCATGGCAGGTTGTGGGCTGGCCGTGGGTTGGCGGACCCATCGCGGGCCGGCCGCCGCGATCGCCGCGTTCGGGTTGCTGCTGCTGGTCGGGTACGCGACCAGCTGGCTGGCAACCTGGGTCGGGCTGCTGGCTCGAACCCCCGAGGCGGCGACCGCGGTGAGCATGGGTGTGGTGATTCCGCTGACCTTCGTCGCGAACACCTTCGTGCCGACCGCCGGGATGCCGACCTGGCTGCGCACCGTCGCGGACTGGAACCCGATCAGCGCGGCGGTCGAGGCCTGTCGATACCTGTTCGGCGACCCCGTCGTGCGGGCCGACGGCGCCGCTGCCGGGTGGCCGCTGAGCCACCCGGTCGCCGCGACCCTGTGCTGGACGACATTGTTGATCGCCGTCGCGGCACCGATGGCCGTGCGGCGCTACCGCTGAGCCGCGAAATGGGGGATTCAACCGTGACAGTGCCCAGACCTGAGCAGGCACGGACGGCAGCCGAGTTCATCGACATGCTCCGAGCGCTCAAGGAGTGGTCGGGGCTGTCCTACCGGGACCTCGAACGGCAGGCCCGCAGCGCCGGCGACCGCCTGCCGCCGAGCACCGTGGCCACCATGCTCAGCCGCACGTCGCTACCGCGGCTGAACCTGCTTGGCGCGTTCGTGAAGGCCTGCGGCGGCAACCGCGACGAGGTGGTCAGCTGGATCGAGGCACGCCGCAAGCTCGCCCAGCGCAACACCGCGGGGTGTTAGCCACGGTCGCGGGCGCGGCGGAATCGGCCCGCGTGCGTGCGTGGAAGGAACTGGCCTACGTGTTGACCACGGCGCCCTTGGCGGCACTCGGCCTCGCCTGGGTCCTGGCCGGCGCGGTGGCATGCGCGGCGCTGGCGGTCACCGCCCTGGGTGTTCCCGTGCTGGCGACGATGGTGCCCGCCACGCGCGGACTGGCCACGGTCCGCCTGGCTCTGGCCCGTGGCCTACTCGGTGAGGTCGTCCCCCCGCCACCGGCGTTCCGGCCGGGCGTGGGACTGTTCGCCCGGTTGCGGTCGGGACTGCGGGACGGCGCCGGCTGGCGGGCCGTCCTGTTCCAGATCGTTGCCCTGCCGTTGGCGCTTTTCGAGCTCTCGGTGGTGGCCTTCACGTGGGCCTGGGGCTTCGTGGCGTTGACCGCACCCGTTCAGCGCGCGCTGGACCTCAACCAGAGCACGGTCGGCGGCCGGCACGGGCTGGTGGTCGCTGGAGTCATGGTCGACTCGTGGGCGGGTGCCGCGCTGCTCGCGGTGGGCGGAGCGGTGCTGTTGGCGGTGGCACCGTGGGCCCTGCGCGTGGTGTTGGTGGTCGATCGTCTCCTGGTGCGTGGCCTGCTCGGCCGCGACGACCGTAGCGCTCGCATCGCCGCGCTGGAGCGCAGCCGGGCCGCCGCGGTCGAGGACGCGTCGGCGACGCTGCGCCGGATCGAACGCGATCTGCACGACGGGGTCCAGGCCCGGCTCGTCGCGTTGACAATGAATCTGGCCATGCTGGGTGACCTGATTGGCGCCGGACCGGGCCGGACCCGCGAACTCCTGGAGTCTGCCCGGGCGACGGCGCGCGACGCCATCCGGGATCTGCGCGAGGTCATCCACGACATCCATCCGCCGATCCTCGACAGCGGCCTCGATGCCGCCGTCGCCACTTTGGCGGCCCGCAGCCCGGTGCCGGTCACCTGCGATGTCCGGATCGGCGGGCGACCCGCCCCGGCGATCGAGACGATCGCGTACTTCTGCGTGGCCGAGCTGCTGACCAACGTCGCCAAGCACAGCGACGCCACCGCCGCCACCGTGGCGATATCGGATGTCGACGACGTGTTGCGCCTCGTGGTCTCCGACGACGGGCGGGGTGGGGTCGACGAGGGCGGTGGCAGCGGGTTGCGCGGCCTGGCGAACCGGGTCGCTACTGTGGACGGCGCGTTGACCGTCACCAGCCCACCGGGAGGCCCCACGATGGTGAGTGTCGCCCTGCCGGTGCGGCCGTGAGGCACAGATGCGGGTCCTGATCGCCGAAGACCTCGCCATCCTGCGTGACGGCTTGGCGCAGCTGCTGACGATGCGGGGGCACGAGGTCACCGTCGTGGGCGACGTCGCCGCCGTGCCGGCCCGCGTCGACGCCTGGGCTCCCGATGTCGCCGTGCTCGATATCCGGATGCCACCGACCCACACCGACGAAGGGCTCCGGGCGGCGGTGGCTCTTCGCCACGCCCACCCCGCCCTCGGTGTCCTGTTGTTCTCGCAGTACGTCGAGCGGCGTTTCGTCAGCGATCTGCTCTCCGGCGGAGCGGCCGGGATCGGGTACCTGCTCAAGGAACGGGTCGGCGACGTCGACGAGTTCGTCGACGCCATGGCGCGGGTCGCGGCCGGCGGGACGGCTCTGGATCCGGAGGTGGTCAACCAGCTCTTCGGGTCCAGCCGGCGGGACGACGACCTTTCGCGCCTCACGCGGCGGGAACGTGAGGTGCTCTCCCTCATGGCCGAGGGCCGCTCCAACGCGGCCATCGCGAGAACCTTCGTGGTGACCGAGCGCGCGGTCGAGAAGCACGTGGCCAACATCTTCAGCAAGCTGGGCCTACCGGCGTCCGGGTCCGACCACCGGCGCGTGCTCGCCGTGCTGCGCTACCTCGAGGGCCGCTGACCGGCGTCACAGCTGCCGGGTCCACGCCACGAACAGCAGCACCATGGCCAGGACGGCGAGCGCGACGGTCGGGAACAGCCAGCGCGGCGCGCGGACGCCGTCCAGCGACGCGGTGAGCCGCTGGTGCAGCGCGGCGATGCCGGCGAGCGCCGCCAGGCCCGCCAATGCCTCGGGCGTGCCGATCAGGAAGTGGGCGAGCCACGCGCCGGCGCGGCTCGGCCCACCCCACGAATGGTCGTACGGGCCGCGGTCGACGAACCCGTAGAGGACGCCGCGGAGCACCCAGAGCACCTGAACACCCAGCGGCACCACGGCGATGAGGCCGAGGACGAAGCTCGCCACCGCGTGCCCGAGCACCAGGACCGTTCGCGGCCGGCGCGGTGGCACGGGCGGACGGCCGAGCCACCGCACGCGAAGGGCGCGCCACCAGGCGAGTGCCGCGCCCTGGCGGCCGAGGAGGACGGCGACCAACGCCGCGACGGACAGGGGAAGCAGGACGGCGCAGTAAACCAGGCTGCGGGCTGCGATGGTCATCAATCGAGTCACATGTCCATGCTTCTTGCCCGCCGCGGACCGGGCGATGGTGCTGTCACGGAGACTTCGGGTTCGGAAAACCGAACAGCCGGGCGACCAGGCGGGCGATCGCCGGCATCACGACGTTGACCATCACGATGACGAGGGTGCCGCTGACCACCAGCGTCTGTGCGTAGCGCGGGGCCTGGGCGAGCGACCTGCCACCGACGTGAATGACCACCGTGACGACCACGTATGCGGCGATCCATGCGACGACGGTCATGGCCACCCGTCGAGCGAGGTTCAACGTTGTCCTGGGGCGCTCCATATTGGTCATGCGTCGACCGTACGAGAGCCCTTTCTATATGTCGAAGACCGATTTACGATCCCACTTATAAGCGATCGTTATGGGATGAGGTGGTGAGGTGGAGCTGCGGCAGCTCGCCTACTTCCTCGCCGTGGTCGACGAGGGCGGCTTCACTCGCGGCGCCCAACGTTTGCGGGTCGCGCAGCCCGCCGTCAGCCAGCAGATCCGCCGGCTCGAGCGGGAGTTGGGCGAGGCGGTGTTTCACCGGGGGACCCGTAGCGTCGCGTTGACCGCCGCCGGACATGCGCTGCTGCCGCACGCCCGGGCCACCCTGGCGGCCGCCGCGCACGCGAAGGAGGCGGTCGCCGCACTCAGCGAGCTGCTGACCGGCACGCTGACCGTCGGACTGGTGCAGGCGCAGCCAGACGCACGGATCGCCATGCTGCTCGGCGACTTCCACCGGTCATATCCACACGTGCGGATCGCCGCGCTGGAGGATCAACCGGGCGCGCTGCTCGCCGGGGTCACGGCAGCCGAGCTGGACGTCGCCTTCGTCGGCCTGGCGGAGTCGCCCCCACCGGGGGTGGCGGTGCGGCTCATCGCGGCCGAGCCGTTGGTCGTGGCGGTGGCGCTCGACCACCCGCTGGCCGGTCGCACGTCGCTGGCGCTGGCCGACCTCGCGGCACACGGGCTCGCCTCACTCGTCCCCGGCAGCGGCCTGCGCACCGTGCTCGAGCGCGAGTGCGCGCTCGCGGGGTTCCAACCCAGAATCGTCGCCGAGACCACCGACCTCAGATTGCTGGCAGCGCTGGTCTCCCGCGGGGTGGGCGCGGCGGTGCTGCCGGCCAGCGTCGCCGGCCACGACACGTTGGCGACTATTGCGATCGTGCCGCCGATCGAGCGGCGCATCGCGATGCTGTGGAACGCCGATGCGCCCGCGTCGCCCGCGGGCCGTGCGTTCCTCGCACTGGCGCGCGGCACGTGATATCAACTCGGGGTGTTCGGATTCGTTCGGTTTCGTTCGGATCCGTCTCCGGCCGGGCGAGCGATGCCATGCTGGTGCAACGTGAGGTAGACCGCTCGCGACCCACGAACACGCTCCCGAAAGGAACTCACGGCGTGACCGACAGCCCCACCTTCACACAGGAATACACGATCGTGCGCGACTACGACGCGCCGCCGGCGTTGCTATTCGCGGCATGGACCGAGCCCGAGCAGTTCGCCGAATGGTTCGGGCCGCGGGCCCTGAAGACGCCGGTCGAACTGGTCTCCATGGACGTCCGCCCGGGTGGCGCCTGGACGGCCAGCATCGTGACGCCCGACGGCGCCGCGCACCCGCTCGACGGCACCTACCGCGAGGTGCGGTCCCCGGAGCGGCTGGTCCTGACCACCGGCGATCCTGACAACACCGAGGGTGCGATCGCGTCCGTCGTGACCATCGACTTCGACGAGGCCGCGGGCGGCACGACGATGCGCTTCCACCAGGCGGGCGTCAACACCGACGAGGCGCATGCCGAGGGTGCCAAAGCCGGCTGGATCGAGTTCTTCGACCGCCTGGAAGAACATCTGAAGCGGGTTCAGTCCCGCTGATTCGTCCGGCCTCTCACCCGAGGTACGCTGCCTAGAATCGATTCGATCAGGGAGCCGGATGAACATCGGGGAGATCGCCCGGCGCGCGGGGGTATCGCGGAGCACGGTGTCCTACGTGCTGAGCGGCAAGAAGGCGGTTTCCGAGCCGACCCGCCAACGGATCCAGGCGGTCATCGACGAGCTCGACTATCGGCCCAACGCCACCGCGCGAGCGCTCCGGGAGGGCCGGACGCACACCCTGGGTCTGGTGATCCCGCCCGCCGCCCAGCGGCTGACCGACATGCAACTGGGCTTCGTCGCGAGCGTGGTCGAGGCCGCCGCGCGGGTTGACCTCGATGTGCTGTTGTCGCCCTCCGGCGGCGACCACGACCGGTCCTTCGAGCGGATCGTCACCAGCCGCCGGGTCGACGGGGTGATCCTGATGGAGATCCGGCTGGAGGACGATCGGGTGAGTCGGCTGCGGCAGACCGGGCTGCCGTTCGTCACGATCGGCCGCACGGCCGAGCCGGGCGGCATGTCCTGGGTCGACGTCGACTACGCCGGGCTGATCTCCAGGTGCGTCGGGCACCTAGCCGACCTGGGCCATCGGCAGATCGCGTTGGTCAACCGGTCCGCCGAGCTGGTCGCGTCGGGCTACGGTCCCGGGCACCGCGCACAGGCCGGGTTCGCCGCCGCGGTGTCCGAGCGTGGCCTGACCGGCGTCGAGGTCTGCTGCGGCGACGACGCGTCAGCCGGCGAGGCCTGCGTGGAAGAGCTCCTCGCGGCGCATCCGCAGGTCACCGCCATCGCCACCATCAACGAGGCGGCGCTGCCCGGCATCCAGCGCGCCTTGGACGCGGCGGGTCTGGCGGTTCCGCGCGACTTCTCGGTCGCCGGGGTGGCCGCTCGGCACTGGGCCGAAGACTTCCGGCCGGCATTGACCGCCGCAGACCTGCCGATGCTGGAGATGGGCGCCGACGCGGTGTCGTTGCTGATGGAATGCATCGCGACACCGCAGACGCCGCCACGGCACCGCTTGTACAGCCCGCCGATCTCCCTACGGTCCAGCACCGGGCCGGTTCGGGCGCGCTGACGGCAACGGGCCTGCCCGGTGGGGGTCGTACGACCTCCACCGGGCGGGACCCGATCGGCTAACGGCCCCAGAGGCGCCAGGTCTGGTTCAGCGGGCTGCCCTGGCCGATCGGGTTGCAGGTCCACTGGTGGACCGGGGCCCGTGCGGCGGTGGACACCGTGCTGACGTCGACGCACTTGCCGCTGTGTCGGGCGACGAGTTGATAGTCGTGGCTGTCGTTGCCCGAGTAGGTCACCTTGCGCAGGGTGAACTGCTGGTTGGTGGCACCGGCGAGGCACGGCCATTGGTGGACGGCGGCACCGTCGGCGGTCGACACTCCCGCGACGTCGAGGCACTTGCCGCTTTGCTGGTTGACGACGGTGTAGGTGTCGGCGAGGCCGGTGACCGGCCGGAAGTTCCACAGTTGCTGGTCGCCGCCCTCGCACCAGAACTGTTGCTGCACGTTGCCGTCCGCGGTGCGCAGGTCCGTGTTGTCCAGGCACTGCTGGGAGTGCTGGGCGACGGCGACGGATTGGAAGCTCGTATCCGACGGCGGCAGGAGCGTGACCGTGAAGGCGTCGTTGACGGTGTTGTGCGGCAGGTTGACGGTGGCGCCGTTGTTGGCGAGTGTCACCACGCTGTTCTGGATGGTGATCGGGCCCTGAACGGCGCTGCCAGCGTTGTCCGGGATGCGCTGCACGCGGACGCGGACCTGGTTGTTCTGCACGATGCCGCTGGTCGTGTCGAGGCGTTGCAGGTTGACGGCGATGTTGCCGGTCGTTCGCCCGCCCCCGACCAGGACCCTGGCCGACCCGGAGGTCTTCGTCGCGAAGGCGTCGTAGGAGGTGCTCGCAGTGACCGCGACGATCTGGCCGGCCTGCGAACCGTAGAACCGGTAGGCCCACCACTCGCCCTTCGGCACTGTCTGGCCCGCGCCGTTGCGCACCAGGAGGTTGCCCAGGAAGTCGTGCAGGTTGTTGCCGCCGGCCCAGTTGGCGCGTAGCCCATCGGCCCCGGCCCGCTCCAGCCGGGCGATGTACCAGGCGCCGTCGGCGGGGTTCTGCTCATCCGAAGCCCCGTACTCGTTGATCTGGTATGGCCGGGGGTGCGGGATGCCGCGCGGGTCCAGGGTGGCGTTGGCGGCGGCCACGTTGGCGACCGGGTCGCCGGGCAACGAGTGCCAGCTGACGATGTCCGGCACGACGTTGTTCGCCCGGACGTAGTCGAGGTACTGGTTCCAGAAGGCGTGCGTCGTGGACGGCACGCACGCGCAGCTCGGGCCGACGATCAGCTGGCCCGGAAACGCCGCGCGGATACGCTGGTAGCTGCGTCGCCAGAGCTCGAGATACTGCGACTGCGGGCGGTTCCAGAAGAGCGTGATGTTCGGCTCGTTCCAGATGTCCCACTGCACGGTGATGCCGGCGGCTCGGACGTCGTTGATGACGCGGGTCAGGAAGTTGTCGTAGTCGGTCCAGTCACCGTTGTCACCGGGGAACCGGGAGATCGGGTAGCCGTCGGCGCCCCAGAGATCGTGGGGGAGCAGGATGAACTGCCCGCCCAGCGCGATCGTCCGACGGGCCTGCGCCACGGTGGCGTTCCACCGGCGCTGATAGCCACCGTTGACCCAGCCGCCCGGTGAGCCGAGCTGCGCGCCGCCGGCGCGCATGTACCGGAACTTCACGTCCCGGTAGAAATGGTCAGCCGGTCCCGAGGCGTCCTCGGTCATGCCGTAGATCCAGCCCGACGCCCGGTAGCTCGCCGCGCCGGCGGCGCCGGCGAAGTTGACGCTGATCGACTCGTCGGCCGCCCGCGCGGGCGAGGGTGCGGCGCCGATCGCGGCACCGGTCACCAGCAGCCCGACGGCGATCCGGGCGACCATCCGTGCGCGGCCGCGCGTGGTCCTGAACAGGGGTATCACTGGCGACTCCTTCGGGGACGGGGAAGGTGCAAGCGAACCGATTCGCCGGGCAGCGTAGGGTCGTTCGCTCAAGGCTGTCAATGTTTGCCGTGCCCGTGGCGCGGACGCTGCCGTTTGCTGCCGCTAAGTGCCCGGAATGGATTCTTGACCGACGTCCCGCTGCGTCCTATCTTCATGCGAACCGATTCGCCGAATCGGTTCGCTCTCCACCCTGGTCGGACCCACTACTGGAAGATCGACTCAAGAGTGAGGCACCAGTGAAGACATCCACCCTTCGGCGGCGGACCGCCAGTGCCGCTGCGATCGCGATCGCCGTCGCCGCCATGTTGACCGCCTGTTCGTCCAACGAGGAGAAGCCCGGCGACAGCGGCGGCACGTACGCCATCTGGGACCCGTATCCCCAGTTCGCCGACGACTCCGACTGGGTCAAGCTGCTCAAGGAGTGCGGCACGGCCGCCGGCGTCACCGTCGAGCGCACCGGTTACGACACCACCGACCTGACCAACAAGGCCCTCCTGGCGGCGCAACAGGACAACTCTCCCGACGTCCTGATCGTCGACAACCCGGTGATCTCCACCCTCGCCGAGGCCGGCGTTCTGACCACGACCGAGGACACCAAGCTGGATACCTCGTCGATGGAGGCCAACCTGCTCGGTGCCGGCCAGGCCGGCGGAAAGACCTTCGGAGTCCCGATCGGCGCCAACACCCTGGCGCTCTACTACAACAAGGACCTACTCGCCAAAGCGGGCGTCGACGTCGCCACGGTCAAGGACTGGCCTTCGCTGACCGCCGCCCTGGCCAAGGTCAAGGCAGGCGGCAAGAAGGGCATCACGTTCTCCGCGATCGGCACCGAGGAAGGCAGCTTCCAGTTCCTGCCGTGGTTCTGGGGCTCGGGAGCGCAACTGACCGCGCTGGACTCGCCCCAGGCGGTGGCTGCGCTGACGCTGTGGAACGACTGGCTCAAACAGGGCTACGCGCCCAACTCGGTCATCAACAACACCCAGACGACGAGTTGGCAGGAGTTCGCCAGCGGCGACTACGCCTTCAGCGAGAACGGCACCTGGCAACTGGCCAACGCGGAGAAGCTCGGCTTCGAATACGGCATCATCCCGATCCCGGGTGTCTCGGGCGGCACAGCGCCGGCGCCCACCGGCGGCGAGTTCGTCTCGATCCCCGTCCAGAGCGACACCGGCCGGTATGCCACCTCGGAGAAACTGGTCGCGTGCCTGACCAGTGGCGACAAGCTGCTCGCCACCGACACGACGCTGTCCTACATCGCACCGGTCGCCGCGGTGCAGGCCAAGCAGGTCGAGGCCAACCCCGCGCTGAAGGTGTGGGTCGACGCGGTCAAGGCGGCCAAGGGCCGCACCGGCGACAACCTCGGCACCAAGTATCCGAAGATCTCTGAGCCGCTGTGGACCGCGGTACAGGCGGCCCTCAGCGGATCGAAGACGCCGCAGGCGGCGTTGGCCGCCGCGCAGACCGCGGCGGGCGCGAAGTAGCGCGACGCCCGATGGACAACGCAACCACGTCCTTGCGACAGGTGGCGCGTGACGCCGGTGGCGAGGCGACCAACCTCCCACCGGCATCGCGGACGTCGGCCAGGCGCCGTACTCGCCGCGGCACGCGGTGGGCCGGTTGGGCCTTCCTGGCCCCGGTCGCCGTCTACCTCCTGGCGTTCTACGCCTACCCGCTCTACCGCAACATCGAGTTGAGCCTGCGCGAATACACGGTCCGCTCCTTCGTGCAGGGCGGCGCGCCGTTCGCCGGACTGGGCAACTACGAGAAGATCCTGACCCATCCGACCTTCGGGCCGGCGCTTCTGCACACCGTCGTCTTCACCGCCGCGTCGCTGGCGTTCCAGTTCACCATCGGCATGGCCCTGGCGCTGTTCTTCCACCAGAATTTCACCCTGTCGCGAACCCTGCGGGCGTTGTTCCTCATACCCTGGCTGCTGCCGCTGATCGTCTCCGCGTCGACCTGGTCGTGGATGCTCAACAGCGACGCCGGCATCGTCAACGCCGCGCTCGGCGCCTTCGGCGTCGACCCGGTCAACTGGCTCACCTCGCCGCGGTGGTCGCTGGCCTCGGTGGTCATCGCCAACATCTGGATCGGCATCCCGTTCAACCTGGTCGTCCTCTACAGCGGCCTGCAGTCGATCCCCGTCGAGATCTACGAGGCGGCCGCCCTGGACGGCGCCACGGGATGGCAGCGGTTCCGGCGGGTCACCCTTCCCCTGCTGCGACCCGTCTCCGCCATCACCTTGCTGCTCGGCCTGATCTACACCCTGAAGGTCTTCGACATCATCTGGATCATGACGAAGGGTGGTCCGACCGACTCCTCGACCACGCTGGCGACCTGGTCCTATCGGCTGGGGTTCGGCAACCTGCTGCCGGCGTTCGGCCCCGGAGCGGCCGTCGGCAACCTCCTGATCGTCATGGCGCTGGTCGCCGGCCTGATCTACATTCGCGTCCAGCGGAGGCAGCAGCTGTCATGACCGCCCTATCGCGTCACCGCCGGTGGAAGACCGCCGCGGGCGTGGCCCTGACCGCGCTGATGCTCTTCCCCGTCTATTGGATGATCAACGTCTCGTTCACCCGTGACCGGGACATGCGGGCCGACCCGCCGCGGCTCTTTCCGGTCGGCGGCACCCTCGACGGCTATCGCGCCGTGCTGCACGACCAACTGCCCTATCTGGGGGTCAGCCTGCTGGTCGGTCTGGGCACCGTCGCCCTCACCCTGACGCTGGCCGCGCCTGCCGGCTACGCGCTGGCCAAGCTGCGGCCCCCCGGCGGCGGCGCGCTCAGTTTCGTGTTGCTGATCGCGCAGATGATCCCCGGAATCATCATGGCGATGGGCTTCTACGCCATCTACTTGAACCTGGGCGTGCTCAACTCCCTGCCCGGCCTCATCCTGGCCGACTCCACCTTGGCCGTCCCGTTCGGTGTGCTCATCTTCACGGCCTTCATGTCGGGGATCCCATCCGAGCTCACCCAAGCGGCCGTCATCGACGGTGCGGGCGCGTTGCGCACGTTCTGGTCCGTCGTGCTGCCGGTCAGCCGCAACGCACTGGTCACCGTGTCCCTGTTCGCGTTCCTCTGGTCATGGTCGGACTTCGTGTTCGCGTCCACTCTGGATGGAGGCGGTGGCAACCAGCCGATCACTCTCGGGATCTACCACTACATCGGCAACAACAACCAGCAGTGGAACGCCATCATGGCCACCGCGGTGGTCGCGTCGATCCCCGCCACGATCCTGCTCATCCTGGCCCAGCGTTACGTCGCCGCCGGGGTGACAGCGGGCGCCGTCAAAGACTGAACCAACCGAGCACCACGAAAGGCAGCTGCCACCCATGACCGTCGCCCCATCCGGTCCGGCGTTCTCCATACAGGACATCCCGTTCAGCTATCGGGGATCCTGGCTCAACATCTCCCCGGTGCTGGCCCAGAACACCTACGACGACGACCTGCACCTGGTCTCCCATCAGACCGGCCTGCATCCGATCCTCCGGTTCACGCCGACCGCCGCCGCGACCATCCACGCCACCGCCACGCTGCTGACGTGGAGCGCCGGCGGTGGGCGGGTCGAGCTGGTATACGACGGTCCCGACGCCGTCCGGTTGCGTGGCGTGCGGCTCGGCATGCGGATCTCGGCCACCAGCCGGTCCCTCACCCCGTTCAGCGGCAGCTACCTCTACCGCGATCCCGTCGACGGCTCGCACGTGTTGACCTCCTACGAAACCGGACGCCGCTACCGGCTCACCGTGCTCTCCGGCGACGTCGCGGTGGCAGGCGACCAAGCGCTCGCCGCCGCGGATCGGTCGCTGGCCCTCCCGGACGACCGGCCATGGGAAATCGTCATCGAGGAGTACGCCACCGCCCGGCCCCCCTACGCCGGCCGTGCCACCTTCGAGCAACTGTGCGGGGCCAACGCCGCCGAGTTCGACGCCTTCGTCGACACCGTCGCACCCTGGCGCAGCGCGCGGACGCCGGCGGCCGAGCTGGCCGCCTACGTGCTCTGGTCGGCCATCGTCGACCCAGCGGGCTTCGTCGCCCGGCCGGCCGTGCTGATGTCGAAACACTGGATGAACAAGGTCTGGAGCTGGGACCACTGTTTCAACGCCATCGCCTTGGCGCCCGGCCAACCGGAGTTGGCCTGGCACCAGTTCCAGCTGCCGTTCGACCACCAGGACGAGGCCGGGGCATTGCCCGACTCGGTCACCCACTCCGAGGTGCTCTACAACTATGTCAAGCCGCCGATCCACGGTTGGGCGCTGCAACACCTGCGCCGGCGGCTGGCCCGACCGGTCGAGCCGGCGCAGCTCGTCGAGACCTATCGGCGGCTCGTGCGCTGGACCGAGTTCTGGTTGGACAGCCGCCGGGTGCCCGGCCACGACCTCGCGCACTACCAGCATGGCAACGACAGCGGCTGGGACAACGCCACCACCTTCGACGACGACCGGGTCATCGAGACCGCGGACCTCGCCGCGTTCCTGGTCATGCAGCTGCGTAGCCTGGCCGACCTCGCGGTCGAGATCGGCGAGTCACCGCGGCGATGGACGGCGACCGCCGACCGTATCTTCGCCGCGATGCTCGAACAGCTGTGGAACGGCGAGCGGTTCGAGGCCCGCAGCGCCCTGACCGGCCGGCGGCGGGCGAGCACGAGCCTGCTGGACCTGATGCCCGTCGTGCTCGGCGGTGATCTGCCCGCCGACGTCGAAAATGCGCTGACCCGCGGGATCGAGACGCACCTGACCCCACACGGCCTGGCGACGGAGCCGCTCGGCTCCGCTCACTACGCCGCTGACGGCTACTGGCGCGGCCCGATCTGGGCGCCGTCCACCGTGTTGATCGAGGATGGACTGCGACGGGCGGGCAACGTCGCGCTCGCTGACGAGATCAGTCGCCGGTTCCGTGCCCTGTGCGAGAAGTCCGGGTTCGCGGAGAACTTCGACGCCGAGACCGGGGTCGGCCTGCGCGACCGTGCCTACACCTGGACGGCGAGCGCGTATCTGATCCTCGCCGGCGCACACGAACAGCGGGTGGCGCGGGGCTGAGCGCGAGCGGTCGGCTGGTGGACGGGTCCCGTCCACCAGCCTGGTCGCCCGCCGGTCAGGCCGGGCTGCAGCCGGCCACGATGCCGGTCCCGGTGCCGGTGGCCTGGAAACCGAACTCGGTCCATTGCCCCGCGGCGACCGCGCCGTTGTAGTCCACATTGGTCCAGCTGACGGTGCCGGAGGTGCCGCTGCGGTTGGCGTTCCACGAGCCCGTCACGGACGCGCCGGAGGGCAACGCCGTCGTGACGCGCCAGCCGTTGAGCGCCGCGGACCCGGCGGTTATCCGGACCGTGGCGACGAAACCTCCGTTCCACTGATTCAGCGAAACGTCCGCGGTGCACCCGCCGCCGGAGGGCGGCGGCGTCGTCGACGGCGGAGGCGTGCCGGTGCCGGGCCCGGCGTTCAGCGCGCCCAGCACCGCGTCGTACGCCGCCTTCTTGTTGCCGTTGCCGTCGAACAGCAGCGGGTTCTGGCCGGTGCGCCACGAGTCGCTGTCGCGGATGCCCCAGACGGTGATGCCGTTGCAGCGGGATACGGCCATGCAGGCGCGGGTGACGGCGGCGTAGGCGTTGGCCTGGTTGGATCCGGAGATGTCCAGCTCGGTGATCTGCACGTCGACGCCGAGGTCGGCGAAGCGTTGCAGGTTGGCCTGGTAGTCGCTGGGCGCCGAGTTGGTCAGGTGGGACTGGAACCCGACGCAGTCGATGGGCACGCCGCGGGCCTTGAAGTCGCGGACCATGTTGTAGATGCCGGTTGACTTCGCGTTGATGCCGTCGGTGTTGTAGTCGTTGTAGCAGAGCTTGGCGTTCGGGTCGGCGGCGCGGGCGAGCCGGAACGCGACCTCGATCCAGTCGTTGCCGGTGCGTTGCAGGTTGGAGTCGCGTCGGCCGCCGCTGCCGCCGTCGGCGAACGCCTCGTTGACCACGTCCCAGGTGTGGATCTTGCCCCGGTAGTAGGTGGCGACCTGGGTGACGTGGTTGTTCATCGCGTTGCGCAGGGCGGTGCCGGAGAGGTTCTGCGCCCAACCCGGTTGCTGGGCGTGCCAGAGCAGGGTGTGGCCGCGCACGAGCATGCCGTGGGACCGGGCGTGGTTGACGATCCGGTCGGCGTTGCCGTAGCTGAAGCGGCCCTGCTGCGGTTCGGTCGCGTCCCACTTCATCTCGTTCTCGGGCGTGACGCTGTTGAACTCGCGGTTGAGGATCGTCACGTAGGTGTTGTCGTTGAGCTTGCCGGCGCTGATGGCGGCGCCGAAGTAGCGGCCTTTCTCCGCCGCTGAGGCGCCGAGGGTGGTGCCCGCGCTGGCCGCGGAGCCGCCACCGATGACCAGGCCTGCGGCAAGGGTTGCCGTGGCGAGCAGCGCGAGCAGGGAACCGGTTCGTTTCCGGGACATGCCATTCTCCGTTTTCCGTCGAGAGGCGGTGACGAATGGCTCCGCGCGAGGGGGTGAGTCGGCGCGCCGGGTCCGAAGGCCTGATATCGGGGTGACGACATCGGCCTCGTGCCCTGCCCGGCGCTGCCTACGGCCGATGGTGTCATGACGGTTTCGACGCGGGCAATCCCCGCGCACGCCGACCATCGACCGGCCGGCGTCATAACAGAAAGCGCTGTTTTTCCTTGACCCCACGGACCTGAACGGACGGCCCGGGCGGCCTGACGGACCGCCCGAGCCGGTTCCCGTGTCGGTCAGCTGCGCGTGCTCCACTGCTGGTTGGTGCCGCCGTGACACGACCAGAGGTGGATCTTCGTGCCGTTGGCGGTGCCGTTGCCGCTGGCATCTAGGCAGAGCCCGGAAAGTGCGCTGGTGACGGTGCCGTTGGTGGTGAGGTTCCACTGCTGGTTGGTCTGGCCGTTGCAGTCCCAGATGATCGCCGCCGTGCCGTTGACGGTTCCCTGGTTGGCGGCGTCCAGGCACTTGTTGCCATACACGGTCAGCTGCTTGGCCGCGGTGTAGGTCCACCGCTGGTTGGCCCCGCCGTTGCAGTCCCACAGCTGAGCCTGCGTGCCGTTGGCGGTGGCCGCGCCCGGCAGGTCGACACAGCGTCCGGACGCACCGCCCACGAGCATGACGTTCTGGGTGTTGCCCGAGCCTTGTGGCCCGGCGGCGGCCATCACGGCCTGGGCGCCCGACGGCCAGTTGCCGTTGGTGACGGTGACGTTGCCGGAGACCACATTGCCGCGGTCGCCGTTGGTGACGTTGGTGCTGGCGTTGGTGGACCAGTTGTTGGTCAGGGTGAAGTTGCCCATGTTCTCCGCGAAGAAGTAGTTCGCGGTGGCCCAGGTCCCCGTCGCGGAAAGCACGTTGGTCCGCGCGGTGTAGTAGCGCGATCCCTCGTCGAAGTAGATCCCGAAGTAGCCGTTCGTCCGCAAACAGTAGTTGTCACTGATCAATGCGCCGGGGTTGGCTGACAGCGTGTAGATGCAACCGCCGTCGTTCATCTGCTGCATGACGTCGTGCACGTAGTTGCCGACGACCCGGTTGTTGGCGGCTGTCGTCGCGGTCGGGTAGCGGGGTTGGTAGTTGTAGAGGCCCCGGTCGGCGTAGTGGTTGCTGCCGCCCGCGTCGTTGGAGCCCCAGCCGTAGCCGACGGACATGCCGGTGTACGGCATGTTGAAGACCTCGTTGTGCGAGACGGTGGCGGCGTTGACGTAGGTCGCGAGGACCGAGACGATGCCCCGATAGTCGATTCCCAGGTCGTGCAGCCGGTTGTTGCTGATGGTGATGTCCCGGTTGGTCATCCGCTGGTCGCTGGGATGGTGCGCGTCGGCGCGTACGCCGCCCACGACGATGCCGCCCGCGGCGTTGCGAGCGATCTCCGAGCGGGTGACGGTGATGTTGCTGGTGCCAAGGCCGACCCCGCTGGTGTGGGCGTTGGGGTCGTTGCCGATGCCGATCGCGGTCTGCCCGAGGTTGACGAACTGCGAGTCGCTGAAGGTGATGTTGTTGGCCGCCGAGACCTGCACCGCGGCCGGCATCTGCTGCCAGTTGGGGCGGGTGGCCTCGAACTGCGGGCAACCGTTGTGGCACGAGCTGAAGCTTGGCCAGCTCCAGTTTCCGGTGATGTAGGCGCCGGTCTGCTGGTCGGCGTAGCCCTGGCTACTGCTGGCACCGAGCCAGCTGGTGCCGGTGAACGCGATCCCGCCGAAGGCGATGTGGTGCGCGGGCGCGTCGTAGCTGCCGCCGACGCTGACCAGGGACTGCAGGACCGGCAGCTCGACGGCGACATTGTTCATGCTCTGGCCGGAGAGCGGGATGTACGACAACGCGCCGGTTCCCGGGTCGAGATACCACTCTCCCGGCGCGTCCAGGAACTCGTACGCGTTGGCGAGATAGAGCGGGCCGGCGCGGTGCGGGCTGGTGAAGGTGTCGTACCCGAAGTTGTTGTTGCTCCAGCCCGGCTGCTGCATCGTGATGAGGTTGCCGCTGATGCTCGACACCGACACGTAGCGGTCTGTGAAGGAGTTGACGCTCTCCAGCTGGACCCGGGTCTTGTTGGCCAGGTTGTTCAGGTAGCCGAGCCCGCTGTTGGTGAAGCTGAGCCCCGTGCTCGATGCCGTGAAATCGGCTCGGTTGACCTGCTGCGGGCCCGGGTGGCCAGGGCGCCGTTGACGTAGAGCTGCCGGCTGTCGAGCCCGGCGCCGACGTTGGCCCGCCAGATGTTCTTCCCGGCGTCGGCGAGCGTCCAGCCGGTGACCGCTCGCGCGCCGCTGATCACCGGTTGCGCGGACGGTGCGGCCTGCCACCGCACGGTGTATCCGTTGGCACCTGAATCGGCCGCCGTGAAGCGCAGCGGTGCGCTCAGCCGGTAGACGCCGCCGGCCAGTTGCACCACGATGTCGCCGGTCATCGACGCGACCAGGGAGCGCACCCTCGTCTGCGCGGCGGACAGCGAGCACGGTTGCGAGGCGGAGCAGGTCGTGTCGCCGCCCGACGGCGCGACGTACAGCGTCGTGGTCGCGGCCAGGGCGGGAGCGGCCGGGGCGAGCAGGACGGCCGCGGCGACCGTCAGGCCGGTGGCCGCCACGGCCGACGCCAGCCGTCGAACGGGGGTGGGTGAGGATCCGAACATGGGACCTCCTGTGACATGGGGGGACGGGTGGAGCGAACGACGGCCTTCATCGGCCCACCTCGTCGTCGGACCGTGCGGGTGCCAGCAGCCGCTGCCCGGCACGCTCCGGGCGAACGTTCGGCCCGTCGCCGTCGATGACGGCCGGGTGCGGGGCCGACCTGGCGATGGCCGCCTCGTCGATCACGATGCCGAGGCCGGGTGAGTCGCCGAGGACGAACGCGCCGTCTTCGACGGACAGGTCGAGGGACACTCCCACCGGCGGGTGCAGATCCTGCAGTTCGCTGGCGATGTGGTTCGGCACGGATGTCGCCGCGTGCAGCAGGCCTAGGGGAGTGGTGCCGATCGGGCTGACCGGAAGGTCGTGGGCGTGCGCCAGCGCGGAGACCCGCAGGAAGTGCGTGACACCCCAGACGGCGGCGGTCTGGACGATGTCGACCGCTCCGGCAGCGACCAACGGGCGGAACTGTTCCAGGCCGGTGAGGTTCTCGCCGGTGGCGACCGAGGCGTCGACGCCGCGGCTGACGGCGGCGAGGCCGCTGGCGTCCCAGCGCCGCACCGGTTCCTCCACCCAGGTGAGGTCGATGGTGCGTTCGATCTCGCGGATGTGCCGCACGGCCTGTTTGCGGGTCCAGCACTCGTTGGCGTCGAGCATGAGGCTGGGGCGCAGCCCGTGTGCGGCGTCGGTGAGGACCTCGCGCACCAGCACGAGGCGCCGCAGGTCCCGCTCGACGTCGAGGCCGCCCTTGAGCTTGGCGGCCCGCAATCCGCGCTTGGCATAGGTGGCGTACAGCGAGACGAGTTCTTCGTCGGTCAGGCCGATGTCCAGACCGGAGGCGTACGCCGGGACGGTGCGGTCCCGGCCGCCGAGCATGCGCCAGAGCGGTTCGCCGGCCGCGCGGGCCTTGATGTCCCACAGCGCGGTGTCGAGGGCGCCGATGGTGCCGAAGACGGGTCCGGCATGACCGGCCTTGAAGGTCTGCCGGAGCATCCGGTCGTAGAGTGCCGTGACGCCGCGTGGGTCCTCACCCTCGATCGCCGCGAAGATGGACTCGATGTGGGAGTGGGGACCCAGCCCGACGCCGGTGATCCCTTCGTCGGTGTCGACCATGATGACCGGCACTGGGACGACGCCGTCGGCGTAGATGCCGTTGGCGTCACCGACGGGTCGATCCCACTCGTGGACCGTCGTCAGCGTGCGATACCCGGTGATGCGCATATCAGCCTTTCGTGGCGCCGGCGGTGACACCGTCGGCGATCTGGCGCTGGAGGAACAGGTAGAGCAGTAGGACGGGCGCCGCCGCGATCAGCACCCCGGCCGCGAAGGTGGGGATGTTGGCCGAGTACTGGCCGCGCAGGGCGGTGACACCGACCATCAGGGTGCGATGCTCGGCCGACGGCATCAGCAGCAGGGCGATGAGCACGTCGTTCCAGCAGAACAGGGCATTGAGGATGCCCACCGACAGCAGGGCGGGAGCGCCGATCGGGAGCATGATCCGCCGGTAGACGCCGTACAGGCTGTTGCCGTCGATCCGGGCCGCGTCGATGATCTCGGGTGCGACCGTCCGGTAGTAGCTGGTCATCAGGAAGACCGTGAACGGGAGGAACTGGGCGACGTAGGCCAGGACGAGCCCCGGGTAGGTGTCGATGAGACCGGTGTCCGCCATCACCCGGGCCAGCGGGACCATGATCACCTGAAAGGGGATGAACAGTGCCGCGAGGCAGGCCAGGAACAGCGCCGACGAGCCGCGGAACCTGATCTGGCTCAGCGCGAAGCCGGCCATGGAGCCCAGCAGCAGGAGCAGGACGACCGCCGCGGTGACCACCACGACGGAGTTCAGGAAGTACCGGCCCATGCCGACGCTGGTCCAGGCACTGGTGATGTTGTCAAGGCGCGGGGCTCCGGCGACCGAGAACCGGTCCAGCACGTACTCCCGCCGCGTCTTCATCGCCACGTTGGCGGTGAACAGCAACGGATAGATCGTCGCGACGGCGAGTAGGGCCATCGGCAGGGCGGCCAGCCATCGACCTCCGCGGTTGCCCGACATCAGGACTCCTTCACAGCGCGGCGGAGCAGGCTGAGTTGCAGCAGGCCGACGACCAACATGATCACGAAGAGCACCGTGGAGGCCGCCGACGCCAGGGCCGGCCGGTTCATCTGTCCCTGCTGGATCCAGATGTAGTACTCGGGGAGGTAGGTCGACCCCTCCGGTCCGCCGCTGGTCATGACGTAGAGCAGTCCGAACATCGACGTCAACATCCCGATCATCGTGGTGACGAAGACGAACTGGATGGTCCGCGACAGGCCCGGGATGATCACGTGCCAGATGGTCTGCGGCAGCGAGGCGCCGTCGACCCGGGCCGCGTCCAGCAGCGCACCGTCCAACGTGGCGAATCCGGCTAGGAACACCACCAACGCCATTCCGAAGGTCGCCCAGACATGCACACCGACAACGGCGAACATCGCCACGTCCGGGTCGCCGAGCCAGTCCACCGGCCCGAGCCCGACCGATCCCAGGACGGCGTTGACGGGTCCGTCGAAGGCGAGCAGGAGATTGAAGATCGCGCCGACGATGACCGGCGACAGCACGGCCGGGAAGAAATACACACTGCGGAAGAACCGGTGGCCGGGCACCCGCAGGTGGATGAACGTCGCGAGCAGCCCGGGGATCGCCACGGCGATCGGGAGCAGCAGCACCAGTAGCCCGACGTTGCGCAGAGCGGTCTGGAACAGCGGGTCATGGAAGAGGTCGGCGTAGTTGTCGAGCCCGACCGACGTCCCGTCACGCGCGCCGTCGCCCGTGAAGGAGAAGTTGACGCCGAGCGACAGCGGCCAGAGCCGAAGGAGGACGATGATCAAGATCGCCGGTGCGACCAGGACGTACGGGGCCAACCGCTCGCCCCGCGACCCCGCGCGGGTCCGTCGTGACCGGCCGGCGGCACCGCGCGGTTGGCGCTGCGCCGGCGGGCCGTCGGCCCGCCGGGCCGGAGCCTGGCGGACCGACGGTTGCGAGATGCCGTTCGACATGAACTCAGGCCGGCTTGTCGGATGCGGCCAACTGCTCGAGGGCCTTGTCGACGGTGACGGAACCACTGAGCAACTGCTGCGAGAGCCGTCCCATCAGGTCGATGGTCTGCGACGAGAGTGCGACGTGCAGGGCCGGCTTGCCGGTCTTGAGGTCGGAGACGATCGTGGCCACCGCCGCACCGGCCTTGGACACGTCGATCGTGGTGTCCGAGGCGATCGCGCCGGCATCGGCGTAGAACGCGGCCAGGGCGTCGGTCGAGGTCAGCGAGCGTACGAGGTCGGCGGCGAGCTTCGGGTCCTTCGTCCACTTGGCGACCCCGTAGCCGATGCCACCGTCGTAGGGAAGGCTGGGCGTGGCGCCGGTGGTGACGACGGGTGCGATCATGACGCCGACGTTCTCCGGCTTCAGGAACTCGTTGAAGTCCTTCCAGTGGCCGATGTCGGACATGAGGCCGATCATGTGAGCGGCCTTGCTGGCCTCGAACGTTCCGAATGCGTCGTTGAACATCGCGGTCGAGTTCGCCCCGTCGGTGTTCAGGCCGGCGTCGTTGACCTCTTTCCACAGCTGGAAGAGTCGTTTGACGTTGGGTGACTTCCAGTCGCGCTTGCCGGCGATCCAGTCGTCGTACTCCTGGGGTGTCAAGATCCCGGAGCCGAGCCCGGACATGAAGAACTGGATGCCGATGCCCTCCTTGTTGCCCTGCGCGAAGCATTTCGCGCCGACCTTGGCGATGGCGGCGCAGTTGGCGAGGAAGTCGGTCCAGGTCTTGGGCGGGTTGTCGGGGTCGAGCCCGGCCTTCTTGTAGAGCGCCTTGTTGTAGTAGATCGGGTGTCCCTGCAGGGTCACCGGCGCCGCGTAGGTCTTGCCGCCCTTGGTGAAGGCGTCCCAGCCGGCCAGCCGCTGCTTGTCCGCGGTGACGAAGTCGTCGATGGCCACGAGCGAGTCGACGCGGTCGCGGATCTGCCCGCCGCCGTTGAAGAGCATGACGTCGGGACCCTTGCCGGACTGGATCGCCGCGCCCAGCAGTGTGTAGTACTGGTCGAACGGCTGCGCCACGAACTCGACGGTGGTGTCGGGGTGTTTCTTCGCGAAGTCGGCCTTCGCCTTCTGCACGTAGGTCGCGGCGGTGGCGTCGCCCGACTTCCAGTCCCAGACCACGAGCTTGGTGCTGGCCGAGCCCTTGTCTTCCGATTTCGGTCCGGAGGCGCTCCCGCATCCGGACATCGCCAGCACGCCTATCAGGACCGCAGACCAAAGTGCTCGCTGCTTCATCGCTGCTCACTCTCCAACGGGTGCGGGGGAGGGTTCATCGCCTCAAAGTGCCGAGAACGTAACTCGTATGACGTTAGACGTCAACACAGTGCCGTATACTCTCCGGGATCGGGCCACGAGCCCGCTACGGGCGGCCGGAGGGAAAGATGACGGCATCAGGGCACCTGAGCGCGGCGGCTGTGGCCCCTCCGGCCTGGGCGCGACGGTCCACCAACCTCGCGAAGGCGATCACCGCGGAGCTGGTGCAACGGATCGTCCGTGGAGTTCATCAACCGGGCACGCCGCTGCCGCCCGAGCCCGCGCTCTGCGAGACGTTCGCGGTGAGCCGGACAGTCGTCCGCGAAGCGGTGAAGATCCTTCAGGAGAAGGGGCTGGTGCAGGTCCGTCAGGGCACCGGCACCATCGTCACCGCCCCCTCGGAGTGGGACATGCTGGACGAGCTCGTGCTCGGCGCCACGATCGCCGAGGACGAGAGCCTGGCGATCCTCGACGACGTGGTGGCCACCCGCCGCGTTCTGGAGGCCGACATGGCCAACGTCACCGCTCGCCAGGTGGACGAGGAGACGCTGGATCTACTTCGCGCCCAGGTCGACCGCATGGACGAGCTCGTGGGCGACCATGTGACCTACGAGGAACACGACCGCGCGTTCCACGACACGATCATGCGAGCGTCCGCCAATCGCGTGGCCCGTGCCGTCGTGCGCTCCCTGCAGAGCCAGGTCATCCGGACCGCTGCCTACCTCGGGCGCACCGAACGTGCCCTGTGCATCGCATCCAACGCGGGCCACCGGCGGATCTACGAACGCATCGCGGCGCATGACCCGGCGGGTGCGGCAGACGCGATGTTCACCCACATCACGGACGCCTGGCTGGTGCGACGCAGTGGGCCGGAGCCATCGCGTCTGCAGCGGTAGCACGCTTTCCCGGCCCGTTGAGAACGCTCACATCCCGCGACCTTGATGCTGCCACATCTGTTCTCATGAACGCAATCCATTGTGGCTTCGAGGCGTCCGTGTAACGGCCTTCCGGTGCGCCGACCTTCGAGCCAGCCACCGCATAACAGAAAGCTTGTGCCGACTTTTACCGGTGATGGACGGCCGTCGAGAAACTTGCCGGACTCCTCTTGAAACCTTTGAAACCCTGTGGCAATAATCGTCGCACCTCAATGTGAGCGTTCACATCTATGGCCGGCGAAGATCATTGGCCAGCGAAGGAGTCACTCGGATGAGGCACGCATCGTGGTTGACCCGCGTGGCCGTGGTCGCGGCAAGCGCGTTGGTGGTGGTCGCCGGCGTCCTGTCCGGCGCGCCCGGCGCGCGGGCGCTCCAGAACGGTGTCGCCCGCGTCCCGCCGATGGGCTGGAACAGCTGGAACACGTTCGGTTGCAACATCAACGAGACGCTGATCCGGCAGATGGCCGACGCGCTGGTCAGCAGCGGCATGCGCGACCTCGGATACCAGTACGTGGTGGTCGACGACTGCTGGTTCAACCCGAACCGCGACTCGGCCGGGAACCTCCAGGGCGATCCGACCCGGTTCCCGAGTGGGATGCGCGCGCTCGGCGACTACCTGCACGCCAGGAACCTGAAGTTCGGGCTCTACCAGGTGCCGGTCGACCGCACCTGCGCACAGTACTTCGGCGGCTACCCCGGTGCGACCGGCAGCCAGGGGCACGAGGCGCAGGACGCGCGCCAGTTCGCGGCCTGGGGGGTCGACTACCTGAAATACGACTGGTGCTCGCCCAACGGGACCATCAACGACCAGGTGGCGACGTTCGCCCGGATGCGCGACGCGCTCGCCGCGACCGGACGGCCGATCGTCTACAGCATCAACCCCAACAGCATCCACGCCAAGACGGGTCCGTTGCGCGACTGGAGCGATGTCGCGAACCTGTGGCGCACCACCGAGGACATCACCAACGCGTGGGACACCGGGCAGACCAACGGCTACCCGATGGGCATCCAGAACATCGTCAACGTCACCGTTCCCCTGGCGGGATACGTTCGACCCGGCGGTTTCAACGATCCCGACATGCTCGAGGTCGGCCGCGGAGGCATGTCGGACACCGAGATGCGCAGTCATTTCGCCTTGTGGGCCATGCTGGCGGCGCCGCTGATCGCGGGCAACGACGTGCGCTCGATGAACTCGGCCACGCAGGCCATCCTCAAGAACCAGAACCTGATCGCCATCAACCAGGATTCACTGGCGCTCCAGGCCACCCAGGTCTCCGGCGACAGCACCCGCCGCGTGTTGGCCAAACGGCTCGCCAACGGCGACGTGGCCGTGGCGCTGTTCAACCAGAGCGGTTCGACCAGCACCATCTCCACCACCGCGGCGGCCATCGGCAAGACCGGCTCGTCGTTCACCCTGCGGGATGCCTGGACCAACGCGACCAGCAGCACCGCCGGAACGATCAGCGCCACGGTGCCGGCACACGGCACTGTGGTCTACCGGGTCGCCGGCGGCGGCAGCACCCCACCGCCGACCGCCGGCACGCTGGTCAGCGCGGCCTCCGGAAAGTGTCTCGACCTACCGCAGAGCAACGCGACCAACGGCACCCAGCCGGTCATCTGGGACTGCAACGGCGGCTCCAACCAACGCTGGACGGTCAGCGGCCAGACCCTCCAGGCGCTCGGCAAGTGCCTCGACGCCCCACTGGGCGCCACCGCCGGCGCGAAGGCGCAGATCTGGGACTGCAACGGCGGGGCGAACCAGCGCTGGTCCTTCGGCTCCGACGGAACCGTCCGCGGCGAAGCATCGGGGTTGTGCCTCGATGTCGACCGCAACCTCACCGCCAACGGCACCGCCGTTCTGCTCTGGACCTGCGCGGCGACGCCGAACCAACGTTGGACGCGAGGTTAGCTCCCATGACGAACTGCCGACCTGCACCGAAAGTCCGGAGGACCGCCATGCGGATGCGCTGGCTCGCGGTGCCCTTGGCGCTGCTGTGCGTGCTGACGGCGGCACCGACGATCGCCCACGCCGACAATCCCATCGTCCAGACCATCTACACCGCCGACCCGGCGCCGCTCGTCTACAACGGACGGGTCTATCTCTACACAGGACATGACGAGGACGGGTCGACCTACTTCACCATGAAGCAATGGCGGGTCTACTCCTCGTCTGACATGGTCAACTGGACCGACCACGGTTCGCCGCTCAGCCTGGCCAACTTCGCCTGGGCCGACGCCAACGCCTGGGCCGGCCAGGTCGTCGCCCGCAACGGCCGGTTCTACTGGTATGTGCCGGTGCGCAACAGGTCGACCGGCGCGATGGCCATCGGTGTCGCCGTCGGCGACAGCCCGACCGGCCCGTTCTCCGACGCACTCGGGCGCCCGCTGGTCGAGAACGGCGAGATCGACCCGACCGTCTTCGTCGACGACAACGGGCAGGCCTACCTCTACTGGGGCAATCCCCGGCTCTGGTACGTGCGACTCAACGCCGACATGACCTCGTTCTCCGGGTCGCCCACCCAGATTCCCCTGACCACCGCTGGGTTCGGCACCCGCACCGGCGACCCTAACCGGCCCACCCTCTACGAGGAGGGACCCTGGGTCTACAAGCGCGGCGGCCTCTACTACAACGTGTTCGCCGCCAAGTGCTGCTCGGAGTTCATCGGATATTCCACCGCACCCGGGCCGACCGGGCCGTGGACCTATCGCGGGACGGTGATGCCGACCCAGGGCAGCAGCTTCACCAACCACCCGGGAGTCATCGACTTCAACGGAGCTTCCTACTTCTTCTACCACAACGGTGCGCTGCCCGGCGGCGGCGGCTACACCAGGTCGGTCGCCGTGGAACGGTTCTCCTACAACAGTGACGGCACCATCCCGACGATCACCATGACCACGGCCGGGGCGCCACAGGTCACCACGCTCAGCCCGTACGTCCGTCAGGAAGCGGAGACGATCGCGTGGGAGTCCGGTGTGGAGACCGAGGCCTCAAGCGAAGGTGGCATGAACGTCGGCTGGATCGAGAACGGCGACTGGATCAAGGTCAAGGGCGTCGCCTTCGGCGCCGGTGCCTCCTCGTTCACCGCCCGCGTCGCCTCCGCCACCAGCGGCGGGCGGATCGAGGTGCGCCTCGACGCCAGCAACGGTCCACTCGCCGGCACCTGCACCGTCCCCGGCACCGGCGGCTGGCAGGCCTGGACCACGGTCTCCTGCGGCGTCAGCGGCGCCACCGGAACCCATGACCTCTACCTGCGCTTCGCCGGCGGGAGCGGGACGCTCTTCAACGTCAACTGGTGGCAGTTCACCGGCGGGAACGGCAATGGCAACCTGCTCACCAACGGCACGATGGAAAGTGGCACCACCGGTTGGACGACATTCGGCTCCGGCTCGTTGTCGGAGAGCACCGCCGTCGCACACGGCGGCGCCCGGTCACTGTCGATCACCGGACGCACGGCGTCATGGAACGGCCCCGCCCAGGACCTCACGGCCAAGCTCGGCAACGGCAGAACCTATGCGACGACGGCCTGGGTGCGCAGCCAGAGCGGCAACCCGTCGGCCAAGGCGACGCTCGCGCTGACGGCCGGCGGGACCACGAGCTACATCTCGCTGACGCCGGCCGCATCGGTCGGCACCGGCGGTTGGACCTTGCTGTCGGGGACGGCGACCGTTTCCTGGACGGGCACCTTATCCGCGGCCACCCTTTACATCGAGACGAGCGCGGGCACCGACGGCCTCTACGTCGACGACGTCGCGATCCAGTAGGACGCCGAACAGCTGGATCGCGAGGGCCGGCTTCCGCGCCGCAGGGGCGCGGAAGCCGGCAGCCGACTATCGACCGCGGGCTTGACGGCGACCGGCGACCTCGTTCACAGTCGACGCCCGAGTCGACTTCCCAAGCGCGAGGTGGAGATGCGGGCCTCCGGCGTGGACGTGACGGATCTGGTCGTAGCTGCCCGAGATGGTGACCGGCACGCGCTCGACGAGCTGGTCATCCGGTTCCTGCCGCTGGTCTACACCGTGGTCGGCCGGGCGCTGCGCGGGGATCCGGACATCGACGACGTCGTGCAGGACACGATGCTGCGGGCCGTGCGTGACCTGCCGGCGCTGCGCGACGCGGGCAGCTTCCGCGCCTGGCTGATGGCGATCACCGTGCGCCAGGTCGGGACCCACCTTCATCGCCGGCGGACGGCGGACCAGCGGAGCACGCCCCTCGGCGAGGGTGCCGACCTCGCGGACGAGGACGCCGCGGTGGAAGACCTGACGATGCTCCACATGGCGCTGTCCGACCAGCGCCGGCAGGTCGCCCGGGCCAGCCGCTGGCTGGACCCGGCCGACCGGATGCTCATGTCTCTCTGGTGGGCCGAGCACGCCGGACACCTGACCCGGGCCGAGCTCGCCGACGCCGCCGGTCTGACCGCCGCGCACGCCGGAGTCCGGGTCCAGCGGGCGCGGCAGCAGCTCGAGGTCAGTCGGTCGGTGGTCGCCGCGCTGGAGGCGCGACCAGGATGCGCGCGGCTCGGCGCCGCCGCGTCCGGGTGGGACGGCGTGCCCAGCCCGCTGTGGCGCAAACGGTTGAGCCGTCACGTGCGGTCGTGTGGGGTGTGCGGTCATGCCACCGCCGGGTTGGTCCCGACCGATCGGCTGCTCGCGGCCACGCTGCTCCCTGTGCCGGCGGTGGTGACGATGGGGATGCTCGGGAAGATCAAGGCAACGGCGCCGGCCGGCAGCGGTGCGCTGCCGGGCAAGGGGCTGCTGGCCAAGGTCGTAGGCGCGGTCGGCACGCGTCCGGTCCTGGCGCTGCTGGCCGGCGGCGTGGTCGTCGCGGGCGTGGTCGCCGCGGTGCCGCAATCGCCGGAGTCCAGCCCGCCCCCGGCGACGGCGGCGCCGTCGCCGAGCCCGGCGGGTCTGCGGCTGGGACGAGTCTCGTTGGAAGCGGCTGACGAGCCCGGCCGGTACGTGGCGATGGCAGCCGACCTCGGCGTGCTGACGCGAGTGGACGCGCACACCTCGACCGGCACCCGGCAGCGGGCGACATTCGACGTCACGCTCGGGCTGGCGAAGCCCGGCTGCTTCACGCTGCGGACCCGGGACGGGCGGTACGTGCGCCACATGTCCTGGCGACTGCGAGTGAGTCAACCCGAACGCAGCCCACTGTTTCGTGGCGACGCCACGTTCTGTCCCCGCCCAGGGCCGCTGCCTGGTTCGATCGCCCTCGAGTCGGCCAACTACCCCGGCTGGTTTGTGCGGCACCGTGACGACGAGGTGTGGGTCGACCAGGTCGACGGTCGCACGGCGTTGGGCGCCGACGGTTCCTTCCTGGTCCGCCCGGCCCTGGCCCCCTGAGCGGCACGGACCACGCGGCCGGCGGGTGGATAACAGAAAGCCGCTCGGCCGGTTTCGCGGAATGCGTCGAACGACTCTTGTAGAAAGTGTTACCGATACGAGTCGAAAATGGTCGCGGCTCAATTCTCGGGAACGCCCTTGAAACTATCGGAAATAGTCTGGCAACATCGTCGTACCTCGATGTGAACGCTCACATGGAGAAGAGGAGACGATGACAAGACGCGTTCTGGCGGCAGCTGCCGCGACGATGCTGATCGCTGGCGCGCTGATCGGGCTGGGCCCGGCCACCGCGACGGCGGCGACCGTGGACACGAGCGGCTGGTATGTGCTGGTCAATCGCAACAGCGGCAAGGCGTTGGACGTCTACAACCTGGCGACCAACGACGGCGCCCGGATCACCCAGTGGGCCCGTAACGACGGCGCACAGCAGCAATGGCAGTTCGTCGACTCCGGCGACGGCTACTACCGGCTCAGGTCGCGGCTTTCCGGGAAAGTGCTCGACGTATACAACCGGTCCACCGCCGATGGCGGGGCGATCGTCCAGTGGGCCGACAACAACGGCACCAACCAGCAGTTCCGGCTCGCGGATTCGGCGGGCGGATTCGTGCGGCTGGTCAACCGCAACAGCGGCAAGGTCGTCGAGGTGCAGGGCGCCGCGACCACCGACGGGGCCAACATCGTGCAATACACCGACTGGGGCGGCAACAACCAGCAATGGCAGCTTGTCCCCGTCGGCTCGACCGGCGGCGGCGGCGGAACCTACGGCAACCCCGTGGTCTGGCAGGATTTCGCCGACGGCGACATCATCCGGGTCGGCGACGCCTACTACTACTCGGCGTCGACCATGCACTACTCGCCCGGCGCGCCGATCCTGCGCTCCTACGACCTGGTCAACTGGGAGTACGCCGGCCATTCGGTGCCCAGCCTCGACTTCGGCTCGAGTGCCTACGACCTCAACGGCGGCCGGGCATACGTGAAGGGGATCTGGGCGTCCACGCTGAACTACCGGCGCAGCAACGGAACCTACTACTGGATCGGCTGCGTCGAGTTCAACCGCACCTACGTCTACACCGCCACCACGGTCGACGGCACGTGGCAGAAGCGCGCACAGATCAACAACTGCTACTACGACGCCGGCCTGCTGGTCGACGACAACGACACCATGTACGTCGCGTACGGAAACACGAACATCAGCGTCGCCCAGCTCTCGGCCGACGGTCTGAGCCAGGTTCGCAGCCAGCAGGTGTTCAGCACTCCGTCGAGCGTGGGCACACTCGAGGGTGCCCGGTTCTACAAGCGCAACGGCAGCTACTACATCTGGCTGACCCGCCCGGCCAACGGACAGTACGTGCTCAAGTCGAGCAGCCCGTTCGGCCCGTACGAGATGCGTCAGGTGCTCCTGAACATGCCCGGCCCGATCGCCGGTGGCGGTGTCCCACACCAGGGCGGCCTGGTGCAGACCCAGAACGGCGACTGGTACTACATGGCATTCGTCGACGCCTACCCGGGCGGCCGCGTGCCAGCGCTGGCCCCGATCACCTGGAGCGCCGACGGCTGGCCGAGTGTGCAGACCGTCAACGGCGGCTGGGGCAGCAGCTATGCCAAGCCCAACATCCCGGCGTCCGGGCGCACCGTGCAGTCGATGATCGGTCCCGACACGTTCGGCACGGCGGCACTTGGCCACCGGTGGGAGTGGAACCACAACCCCGACAACTCCCGATGGTCCGCCGGCAACGGGCTGCGCCTGCAGACGGCGACCGTCACCAACGACCTCTACGCGGCCCGTAACACCCTCACACACCGAATCCAGGGACCGTCGTCCACCGCGACCATCGAACTGGACTACTCCACGATGGCCAACGGCGACCGCGCGGGCCTCGCCATGCTGCGCGACTCGTCGGCGTGGATCGGCGTTCGGCGCGACAACGGCGTCAGCCGCGTGTCGATGACCAACGGCCTCACCATGAACAGCAGTTGGAACACCACCGGCACGGGTACCGAGCAGGCCGGTGCCACGGTCACCGGCGGCCGGATCTGGCTGCGGGTCAACGCCGACATCCGCCCGGGATCCGGCCGCCAGGCCCGGTTCTCCTACAGCACCGACGGCACCACCTTCACCGGCCTCGGGCCCGCGTTCACGCTCAACAACGCCTGGCAGTTCTTCATGGGGTACCGGTTCGCGATGTTCAACTACGCCACCCAGGCACTCGGCGGCTCGGTCACGGTCCGCCGCTTCGACCTCACCACCCCCTGAACGTGAACGGAGGAATCGACATGACAAGCCAATCGAGACGGCGACGTTGGTGGTTGCCGCGGGTCGTTGCCGGTGGCTTGGCGGCCCTGTTGGTCGGCGCTGCCGCCGCGACGGTGTTGGCCAGTCCCGCCGCCGCGGCGACGGTCGACACCAGTGCGTGGTACGTGCTGCTCAACCGCAACAGCGGCAAGGCCCTTGACGTCTACAACCTGGCCACCAACGACGGCGCGCGGATCGTGCAGTGGGCCCGCAACAACGGCAACCAGCAGCAGTGGCAGTTCGTCGACTCGGGCGGTGGCTACTACCGGCTGCGGTCCCGGCTGTCCGGCAAGGTCCTCGACGTCTACAACTTCTCGACCGCCAACAGTGCCAACATCGTGCAATGGACGGACTTGAACGGGACCAACCAGCAGTTCCGGCTGGCCGACTCCAGCGACGGCTACATCCGCCTGATCAACCGCAACAGCAACAAGGTGATGGAGGTCCAAGGGGCCTCGACCGCAGACGGCGGAAGCATCGTGCAGTACGACGACTGGAACGGCAACAACCAGCAGTGGCAGCTCGTCCGCGTCGACGGCGGCGGCAACCCGACCACACCGCCGCCGTCCGGCTCGTGCTCCCTTCCCTCAAGCTACAGATGGACGTCGACCGGGTCGTTGGCCAACCCGAGGTCCGGGTGGGTCTCACTCAAGGACTTCACGCACGTGCCCTACAACGGCCGGCACCTGGTCTACGCGACCAACCACAACACCGGCAGCACGTGGGGGTCGATGAACTTCAGCCTCTTCACGAACTGGTCCGACATGGGCTCGGCCACCCAGAACGCGATGCCCTTCGCCGCGGTGGCGCCCACCCTGTTCTACTTCGCGCCGAAGAACATCTGGGTGCTGGCCTACCAGTGGGGTGGCACGGCCTTCTCCTACCGCACGTCGAGCGACCCGAGCAACGTCAACAGCTGGTCGTCGCAGCAGGTGCTCTTCTCCGGCAGCATCTCCGGCTCCGGCACCGGCCCCATCGACCAGACGCTGATCGGTGACAGCACGAACATGTACCTGTTCTTCGCCGGCGACAACGGAAAGATCTACCGGGCCAGCATGCCCATCGGCAACTTCCCCGGCAGCTTCGGCTCGACGTCGACGACCATCATGAGCGACTCGACGAACAACCTGTTCGAGGCGGTGCAGGTCTACAAGCTCCAGGGCGAGACCCGCTACCTCATGATCGTGGAAGCCATCGGTTCACAGGGCCGCTACTTCCGCTCGTTCACCGCCACCAGCCTGGGCGGCTCGTGGACTCCGCAGGCCGCGACCGAGAGCAACCCGTTCGCCGGCAAGGCCAACAGCGGCGCGAGCTGGACCAACGACATCAGCCACGGCGATCTCGTACGCAGCAACGCCGACCAGACGATGACCGTCGACCCCTGCAACCTGCAACTGCTCTACCAGGGCCGGTCACCAAGCTCCGGCGGCGACTACGGCCTGTTGCCCTACCGACCGGGCGTCCTGACACTGCAGCGCTGAGGGCATCGTCCGCTGACAACAAAGAGCTCGCCGGAGCTGGTCGATTCACACCCGACCAGCCCGGCGAGCTCTTCGTTCGGGGCAGCGGGGCCGGTGTCCGTGCAGCATGTCCGCGCCCATCTGGCCCGGTTGCTGACTGCGCACCGCGGCGTCGATCAGCACACGCCGCCGCGCTAAACAACCCGTGCCACGGCTGGTCGGCGTCCAGAACCGTTCGATCCATTAGGGAATCACCGCGGTCGACCTTGACGTGACCAGCCCCGCGCCGGTCGCCGCGTCCGCCGGTGATCCTCGACAACGGCGACGGGCCATCGTCAACGTCGTCTCCGACGAAGCGCGGTACGCCCTCGGTCCGCATGCCGGGTTCACAGACGCGTCCCGAAGGCCGATCGGGGCGAGGTCGCGACGACCACTCCCGGCCGACGACGGCTCCTACCTACACCCTGAGCGGTTAGCTGAACACGACGGTCCACTGCAGGTTGACGCTGCCGTCCCATGACCACTGCTTCAGGGTTGATCCCGCGGCGACGCTTCCGCCGCTGTCGAGGGCCAGGCCGGTCGACCTGTTCGTGATCCGGTAGCGGCCGCCACCGAGGTGGTCGATCTGCCACTGCTGGTTGTTGCCGCCGTTCCAGGCGGCCTGCCGCGCCGGTGAGCCGTTCGCGGTCGCGCCCCAGCCGTCGGCGACCATGCCGTTGGTGCGGTTGACGATGCGGTAGTAGCCGCTGCCGGTCTCGACGAGCTGCCACTGCAGGTTGGTGCTGCCGTTCCAGGTCCACTGCTTGAGGTTCGCGCCCGAGGCGACGTTGCCACCGCTGTCGATCACCAGGCCGTTGGCCACGCTGGTCAGCCGCACATACCGCGACGGGGCGAACGTCACCCGCAGCGACGCGATCGCGTCGTTGTTGCCGGTGGCGCGCAGGTCGGCGTTGTCGGCGGTGAACACCCAGCTGGTGCCGCTGAAGTTGTCGTTGGCGAAGCCGACGATCTGGTATCCCGAGGTCACCCGCAGCGACGAGGCGCTGCGCAGCCCGATGCCGGCCGACTGCAACTGCGCCGCGGTGTAGTTGCCGACCGCGAGCGCCACGCCGGTGCCGCCGTAGTTCACGTCGGGGTAGATGACGGCCGTTCCGGAGACAGGGGGCTGTGTCGCGGTGATGCGGTAGCCCCGACCGGCCAGCACGGGCAGCGTGACGACCTCGGCTTCCGGCTTGCCGACGGAAACGCTGTCGCCGCTGGTGGTGTCGACGACCTGGTAGGAACCGGCGAAGAGCCGGCTGCGGATGTTGACGGTGCCGGCGCGGTCGGCCCGCAGCTGGATCTCGCCGGCCTGGCCGGAGCTCCACGCGACGTCCACGGTGTAGCCGCCCCGCCCGCGCAGTCCCTGCACCCGGCCGGCCGGCCAGGCGGCGGGCAGCGCCGGCAACACGTGCAGCTCGCCGGCGTGGCTGTGCAGCAGCATCTCCGCGATGCCGGACGTGGCGCCGAAGTTGCCGTCGATCTGGAAGGGCGGGTGCAGGTCGAACATGTTGGGCGCGAGCCGGGCGGGCGTGGCGAGCAGGCGGATGAGGTCGTACGCCCGGCTGCCCTCCTCCATCCGCGCCCAGTAGTTGATCTTCCAGGCCAGCGACCAGCCGGTGCCGTCGTCTCCGCGCAGTTCGAGGGTCCGGCGCGCGGCGTTGAAGAGGGTCGCGTTGCCGCGCTTGGTGATCTGGTTGCTGGGATGAAGCCCGTAGAGGTGGGACACGTGCCGGTGGTTGGTCTCGGGCTCGACCCAGTCGTAGAGCCACTCCATGATGTTGCCGCGTGAGCCGACCCGCATCGGGGGCAGCCGGTCGCGGGTGGCGAGCACCCGGGTCCGGAAGTCGGCGTCCACCCCGAGCACCTGACTGGCCTGGGCACAGCCGTTGAACAGGTCGCGGAGGATCTGGTTGTCCATCGTCGGTCCCGCGCACACGCTCACCCCTGAGTGGTGCGCGAGCTCCGGCGAGTTCGACGGGTTGGTCACCAGGTAGCCCAGGGTCGGTTCGGGCACGAGCGTGTCGAGGAAGAACTGGGCGGCACCCTTGAGGGCCGGGTACTGCTGCCGCAGGAAGTCCAGGTCGCCGGTGAAACGGTAGTGGTCCCAGATGAGCGTGGCCAACCATGCGCCGCCGGTCTGCCACATGCCCCACAGCGCGCCGTCGACAACGGAGCTGCCCCGCCACCCGTCGGTGTTGTGGTGGGTCACCCAGCCGCCGGCGCCGTACTGGAGCTGGGCGGTCCGGGCGCCGGTCACCGTCAGGTCGTTGATCATTCTGAAGACCGGCTCGTAGCACTCGGCGAGGTTCGTGGTGTCGGCCGGCCAGTAGTTCATGGGCAGGTTGGCGTTGAGCGTGTACTTCGAGTCCCAGGAAGGCGCCAGCGAGTCGTTCCAGATGCCCTGCAGGTTGGCCGGCTGACTGCCGGGTCGCGATGAGGAGATCAACAGATAGCGGCCGAACTGGAACAGCAGTGCCGAGAACTGCGGGTCGGCGACGGTCGCGTGCTGCGAGATCCGCACGTCGGTCGGTTGGTCCGCCGCGGCCGTGCGGCCCAGGTCCAGTGTGGTGCGGCCGAACAGCGCCTGGTAGTCGGCCACGTGCCGGCTGCGCAGCTCGTCGAAGATTCTGGCCTGGGCGGAGTCGAGGTGCCGGCGTGCGATGGACTGGTAGTCGCCGTTCGCGTTGGCGTAGCTGACGTAGCTGGTGCCGATGGAGATCAGCAGCGTGACGCTGTCTGCGTTGCGGACCTGCAAGGTGCCGCCGGAGCTGCTGACGCTGCCGCCGGAGGTCACCGCCCGGGCCAACGACAGGAACCGGACTCGGCCGGTGACGCCCTCCATGTCGCCGGAGACACCGTCCATCGCGACCGTCGCGCCGTCCGGGCTGGACAGGGTCGTGCGTTGAGGGCTGTCGAAACGGGCCGAGAAGGTGATGGAGCCACTGCGGTCGGCGGTCAGCCGCACCACGATCACCTGGTCCGGCGCGCTGGCGAACACGTCGCGTTGGTACCTGACTCCGTTTTGCAGGTACGACACGGAACAGGTCGCCGTGGTGAGGTCCAGCTGCCGGTAGTACTCGGAGACGCCGGTGCCGCTCGGGAACGTGAGCCGAAGATTGCCGACCGTCTGGTAGGCGAGCTGGCCCGCCGGTCGGCCCAGCATGGCCTGGTCGACCAGCGTCTGGGCCTGGCTCCACTGGTTGGCGAAGACCAGGCGCCGGATCTCCGACAGCGCTGCCGCGCCCTGTGCGTTGCTGGAGTCGTAAGGCCCCCCGGCCCAGACGGTGTCCTCGTTGAGCTGCAACCGTTCGACGTCGACGTTGCCGAACACCATCGCGCCGAGGCGTCCGTTGCCGACGGGCAGCGCGCGCAACCAGTCCGTGCCGGCGCTCTCGTCGTACCAGAGCGCCAGGTCGCCGGCGGCCCGCACCGCGGCCGGCGCCGCTGACGCGGGTCGGGGAAGGGCCAGCCAGGGCAGCAGCGCCGCGCCCGCTCCGGTCGCGCCCAGCTGGAGCACCTGGCGTCGGGTCAGGTCAGACATGTGGACTCCAAAGGAAAGCCGAGGGCGTGGTGTCAGCGGTAGCCGGCAGCGACGACGTTCGCCTGCACGGCGTTCTCGGTGGCGTCGGACGGATAGCCGGTCACGATGGCCCCTTCGTAGAAGGTGCCGGCGCTGAGATTGGCGCCTCCGTTGGGCTTGCAACAGTCTCCGCCGCTGCCCAGAATGATCGCGCCCTGCTTCTTCATCGGGCTGTATCCGCCCGGCAGAGCCCCGTCCCACAGCGTGTACAGGTTTCCGGACTGGGCGTTGCTGCCCTTGATGGCGAAGCGCGAGGTGCCGTTGTTCTTCAGCGTCGCGCTGACGAACTTGCTCGGGAATGCGCGCTGGTTGGGGTTCCAGCTCTGGCTGCCGCCGGGATACAGCCCCCACTCCAGGTCGGCCTGGACCCACGGGCCGGTGCCGGAGCAGCCGCCGAACCAGCACTGGGTGCTGAAGTTGATGGCATCCATCGCACCGGCTGCGTCAGCCGATCGCGTCGTCTCGCTGTTGCCGTAGTCGAAACAGCAGCCGTTGTTGACGTGGGTGCCGCTGGTCACCATGTACATGCCTTCGGGGGCGCTTCCGGTCGGCACGCCGGTCAGGTGGCCGTCGCGCCAGTAGCTGTTGCCCGGGTTGATATAGAGCGAGTAGGCCTTGGTGCCGGCGACCGAGAGGGACTCGGTGGTCGCGACCGCCGGGCGGCTCTGTGGCGAGCCGGGAACGACGCTCGAGCCCTGATACCACAGGTCGTTGCCCCGCCCGGACTGGTCGAAGACGACGGTGACCACGCACGTGGTGCCGGCGCAGAAGGAGTCCTGGGACGACGCGTTGGCGGCGCCGCCCGCACGGAGCACACCGATGTTGCGGGTCGTGCTGTCCGAGGAGCGGCGGACCTGGTAGAGGGAACCGTTGTAGGTGCCGTAGAGCGCGCGGGTGGTGCTGTGGGCGGCGACGCAGGGTGTCCCGCCGGACGCGTAGATGTCGCAGGGTCCGGCACCGGACGGGGTCGTCGGCGTGCTCCACTGCTGGTTGCTCTGGCCGTGGCAGCTCCAGAGGATGATTCGCGTGCCGTTCGCTGTTCCGGCGCCGTTGACGTCCAGACACCGGCCGGACTGCACTCCGGTGATCGTGCCGTTCGTGTTCACGTTCCACTGCTGGTTGGCCTGGCCGTTGCAGTCCCAGATGATCACCGAGGTGCCGTCGGCGGTGCCTTGCTGGTAGGCGTCGAGGCACTTGTTGCCGTACACCATCAGCTGTTTGCCGGTGGTGTAGGTCCAGGTCTGGTTGGCCGCGCCGGTGCAGTCCCACAGCTGTGCCTGGGTGCCGTTGCTGGTGCTCGCGCCGGCTACGTCCAGGCACCGTCCGGATTGGACGCCGATGATCGGCGCGCTCTGGCCGGGCTGGATGGGGGCCGCGACGGCGGTGCCGGGAACGAGGAGCAGAAGGAGGGCGGCGCCCAGCAGGGGCAGTCGCTTGCGGTGTACGAGGACCATTGCGGTCACCTCAATGTCTTTGGCGATCGGTGCTGGTTACGCGCTGGTGACCAGTCGCCAGCGGTTGTCGGTGGTGCCGTTGTCCGCGTCCTGCACGGCCTGAGCGCCCCAGGCCGTCGAGCCGTTGAGGATGCCGAGGAGCTTGCCGCTGTTGACGTTGCGGATCCGGTAGGTGCCGTCGCTGTTGCTCAGCAACTGCCAGCGGTGGTCGGCGGTGCCGTTGTCAGCCCATTGCAGTACGCGGGCGTTGTCGGAGGTGGACATGTTCTCCACGCCGAGGACCTTGCCGCTGTTCAGGTTGCGGATGCGGACGGCGTCGCCGTCGGTCACGATGACCCAGCTGTGGTCGGCTGTCCCGGTGTCGCCCCACTGCACGGCGAGCCCGCCGTCGGCGGTCGACATGTCCTGGATGCCGAGGACCAGGCCGGTGCCGGCGTTGACCAGACGGACACTGCTGGTGCCGCCGGTGTTCCAGTAGACGGCATAGTTGTAACCCTGCGCGTCGTGGAACGGACCGAGGCTTACGGTGGATCCGTTCGCGGTGGCGGTGAACGCCAGAGCGGTGGTGCTGGTTCGGGTGATCGAGGGGACGGTCAGTGCCGGGGGCGCGGACAGCGTCGCGTTGCCGTAGTTGCCGCAGAGCACGACCGGGCCGTACGTGATGGCGGCGATGGTGCTGTTGTCGTTCGTGGGTTGCATCGTGACCCGCATCGGCAGGCGCACGGTCACGGTGTCGCCGGCGGCCCAGGTCCGGGTGACGGTGGCGTAGCTGCCCGCTGTCGTGCTGACGTTCTGGGTCACGCCGTTCACGCTGATGGTGGCGCCGCTGGTCCAGGCCGGGATGCGCACCCGGATGCTCCACGAGCCGCTCATCGACCCGGCCAGGGTGAGCGTGGCGGTGTCGCCGGCTGGGTAGGTGGTGCTCTGGGTCACCGTGATGCCGCGCTGCGACCAGGTCAGCACCGACGGCACGAACAGGTTCACGGTCAGGGTGGTGCCGCTGTAGAAGTAGATGGAGTCCGTCAGCGCGGTGTTCGTCTCGATCCCGGTGCCCTGGCAGCACCAGAACGAGTTGTAGTCCGTGCTCCACGTGCCGCCACCCCAGGCCGGTCCGACGCCGCGCCGCCCGCCGGGTCGCAGGGGAGTGAAGTAGGTGATGTGGCCGTGGCTGTCGGCGGGATTCTGGGCGCCGACCAGGTGGTTGAGCAGCGCCCGCTCGTAGAAGTCGAAGTAGCCGGCCCGGTTCGGGTCCAGCAACCACAGTTCTCGGGTCAGCTTGAGCATGTTGTAGGTGTTGCAGTGCTCGCAGGTGTCGTTGGTGAGATAGCCCGCGATCGCGTTCGGCGCCCGGAAATGCTCGGCCTGGCTGTTGCCGCCGATCGCGTACGTGTGCGCTCCGACCGTGAAGTTCCACGCGTTGCCGGCGATGTCGCGGTAGCGGGTCACGCCGGTCGCCTTGTATTCGCGCGCCGCGCCCACCCACTTCGGCACCTGGGTGTTGGCGTGCAACCCGGCGAGCTGGTCCTGGTTGGCGGCCAGCGGATTGAACACGGCGGCGTGGTCGAACCGCTGTGCGGCGGTCAGCCAGCGTCCGTCGCCGGTCTGCTGGTAGATGTCGGTCAGCACCTCGTTCATGCCGCCGAACTCGGTGCCGAGCATCGCCTGCATCTGGCTCGAGCTCAGCCGGGCGGTGCGGGTGTCCACCCAGCCGGCCAGCGCGAGCAGCACCGACCGGGCCTGGGCGTTGCCGGTGTAGCGCCAGACGTCCAGGAGGCCGGCCAGCGTCTTGTGCACGCAGTAGTAGGGCACGTTGCCGTTCGAGAGCGTGCGCGCCTCGAGCGCGGTGAAGTCGGACTCCGGGAAGCCCGACAGGTAGCCGGTCGAGAAACCGGCCGCGCCGTTGTTGGCCTGGCACCTGGCCAGCTCGGCGACCGTGTAGGCGGCCTTGTCGCGGCAGGTGGTGTCGCCGAGCACGGCGTACGCCTGCGCCCATGCGGTGAGGAAGTGGCCCTGCACGTGGGTGCGGAACGGGAACGTCGGCGCGTCCCAGCCGCCGTTGGCCGCGGCGCCGTTGGTGGGCAGGCGATGGTTGGCGCGGAAGTTGTAGAGCAGCCGGTCGACGTCGACGAAGCGCAGATAGTTGAGCGTCCGGTTCTGGTTGTCGAGCAGGCGCCCGCTGGTCAGCCGGACCTGGCCGAGGTCGAACGGGTAGGCGGAGACACCGATGTCCGAGCGGGCCGGCGGCACGGGGGCGGCTGCCGCCCGCTGTGGGCCGGTCAGGGCGGCGCCGGTCGCGGAGAGCACCGCTGTCGCGGCGGTGGCCTGGAGCAGGCCGCGGCGGGTGAAGGGCACAGCTGGCACGGAAACCTCCGTGTTAGCGCTCACATTGAATGACGCCGATGTTGCCAGATGGTTTCGGCGAGATTCAAGGGGTGCGCACGGAGACCATTTGCCTCGGGCTCCTGTAACAGAAAATCGTGACCGTCTTTCCGGCCCGTCAACCGGCGGGCGGTGCCGTGCTGTCCCGCACGATCAGCGAGGTGGCGAGTTCGACCCTGGTCGCCTCGCCGGCCTCGCCGCCGCGTTCCTGGACGAGATTGACAGCCATCCGCGCCATGTCGACGAGCCGCTGTCGCACGCTCGTCAGGGATGGCGTCACCCAGTCGCAGGCGGCCAGGTCGTCGAAGCCGACGATGCTGACGTCGTCGGGAATTCGCACGCCCCGCGACTGCAACGCTTTGTAGGCGCCGAACGCCTGCAGGTCTGTGCCCGCGAAGATAGCGGTCGGCGGCTCCGGCAGGTCGAGCAGTTCCAGCGCCGCGGCATACCCGCTGGGCGGGAAGTGGTCGCCGAAGCGCAGCAGGTCGGGGTCGGGCGTGATGCCCCCGCGCTCCAGGGCGGTGCGATAGCCGCCGAGTCGCGCCTGGGTGCACAGCAGGGTGGGGATGCCGGCGATCATCGCGATCCGCCGGTGGCCGAGATTCACCAGGTGCTCGGTGGCGGCCAGGCCGCCGGCCCAGTTGGTCGAGCCGATGGACGGAATGTTCGGGTCCGGGTCGCCGATCGGGTCGATGAACACGAGGGGGACGCCCAGCGCGTCGAGCCGCTCGCGATCGGCGGGCTCGAGGTCCGACACCGCGAGTAGCACGCCGTCGGAGTGGCGGCCGGCGAGGTTGTCGAGCCACCGCTGGGTGTCGATCTGTGCACCGTGTACCGCCGAAACCACCAGTCCGATGCCCGCCTCCCGGCAGGCGTCTTCGGCGCCGCGGATGATCTCAACCGACCACGGGGTGGCCAGCTCCTTGATGACCAGGTCGACCAGACCCGCTCGGGGCTGCTTTCCGCTCGGCCGGCGCTGGTAGTTGTGCTCGCGCAGGGCCGACTGCACGCGCTCGCGCGTCTCGGGCGCGACCTCCGATCGGCCGTTGAGCACCTTGGACACCGTCGGCGGCGAGACGCCGGCGGCCCGGGCGATGTCGGCGATCTTCACACGGTCTGGCGTGCTCACGCGGGTGCTCCTATGCGGAAAGTTCGACAGCAAGGCCGATAGTTTCGCACATCCCCGGTGCCGTTCGAGCGCCCGAGTCAAGTGTTGACAACTCCGTAACGCGGTTGTGCCTCAGATCTTGACCCGCCGATGAGGACGGTCTTAGCATCCATCCAGAAAGATTCAGAAACTTTCAGCGAACGTTCATCGCGAACACGGGCACCGCAGTCCGGTCGCCCGCCCATCCCGATCGAGCAATCCCGCCACTAGCCGGGTGGAACCTCCGCTGTGCGGATGGAAGGGGTTTGTCATGATTCGCCCATCACGTCGCCGACTAGGTCTGGCAACGATCCTCGCCGCATCGTTGGCGGCTGCCGGGTGCGGTACCGCCGGACCAGGCTCGGGCGGGAGCGGTTCGGAATCCGCGACCGCCTGGATCCTGACCGGCACCAACGGTGCTCCGTTCCAGGCATCCTTCGACGCCTGGAACAAGGCGCACCCGGACGAGCAGATCAAGGTGCAGGCCTTCGAGAACGACGCGTACAAGCAGAAGATCCGCACCGCCGTCGGCGCCGGCCAGGCGCCGACGCTCATCTACGGCTGGGCCGGCGGCGTCCTGAAGTCATATGTGGACGCGCAGGCCGTCGACGACCTGACCACGACGGTCGAGCCTGGGGTGACCGCCCGGTTCCTGCCGTCGGTGACCGACGTCGGTCGCATCGGCGGAAAGCTCTACGCGGTTCCGAACAACGGCGTCAAGCCGGCGCTCATCTACTACAACAAGGACCTGTTCCAGAAGATCGGTGCACAGCCACCGACCACCTGGGACGAGCTGATGGCCCTGGTGCCCCGGTTCACCGCCGCCGGCATCGCCCCGATCACGGTCAGCGGCCAGGACAAATGGCCCCTGCTGATGTGGGAGGAATATCTGGTCGACCGCATCGGTGGGCCGGACGTGATGAAGCGGATCCTCGCCAACGAGCCGAACGCGTGGTCCGACCCCGCCGTCATCCGCGCCAACACCATGATCCAGCAGTTGGTCGACGCCGGCGGCTTCGTCAACGGCTTCTCGTCGATCTCCACCAAGAGCGGAGCCGACGTCGCCCTGCTCTACACCGGCAAGGCGGCGATGAGTCTCAACCTGCCCAGCGCCTACCAGACCATCCAGGCGGGCGACCCGGCCTTCGTATCCGGGGGCAAGCTCGGCTATGCGCCCTTCCCCACGGTCACCGACGGCAAGGGCGACCCGAAGGACGTTGTCGGCAACCCCAGCAACTACTGGTCCATCTCGGCCAAGGCGACGGCGGCCGAGAAGAAGGTGGCATTGGACTACCTGAAGGACGGCCTCGCCACCGACGCCTACTCCGACGGGCTGCTCAAGGTCGGGCTGGTGCCGCCGGCCGGCGGGATCGAGGGCAAGCTCGCCGCGTCCGCCGACTCCGCGTATCTCGACGTGATCTATCAGTCCGCCCAGCAGGCACCCAGCTTCCAGCTCTCGTGGGACCAGGCGCTGTCACCGACACAGGGAGACGCCGTGCTGACCAACCTCCAGCAGGTGTTTCTCAAGCAGATCACGCCCGAGCAGTTTTCCGCCAACATGAACAAGACGCTCGGGTCGTGATCGTCGGTGACACGCAACCCGACCGGTGCGGCGGCGGCAAGCCGTCGTCGCACCGGCCCGAACAGCCTGCTCGCCCTGCCGGCGCTCGGATTCTTCGTCGTCTTCGCCCTGGTTCCGCTGGTCGGGGTCGGCGTGCTGAGCCTGACCAGCTGGGACGGGCTCGGCGAGCCGCGGTGGACCGGCCTCGCCAACTGGACCCGGATCCTGCACGACCCGGTCACCGGGCAGGCCGCGGTGCTGAGCTTGAAGATCATCGTGCTGTCCTGGCTCATCCAGACACCGTTGAGCCTGCTGCTCGGCACCTTCATCGCCGGCCGGCAGCGCTACCGCGCCGTCCTGGCCGTGCTGTATTTCCTTCCGCTGCTGTTCTCGTCCGCGGCGGTGGCGATCGCGTTCAAGGCGATCCTCGACCCGAACTTCGGCATGGGCCGCGCGGTCGGGTGGTCATTTCTCTCGCGTGACTGGCTGGGCGAGCCCCACCTGGTGCTCGGCGCCGTCATCTTCGTGATCGCCTGGCAGTTCGTGCCCTTCCACACCCTGCTCTACCAGGCGGGCGTGCGGCAGATCCCGGCGTCACTCTACGAGGCATCCATGATGGATGGTGCGACCCGGACACAGCAGTTCTTCCGGATCACCCTCCCGCAGCTGCGATACACCATCGTGACCTCCTCGACCCTCATGGCGGTCGGCTCGCTCACCTACTTCGACGTGGTGTTCGTCCTGACCGGCGGCGGGCCCGGGTATGCCACCCGGCTGCTGCCGCTGGACATGTATCTGACCGGTTTCTCCGCCAACGACATGGGCGGCGCGAGCGTTCTCGCCGCGATCCTCGTGGTCGCCGGGTTGCTGCTGGCGCTCGGCTTCACCCGGCTCTCCGGGTTCAGCCGGATGCAGAGCCAGCAGGAGGGACTGTGATGACCGACGTGCACACCCGCCCGGCGTCGGTACGGCATGGGGCCAACGTGCCGGCGGCGGTCAGCGGTTTCGTCTGGCTGGCGATCGTCATGGTGCCGATCTACTTCATCGTCATCACCAGCCTGCGCGGGCAGGCCGGCTTCTTCACCGCCAATCCGCTCGCGCCGCCCGACCATCCGACCCTCGACAACTACGCCGAAGTGCTCCAGCACGACTTCGTGCGTTACCTCGCCAACAGCGTCGTGGTCACGGTGGCAGCGGTCGCGTTGACGCTCGCGCTGTCACTGACGGCGGCCAACGTCATCGTGCGTGGGTCGGGTTGGTTCGTCCGGATGACCTTCTCGGTGTTCCTGCTCGGCCTCGCGATCCCGCTGCACGCGACGATCATCCCGCTCTATTACATGATCACCCGGCTGCGGCTCTACGACAGCCTGCTGGGCCTCGTGCTGCCCTCGGTCGCCTTCGCCATCCCGGTGACCGTGCTGATTCTCGTGAACTTCCTGCGTGACGTGCCTCGGGAACTGTTCGAGTCGATGCGGGTGGACGGGGCCTCGGAGTGGCAGATCCTGGTGCGGCTGGTCCTTCCGCTGGCCCGACCGGCGCTGGTGACCGTCGCCATCTACGACGGGCTCAACGTCTGGAACGGCTTTCTGTTCCCGCTCATCCTGACCCAGAGCGAGCAACAGCGGGTCCTGCCGCTGTCGTTGTGGGCCTTCCAGGGTGAGTTCACGGTGGTCGTGCCGGGTGTGATGGCCGCTGTCGTGCTTTCCACCCTCCCGATCGTCGCCCTCTACGCGGTGGGCCGCCGTTACCTCGTGAGCGGGCTGACCGCGGGTTTCGGCAAATGACGGCGGCCGGCCAGCACGCAATCCCCGTACCCGGAAGGGAATCGATGACCACCGACGACATCGCGCTGCATGTCTCCGGACAGCACCTGGTGACTGGCAACGGCCGACAGGTGCGGCTGCGCGGAGTCGGCCTGGGCGGCTGGCTCAGCATGGAGAACTTCATCACGGGCTACCCGTCGACGGAGGAGTTGCACCGTCGGGCCCTGCGCGGCGCGCTGGGCGACGACGTCTACGAGGCGTTCTTCGAGCGCTTTCACGAGGCGTTCTTCGCCGACGACGACGCCGCCTACCTGTCCTCGTTGGGCCACAACTGCGTCCGGGTCGCGGTCCACTACCGCCTTTTCGAAGACGACGACCGTCCCCGAGAGCTGAAGGAAGAGGGTTTCCGGCTGCTGGACCGGGCCATCGAGACGTGCGCCCGCCATGGCATCTACACCATCATCGACCTGCACGCGGCGGCCGGGTATCAGAACCAGCGTTGGCACAGCGACAACCCGACGCACGCCTCGCTGTTCTGGACCCACCGCGACTTCCAGGACCGGACCGTCCACCTCTGGGAAGGGCTGGCCGACCGGTATCGCGCGAACCCGTGGGTGGCGGGATACAACCTGCTCAACGAGCCGGCCGACCCGAGCGGCCAGTTGATCGCGCCGTTCTACGCGCGACTACACGCCGCGATTCGGGCCGTCGACCCCGACACCGTGCTGTTCCTCGACGGCAATCGGCACGCGACGGAGTTCGACATGTTCGGCGAGCCCTGGCCCAACACGGTCTACAGCGTGCACGACTATTCCCTGGCCGGGTTCCCGGACGCCGGTGACTACCCGGGCATCTCGCGTGGCCGCTACGTCGACCGCGGGGCTGTCGAGGCGAAGTTCCTGGAACGCACGCGCTACATGCGCGAGACCGGCACGCCCATCTGGGTCGGCGAGTTCGGTCCCGTCTACACCGGCGACCCGGACCGGGACCGGGTCCGCCTCCAACTTCTGCGCGACCAACTGGCGATCTACGACGAGTACGGCGCCGGTTGGAGCCTGTGGACCTACAAGGACATCGGTCTCCAGGGCCTGGTGTACGCGAATCCCGTGTCGCCGTACCTGAAGCGGATCGCGCCGGTGCTCGCCAAGAAGGCGCGTCTCGGCGTGGACGCGTGGGGTTCAGTCGACACCGGCGTGCGGCACCTGCTCGAACCGATCGAACGCACCTTCGACGAGGAGTTTCCCGACTTCGACCCGCTGCCGTTCGGCCGGCAGCAGTGGATCGCCGTGTTGGTGCGTCACATCATGCTCGCCGAACCCATGGTCGAGGACTTCGGCAGATCCCTCGCCGGGATCGGGATCGAGGAGGCGTACGAGCTCGCCGACTCGTTCCGGTTCGACCAATGCCTGACGCGCGAGCGGCTGGCCAGCACAGTGCGGGTCCGCTGAGCGGACCCACGACGCATCACCCATCGAGAAAGGTTGAGAATTACATGGACCTCAACTCGGTCGAGGGCAACGGCCTCTCCCGTCGCGTCGTCATCCAGCGGTCACTGGCCGCCGGACTGGCGACCGGCCTGGGTGCGACGTTCGCCGGAAAGGCCGCGTTCGCCGCGGCACCGGACCTCAGCGCTCGCATCGACGTCTCCAAGCGCCAGGACCCGATCCAGAAGTACGTCTACGGCGCGTTCATCGAGCACATCGGCACCCTCGTATACGACGGGCTGTGGTCGGAACTGCTCGGCGACCGCAAGTTCTTCTACCCGATCGACCAGCAGACCGACTCGACCAGGAAATGGCGCCCGGTCGGCACCGCGGCGGCGGTGACGATGGACCGGCACGCACCCTACGTCGGCGAGCAGTCGCCGATGGTCGCGCTCACCCGCTCCGAACGGCGCGGCTTCGCACAGTCCGGTCTCAGCCTGGCCGCGAAGGAGTACGTCGGCCGGATCGTCATCGCCGGCGACCCCGGTGCGCAGGTGTCGGTGACGCTCTCCTGGGGAGACGCGCCGGGGCAGCAGCAGAGCATCACCGTGCACGTACGCAAGGACTGGGCGACCGTTCCGCTCACGTTCGCCTGCCGCGCGGCAACCACCAACGGCCGGCTCGAGATCTCGGGGATCGGAACGGGACGGTTCCGGGTCGGGGCCGTGTCCCTGATGCCCGGCGACAACGTGAAGGGCTTCCGGAAGGACACCGTCGAACTGCTCCGCGAGGTCAACGGCGGCTTCTGGCGGTTCCCGGGCGGCAACTTCGTCTCGGGTATCACGACTGGCGGAACGCGATCGGCGACCCTGACAAGCGACCGACCATCATGGACCCCGACCGCAATCAACCGCAGTCGAACGACGTCGGCACCGACGAGTTCCTGACGATGTGTTCGTTGCTCGGTACCGAGCCCTACCCGTGCGTCAACACCGGCTTCGGTTCGGCCCGGGAGGCCGCGCAGATGGTCGAGTATGTCAACGGTGCGGCCGACACGCCGATGGGCAGGCTGCGGGCCGAGAACGGGCACCCGAAGCCGTACAACGTCAAGTACTGGGCCGTCGGCAACGAGATGTTCGGCTACTGGCAGCTGGGCTACATGACCCCGGCCCACTACATGATCAAGCACAATCTCTTCGCCGAGGCGATGAAGAAGGTCGACCCCACGATCAAGCTCGTCGCGGTCGGCGCGTTCCCCGCCAGCATGACCATCCACCGGCTGCCCTACTACATCGACCCGGCCACTCGGAAGATCGTGCAGCCGACGCCCGTCAACGTGGCATACGGATCCGACACCGACTGGAACTACCGCCTGCTCAAGGCCAGCGCGGGCAACGTCGACGTCATCTCCGAGCACTGCTACGGCACCACCCAGCGGTTCGACCTCGACCAGGGCAAATACGTGGACGTCAGCCCGCCCGAGTCGGTGGTGGACTCGTGCCGCCGGGGCGCGAACTACATCCGCGCCGTCCGCGACGACTGGGAGCTCTACCAGAAGGACTTCCCGGAGCTGCAACGCGACCAGATCAAGGTGAGCATCGACGAGTGGGGATTCCAGAAGGCGAGCGGACTCAAGCAGGTCCTCGGCCTGGGCATGATGCTGCACGAGATGTTCCGCGGCAGCAACGTCATCACGATGGCGGCCTACACGATGGGCACCTCGTGGCTGTCCTACAACCGCACCTCCGCCACCTACAGCGGCGCCGGGCTGTTGTTCAAGCTCTACCGTCAACAGTTCGGTGTCACGCCGGTCGAACTCACCGGCAACTCGCCACAGCCGGCGCCCACCTGGCCCGTCGGCGGCGACCAACCTAAGATCAACGCGGGCAGCCCCACCTACCCACTGGACGTGATGGCCGCACTGACCGCCGACGGCGACACCCTGACGGTGGCGACGATCAACGCGACGGCAGACGCACAGCGCCTCGACATCGGCATCGACGGATTCACGCCCCGACCGACCGGGCAGATCTGGCGGCTGACCGGGACCAGCCTGGACGCGACCAACCGGGTCGGCCAGGCACCCCAGATCACCGTGACCGAAGAGACGTTCAACACGGGCGACAGCCTCACGGTCGCGCCGTACAGCGTCGAGATCCGCGCCTTCTCCCGGCACTGATTCCCGTCGCCGTGCCGGGCGTCCGTCCGCGGGCGCCCGGCACGGCGGAGCCGGCCCGGAAGCTCATGGCCCCGCGTCGACCGGAAGTGTCACGCCCAGCCTGAAGCCGCGGCCGGGCGCCTGGCCCGTTTCCAGGGTTCCACCGAGCATGGCTACTCGTTCGGCGATGCCGCGCAGGCCGTTGCCGCTTCCGTCCGCGCCCTCAGCGAGGCCCTGGCCGTCGTCTGTCACGTGCACCCGGAGGAACACGGGATCGAACTCGAGTCGAACCCGCGCGCCGGCGCCTGGGCCCGCGTGCTTGAGGGTGTTGGTGAGGGCTTCCTGCACGATCCGGTACGCGGAGAGGTCGACAGCCGCTGGCACGACATCGGGTACCCCCTCGATTTGAAGGTCGATCCGCATCCCCGCCAACCGCAGTTGGTCGACGAGGTCCGGTATCGCACCGATCCCCGGCAGCGGAGCGAGCCGGGTGTCTTCGGCCGTGCCGGTGCGCTCGGCGGTGAGCAGGCGCCGCATCTCGGACAACGACGACCGGCCGACCTCGATCACGTGTTGCAGGGCGGTGGCCGTGCGCTCGGGGTGCCGGTCGAGCGCGGCGGCGGCGCCCTGCGCCTGCACGACCATGACCGACATGCCGTGTGCGACGACGTCGTGCAGTTCCCGTGTGATCCGGGTCCGTTCGGCGGCGACCGCGAGTGCCGCCCGTTGGCGTTCCTGCCGGGCCAGGTCCGCGGTGCGCTGTTCGGCGGCGACAAGGTGGGCGCGACGGGCGCGGATGCCGTCGCCGACCGCGTATGCCGCGACCAGCAGCAGCCATACCTCGAGGACGTCCTGGCCCGTTTCGATCAACGCGTCGACGGGGATCGCCGCCCAACCGACAACTTCGGTCCTGTCCGGCTGCTGCTCCTGTTTGTCCCGCGCCTCGACGTCCCGCACCTGCACGACATTCTGCCGGTTCTCTTTCGCAGCCGCGGCTGCTTTCTGGTCGTGCCTGATGTCGAGCCGGCTGCCCAGCATGGCGAGGTAGGTGAGGATCATGGTCAACGCCAGCGCGCCGAGCACGAAGCGGCGCCGGCGGCTCATGGCTGCCACCGTGTACATGACCAGCGGCAGAGCCAGGTCGAGGAGCTGGAACTTGGGCTGCAGGCGAAGACAGCCGGCGGTGCCGGCCGCGGTGAGGACGAGAGCCACGACCGCGTTCTGCCGCCTGATCGCCACGCCGACGATCGCCAGCGCGGCGCACACCCACCAGCCGGACTCGAGCGGGACGCCCGCGCGCTCGAGGAAGCCGGTGGGGTCGCCCGGCTTACGCGGCGAGGCGAGCGCTGTCACGAAACCCGGTCCCAGGGTCACGGCCAACAGCGCCAACGCGACGGCGGCGTCGGTCACCAGCTGGCGTGACACGAACCTGGACACGGTCTCATCCTAGAAACGGCGGCCGCCGCTGCCGTCAGACCCAGGTACTAGATCGGTGGCACCACTGGGGCCGGAAGCTGGAACCTCGGTCGGACGAGTACGCCCGCGCCGGCGACCACGCTGTCGGCATGACGCGAACGAAGTCCCTCGTGCTCATCCCGCTGCTGCTCGCCGCCGCACTCGGCGGCTGCCACCTCGGCGCCGCGTCCGGCGCGGCCGCCCCGTCAGCCTCACCGTCGGTAAGCCGTCAGGCGCTGCTCGCCCTCGGCCAGGAATGGGTCCAGTGCATGCGCGACAAAGGCTTGACGCGGATGCCGGACGCACAGCTCACCGAGGACGGCTACCTGACCTTCCCGCCTCAGGGCGGCTACAACTGGAAGGAGGAGGGCGCCAAACATCCCGACATCATCGAGGCCTGCAAGTCGATCGAGGACAGGTATCCGCCAAACGCCTTCCGTCCAAAGGAAAAGCTCTCCGCCGACGACCTGCGCAAGCTGGGGGAGTACGCCGAGTGCATGCGCACGCACGGTATTCCGGCGTGGCCGGACCCGAAATCCGACGGTTCCTTCGACCTGAGCGGCACCACCTTGGCCAACGGCATCCCCAAGGATGTGATGGACAAGGCGACCGAAGCGTGCCGCAGCATCTGGAGCGGCAGGGTCGCCATCCGCGACGGCTCCGGCGGAGGGAAGAAATGAGCCGGCGGCGCCGCGCCGGGGCGGTCCTCGCGATCGCGGTGGCCGCGCCGCTGGCCGCCGGTGTGGTCTACGCGGCCCGGTCCGAGCCGACATCCGCCACCACGCCCACGGCCGGCATTCCCACCGGCACCGCCACGGTGACCCGGGGAACCCTGACCCAGAGCATCCAGATCAACGGCACGCTCGCCTACACCGGGACGTACGCGGTGAGCTATCAAGGTTTTCCCGGTGTGCTCACCGCCGTGCCGCAACCGGGCGCGACGATCGGCCGCGGCGGCATCCTCTACCGGGTCTCGGACGCGCCGGTACGGCTGCTGCTCGGCCCGGTGCCGGCCTACCGGGACTTCGGTGCCGGCATGACCGACGGGCCGGACGTGCGCCAGCTCGAGGTGAACCTGGTCGCCATGGGCTTCGACCCGGACCATCGGATGACGGTGGATCGGCATTTCAGCGCGGCCACCGCCGCGGCGATCAGGCGCTGGGAAGGATCCTGGGGCCGCAAGTCGTACGAACGCACCGGGCGACTCACCCAGGCGCAGATCGCCTTCCTGCCCACGCCAGTGCGGATCACCGCGCTGCAGGTCCAGGTCGGCGCCGCGATGGCGCCGGGCACGCCGGTACTCACCGGAACCTCGACCAACCGGGCGGTCGTCGCCGAACTCGACCTCGACGCCCGCGGCAAGGTCCGGGTCGGAGACCAGGTCAGGGTCGAACTGCCGGACAGCGACCCGATACCCGGCCGGGTGACCGCGATCGGCCAGCAGGCGACGCCCGCGGCCGGTGGTCCGGAGTTCAACGGCCCTTCGCAGCCGCAACAGTCCAACCCCGACACCGCGACCGTTCCGGTCACCATCACCATTCGCCTGCCCCGCGGGTTCACCCTGGAGGAGGCGCCGGTGACGGTCGACGTCACCACCAGCACCGAGCAGGACGTGCTGCTCCTGCCGATCGCCGCGCTGCTCGCGCGGCCGGGTGGCGGCTACCAGGTGCGCGTGGCCGGTGCGGGTCCCGTGGAGGTCGAGCCGGGCCGCTTCGACGAGACCAGCGGCCAGGTGGAGATCGCTCACGGCCTCACCGAGGGCCAGTCCGTGGAGGTGCCGGCCTCATGACCGCGGTTCTCGAACTCGTCGACGTGTGGAAGGTCTACCCCGGCCCGCCGCCGGTCGAGTCGCTGCGCGGCGTCACGTTCACCGTCAGCAGCGGTGAACTGGTCGCCGTCCTCGGCCCGTCCGGGTCCGGCAAGACCACGTTGCTGAACCTCGCCGCCGGGCTGGACCGTCCGTCCGGTGGTTCCGTCCGGATCGCCGGCAGCCCGGTCGAGAAGCTCCGCGACAAGCAGCTCTCCGGCGTACGCGCACACCGGCTGGGCGTGGTCTTCCAACAGTTCGTCCTGCTGGAGCGGCTCAGCGCCATGGAGAACGTGGCGACCGGGCTGATCTACCGGGGCGTGCCGGGTGGCCAGCGGCGTGCGGCGGCCCGGGCCGCTCTCGAACGGGTCGGCCTGGCGAACCGCGCCGAGTTTCCGGCGGCGCATCTGTCCGGTGGCGAGCGGCAGCGGGTGGCGATCGCCCGGGCGTTGGTGGGCCGGCCCGCCGTGGTCCTGGCGGACGAGCCGACCGGCAATCTCGACTCGGTGGCCGGCGACGGCGTGGTGGGCCTGCTGCGCGAGCTCAACGCCGACGGGGTCACCATCGTGGTGATCACGCATGACGAGCGGATCGCCGCGGCCATGAGCCGCCGCGTCGAGCTGCGCGACGGTCTGGTGGTCGTGGACACCGGGAGCGCGTCGTGAGGTCGCGGCTGCGGGTGGGAGACCTGCTGCCGGTCAGCACGGTGGGCCTGCGGTCACGACCCGGCCGGGCCGTGCTGTCCGTCCTGGGTGTGGCCATCGGCATCGCCGCCATGGTCGCCGTGCTCGGGGTGACCCAGTCCAGCCAGGCCGACGTGCTCGCCGAGATCGACCGTGTCGGCACCAACCTGCTCACCGTCGCTACCGGCAAGACCACCGGGGGCGACGAGGCCGAGCTGCCGCCCACCGCCGGGCCGGGGGTGGCGCGTACCGACGGTGTGCTCGCCGCCGCCGCGACCGCGACCTTGCCGGTACGCGTCTACCGCACCGACCGGATCCCGAGCGGGCGCACCGGCGGGCTGTCCGTGCGGGTCGCCGACCCGACCCTGCTGACGACCCTCGACGGCCGGCTGGTGGCGGGCCGCTTCCTGGACTCGGCGGTGAGCCGCTACCCGGCTGTGGTGCTCGGCAACTACGCCGCGCGGGTGCTCGGCATCCCCGACGTGGACGGCCACCCACAGGTCTACCTGGGGGATCGCTGGTTCACCGTGATCGGGGTGATGGCGCCGGTCGAGCTGGCCCCGGAGCTCGACACCGCGGCCTTCGTCGGCGCCGCCGTGGCGGCGACCGAGTTCGGCTACGAAGGGAGCCCGACGAGAATATTCGTGCGCGCCCAGACCGACCGGACCGACGAGGTGGCCGGCCTGCTCGCCCGTGCGGCGAACCCGGCGCACCCGGAGGAGGTCGCGGTGAGCCGACCGTCCGAGGCGCTCACCGCCCGCCTCGCGGTCACCGACGGCACCACCGTCCTCATGCTCGGCCTCGGCGCCGTGGCCCTGCTGGTCGGCGGCATCGGCATCGCCAACGTGCTGGTCATCTCCGTGCTGGAACGGCGGGGCGAAATCGGCCTGCGCCGCGCCCTCGGCGCCACCCGTGGCCACGTCGGTGCCCAGTTCCTGGTGGAGTCGCTGCTGTTGGGCGCGGCCGGGGGCGTCGCGGGCATCATGCTGGGCACGGCGGTCACCTTCGCCATGGCGGCCACCCGCGGATGGCAGACCCTGGTGCCGGCGTACGCCGTGGGTGCGGGGGTCGTCGCGGCCCTGCTGATCGGCGGGTGTGCCGGCCTGTATCCGGCCCTTCGTGCGGCCCGCCTGTCGCCGACCGACGCCCTGCGAACACTGTGACCGGCTCAGCCCGCGCTGAGGTTGGTGCGGCGGATGATCAGCCAGAGCGCGCCGACCGCCGCGACGGCCAGTGCGAGGTAGCCGGCGCCGACGATCAGGTGGAACTCCGGGATCCGGCTGCCCGGTTGATACTCGATGTACTGCTGGAGATGGTGGTCGGCGAAGCAGGACAACGTCGTGCCGGTGCCGTTGTCCGGTGGGCAGAGGCGTTCGAGTTCGGCGCCGGTGAGCGGGTGCCGGGACGCGTCGTAGAGGTTGGACGGCTGGTCGCCGGCGCCGTAGTTGATCAGACCCCCGCTGACGACCAGGGCGTTGTGGTCCAGCACCCCGTCGCCTTGCGCGCCCAGTTGCCGGTAGAAGGACAGCGGCTTCAGCAGTGTCGGGTAGCGGTACTGGACGAGCAACATCAGGCCGATGAAGCCGGCGGCGACGGCGAACACGGCCGGAAGGGTGCGTTTGATGGCGGCGCCGAGCGCTACGCCGGCCACGAACCAGCAGATGCTGATCACGAGGGGGAGCATGGCGGTGTTGATGAACTGTTCGTGCTGGAACAGGCTTCCGATCGAGACCCTGGCCAACGAGCGTTCCATGTGGTCGCTGGTCACGGCGACGGCCGCGGTCACGATCGTCACGAACAGGCCGAGCAGGCTCAGCTTGGCCCAGAGCCAGCGTGCGGGGGAGACGTCCTGGCTCCAGGCCAGCAGCAGCGTTCGCTGATCGTGCTCGCGGGACAGCAGCGGGACGCCGATGAACACCCCGACCAGCATCGGCATGAACTGCACCAGCCGCGACAGGTAGGAGTAGCTGCGGATCAGGAAGGAGGTCCCGGCGAGTCGATTGCTCTGTGGAGACTGTTCGGGGCACAGCGTGTGGTGGCACTGGCGATACAGGTCCGTGAACTCGGCGGACAGGTAGGCCATCCAGCACACCAGCACGGTGGCCAGGACGAGCGTGCCGATCAGGGCCCAGCGGTGCTGGCGCCAGGTCAACCAGATCAGGCCGCGGAAGCCGCCGCTCGGCGCTTCGCCGCCGTCGGCGCGGTCGGTGGCCGGCCGGGGTCGGGTGATCGCCGTCATGCTGCTGCCTCCAGGTCCCGGTGTGTGTTGGCCGCAGCCTTGAGGTAGATCAGGATCAGCTCGTCCAGGGCGATGGGTTGGGTGCTCCAGCCGGGAGCGACGACCGCCGGCGCGGCCGGACCGGAGGGCCGCCGGACGACGAAGGTGGACTGCCGCTCGGTGTGCTGGGCCCGGACGACCGCGCCCGGGCCCGGTGGCAGGTCCGCCCGGGGTCCGGCGAGCCGCAGGTGGCTTTCCAGCAACTCCTCGACATCGCCGGTCAGCACGGGCCGGCCCGCGTCGAGCAACAGCAGGTGGTCACCGACCCCGCTGAGTTCGGCCACGATGTGGGTGGAGAGCATCACCGTCATCCCGGTGTCGGCGGCCTCGGCCATCAACTCGCCGGTGACCTCGGTGCGGGCCACCGGGTCGAGGTTGGCGAGCGGCTCGTCCAGCAGGAGCAGGTCCGGCCGGGAGCCCAGGGCGACCGCGAGCGCGACCTGGGCCCGCTGCCCCCCGGACAGCTTGCCGCAGCGGCGATCCAGCGGAATGTCGAAGCGGGCCAGCCAGGACAGCGCGCGTCGCTGGTCCCACAACCGATTCGTCGACCGGCCGAAGCGCAGCATGTCGGTGACGCTGAAGTCGCGGTAGAGCGGCTTGTCCTGGGCCAGGATCGCGACCCGGTTTCCTACCTCGGCCGGGCCGCCGCCACCCTTCACCACAGGTCTGCCGTTGAGCAGCAGGGAGCCGGAGGTGGCCGGCAGCAGGCCGCTGATGATGCTCATCAGCGTCGACTTGCCCGCGCCGTTGGCGCCGACCAGCGCGATGACCCGATTGGCGGGCAGCCGGAAGTCGCAGTCCCGCAGCGCCCACAGGTCGCCGTAACGCTTGCTCAGCGCCTGTGCCTCGACGGCGGGCGTCGTTTCGCTCATGCCGCCCCTCCCGCCTCGCGGGGCGTCGCGCTCCGTCGCGTCGAGTTCTCGACGATCACCGAGGTGAGCAGGGCCTGCACGTCTTCGTCCTCGAGACCCGCTTCGCGGGCCTGGTCGAGCCAGCGCCCGAGGCTGGTGCGCAACCGGGCCATGACGTGCGGATCGGTGTGGCCGAGGGTGCCGCTGACGAACGTGCCCATGCCCTGCCGCGCCTCCACCAGGCCCGACAGCTCGAGCTCGCGGTAGGCCTTGAGCACGGTGGTCGGGTTGACCCTGCAGGCGGTCACCACGCTGCGCACGGTGGGCAGTTGGTCGCCGGGCCGCAGCGTTCCCAGCCGCAGCCCTTCGCGAACCTGTCGCACCAGTTGGGCGTACGCCGGGACGCTGCTCGTCCGTTCGACATGAAAGTTGATCACTGCGCGAGCCCTCTCCAGCCAGTGGATTGTGCTGGTTAAGTAGAACACTCGCTAACAGGTACTGCAAGATCTGCGCGCGCTCGGGTCAGGCTCGGGTCGCTGTGTCGCGCGAGCCGCGCACCATGACGAGCACGGCCCCGGCGACGAAGACCAGACCCGCACACCATGCGGCTTCGACGTCGGACGAGGGGCGGGCCGGCCACAGCCATGGCGTCGTCAGGGCGGGCCCGTGCCACTGCGTGTAGAGCGCGTATATGCTGGCGACGAGATAGGCGGTCGGGCCGGTCCAGGCCAGCGCGCCACCGAACGCGACCGCGCACAGCAGGCCGATGCCGGTCGACCCGGCGGTGTTGCGCAGGGCGCCGAGCGTGCCGCCGGCCAGCGGGGTGCCGGCGGTGAAGGCAGCCAGCGCACCGGCGGCGATCGCGGTCAGGGCCAGCGCGCTGCCGAGCCGCAGGAACGGCAGCCACCGGCCGGTCGCACGTTCGGGGTCGCCGAACGGACTCGCGGTCGTGGCGGCGATGACGACGGCGCAGCCGGTCTCGACGAACAGCGGCAACTGGAGCGCGCCGTAGGCGTCCCAGCTTCGGTGCAGGGCGATCCGCAACACGGCGGCGCACGCCAGCAGCACCACCACGGCCAGTGGTACGCGCCGGCTGGCCAGATGCAGGGTCACCAGCCGCACCCGGCCGGACAGGGCGGTCACGGCAGCCGTGCCAGGGTGAGCTGGCCGGCCCGCAGTGCCGGGAGGTGCGCGACGAGCCAGGCCCGCCGGGTGGCGGCCGGCAGCGCCGCGAACCGTCGCGCCGCCTCGGCGACGGGGCTTCCCGGCGGCAGGGTCGAGGTGTGGGCCAGCGCCTCCGTGACCGCCTGCTGCGCGTCGCCGGCACCGCGGCCGCCGCCGGTGAGGTTTTGGACAAGGTCGCGCGCCATGCCCGCGCGCAGTATCGCGGCGAGCTCCTCGGTGCTCATCTGGTGCGCCTCCTGGGTCGGCAGCACCACGTTGAACACGGGCGGTGTGCCGCTGACCGCCGCGCCGGCCCGACCGATCCGCACTTCGTTCTTCGATCCCGGCTCGTAGGCCGCGGCGACCTGGTTGACCCGCACCGGGGCACCGGGCAGGCCGGCCACCTCGGCCAGCACCGGCGCGAACCCGTCCACCATCGCCGGCAGGTAGCGGCGGTAGGCGGGGTGCACGCAGACGGGGATGGCGCTCTGGCTGCACACCGGCGTATACGCGGCCGGGCGGTCGTAGGCGCCGTTGTGCAGGACCGGGATGGCGATCATGCCGTGCTCGTCGAGGTGGCCGGTGCCGGCCAACGCGACGCCGGCGCCGGCGCCGAGGAGACCGGCGACGGTGACCGCGGTCGCCGACCGGCGCAGCCACGAACCGCCGGCGCCCGCGGGCAGTCCGAGCAGGCCCAGCTGTGCCGCGGTGAGCCCGGAGAGGAAGAGGATCTGGGCGATCGCGAGATCGGGCAGATAGCGGTAGAACGTCGCGATGCCCTCGTCGGCGCCCAGCGACCAGGGATTGGCCACCACGGGTGAGACCTGCCAGAACGAACCGTAGCCCTGGATGAAGTTCGCGCTGATCTCCAACCCGAGAAAGGCGCCGATGGCGATCACCGGAGGCGTGAACCGGCTCGGACGCAGTGCGCCGGCGGTGAACCCGAGCGCCGAGAACGCCGGAAGGCTGGCCGCGCCCACCCCGGCCGGCCACCACAACGGCCCGCCCCACGCGCCCTCCCCGGCGGTCACCGCATACAGCACACCGACACAGCCGAGATAGGCGACGATCGCCCAGCACGTGGTCGCCGCCCACGAGCCGGTCTGCCGGGCCCACCGCGAGCGGGCGCTGCCGGCCACCAGTTCGACGCTGCCGTGCCGGCCCTCCCGCGAGCCCGACCAGGCGGCGGCGCCCACCACCAGAGGCACGAAGACCGCCAGCGAAGAGGTCTGCATCGCCGTGGCTCGGAGATTCCACATCGGTGGGTACGCCATGCCCGGGCGGAAGGTCACGAACCAGAACAGCAGGGCCGCCAAGGGGAGCAGCCACAGCATCACGTTGTTACGCAACTCCAGCCGCAGCAGCCGGGCCGCCGCGGTCACGACCGCACCTGCGCCAGCACCGCGCTGTATCCGCGCTCCAGCGGGGCGTCGCCCGCCGCTGACGTTCCGGCGCCCCGGGCCGTCAGCTCGTCCGGTGTGCCGTCGAAGGCGATCTTGCCCTGGTCCATCAGGGCCACGCGGGTGCACGCGGCTCCGACGTCTTCGACCAGGTGGGTGCTGACCACGACGGTGCTGCGCGCACCGAGGTCACGCAGGAGCGCGCGGAACGCCACCCGCTGCTCGGGATCCAGGCCGGCCGTCGGCTCGTCCAGCAGCAGCAGGTCCGGTTCGTTCACGATCGCCTGTGCGATGCCGACGCGGCGCAGCATCCCGCCGGAGAGGGTGCGCAGCTTCGCCTTCGCCTTGTCGCCCAACCCCACGCGCTCGACCGCGGCGGCCACCGCCTGCGGCACCCGCGCGGCCGGCACCTCCTTGAGCAGCGCGAAGTACTCGACGAACTCCACGACGGTGAACCGCGGGTAGAAACCCAGGTTCTGCGGCACGTACCCGAGTCTGCGTCTGATCCGCCGGCGCGGCCCGTAGGCGGCCGGATCCAGGCCGAGCAGCCGGATCCGACCCGATGACGGAGGAACAACGGTGGCCATCATCCGCAACAGCGAGGTCTTGCCCGCGCCGTTGGGGCCCAACAGCCCGAAGACCCCTGTGCCGATCTCCAGACTCACGCCGGCGACCGCCTGGGTGCGGCCGAACCGCCGGGTCAACTCGCTGGTCTCGACGTTCATGAGGATCCTCTCGAAATCCGGGTCGCATGGCCGACGATCAGCGCGCAGCACCCCGCGAACGCCAGGTAGGGAAGTCGAAGCGTGGTGTCGGTGACGGCGGCGGTGAGCCGCCCGGCGGCGATCTGTCCGGACAGGACAGTGATCACCCAGCCGGCCAGCCCCGCGGCCACGCCGACGTTGGCCGACCGGGCGACGGTCGCGGCGGCCAACGCCAGCGCGCACACCGCGGTCATCGGGACCAGCCAGCCGACCGTGACCGCTGTCGCGGTACCCGACGCGGCCGAGGCAGCCAACCCGAGCGCCGCGTTCAGCCCGAACACCGCCAGCGCCCGCACCAGCAGCACCATCCGGTCGCTGACCGCCACGCTGCGGGACAGCTCCCAGGCCGGGTCGACCCCGGGCCCGTAGGCGTAGGCGATGCCCGCAGCGGCGATCCCGGGGGCGCACAGGGCCACGAACGGGGTCCCGGTCGCCCGGGTGGCCAGCAGCCCGGCCGCCAGCACCACCGCGGTCGCGATCACCCATCCGAGCAGCAGCGACGGAGTGGTCACCAACGCCCGCGCCAGACCGGGCGAGCGCAGCAACCGCCGTGCGGCTCGTTCCACCGGCCCCGGCCGGCGGCGCCACACCTGTGCGGCCACGCCGACCCAGACCCGATGCAGGTCGACGTCGTGCGGCACGTCATCGACTCCGCTCATCGCCCACCTCCCCGGCAGCCGGCGCCCGGTTCCCCAGGGCGGCCCGCAGCAGCCGGCGAACGTGGTAAGCGCGACTCTTCACCGTCCCCGTCGGGACGCCCATCAGCTCGGCCACCTCGGCCACCGTCCTGTCCTCGACATACATCAGCCGCCAGGTCTCGCGCTGCGCGCTGCCGGCCGCACCCAACGCCTCGACGGCATCGGCGAGCTCGGCCCGGAACAGCGCCGCTTCGGCCGGATCGGCCAGCCGCTGGTCATCGGCTGTGGCCAGGGCCGACAGCAGGCGCTCCGGGTTGCCCCGCCGGCGCAGCCACAACGCGGCCTGGCGGCGCGCGATGCCCCACAACCACGCTCCGGCGCCTTCGAGCCGGTAGCCCGCGGCACCGCGCCACACGGCGAGGAACGTCTCCTGCAAGACGTCTTCGACGTCGGCGGCCGGCAGCACGGCGCGCAGCCGGGCAGCCAGCCACGGCGCGTGCCGCGTGAACAGCTCCCGCAGGGCGGTGTCGTCTCCACCGGCCACGGCAGCGATCAACTGGTCGTTGTCCATCGCATCTCTGTTGCGTTCCGGCGCCGATCGGTTCACCGCCGCGCCCACCTATTTTGTGCGCCGGATCATTCCCGCTGGTGGAGGCACTGTACGGGCCCGAGCGGCATGGCCGGCGGGGTCGCCGCGTCGTCTCGCCCGGGGGGTTTATGCCGGGAACTCCACAGATCCGGACGTCGGCACCGCCGGATCTTGTGCTCGTTATGACTGGAGTACCAGAGTCGACCGCGCCGCTACGAAGAGGAGACAGCCATGGGCAAGGTGATCTGCGACATCACGATGTCGATCGACGGCTACTCGGCGGGCCTCGACCAGACCGAGGAACGCCCGTTCGGCGACGACGGTGGCGACGGCACGGGCGACAAGCTGCACGCCTGGATGTTCGACACGCCCGAGGAGAACCGGGCCGAGGTCGACCAGTTCGCCGCGGCCAGGGCGTTCATCATGGGCCGCAACATGTTCGGCCCGGTCCGCGGTGCGTGGGACCGGCAGTGGAACGGCTGGTGGGGGCCAAATCCGCCCTTTCACGCCCCGGTCTTCGTGCTCACCCACCACGCGCGCGACCCGCAGCCGATGGACGGCGGCACCACGTACTCGTTCGTCACCGACGGGGTCGGGCCGGCACTGGCGCAGGCGCGCACGGCCGCGGTCGACGGCGATGTGTTGATCGCCGGCGGCGCGACGACCATCAACCAGTACCTGGCCGCCGGCCTGGTCGACGAACTGCGGCTGCACGTCGTGCCGCTCACCCTCGGCGCCGGCACCCGCCTGTTCGACGGCGTCCCGGCGCTGAAGCTCGAGCAGGTCGGCTCGCGCGCGGCCAGCCTGGTCACCCACCTGACCTACCGCGTGGTGCCCTGACGGGTCAGGCGACCGCGGTGCGCTCGTGGGGCGCCGCGGCGAACAGGGGCGGCAACGGATCGGCTGCCTGGATGGCCTCCGCCAGCCTGGTCAGTTGCGGGCAGCGCGGGCCGGCCGCGTGCAGCCACCGGTCGGCCTCGGCGCGATTGCCGAGGTAGCACTCGGCGATGGCGCGCAGGACGAACGCGACGCCGCACAGGTCCGGCTGGTCGCCGTCGGGCCGGATGTCGAGCAGCAGCGACCGCGCCTGCTCCGGCCGGTGGTTGAGCAGGTGCGCCAGGCTCATGGCGACGCGCGCGGACAACTGGCCCGGCTGCAGCCGGATCGCGAGTTCGGCCAGTTCCACGATCTCGAGCACCTCGTGGTGCGGGACCGGTGCGTCGTTCACCGCGGCGTCGTACAGGTACCACGAGCCGAACTGGATGGTGAGCACCTCCGCGATCGCGGCCGCGACCGCGGGATCGGTGCCGTCCGCGCGGGTCAGCGCCGCGAGCCGCTCGGCAGCGGCGATCAGATCCGCCGCGGACTCGATGTTCAGGCGCCGCTGGAAGGCGGCGAGTAGGCGCCACGGGTCGTCGCCGTCACCAACTGGATCGTGGCTGATCGCCCGCAACGTCCTGCGTACCTCCTCCTGGAAGTAGGCGGCCCGCAGGGCGGCAACGGTGGCGGTCGGCGTGCGCAACCACCGAAGCAGGTTGCGACCGTCACTGCGGGGCGATGACCCGGGAACGAGGTTGGCCACCCCGAGCAGCGCCGCCATCCCCGCCGCGCCGAGCAATGCGAGGCGGGCCAACGCCGAACTCGTCAACTCTGTCGCGGCGAACAGCACCAGCGCGCCGCACAGGTTGGCCAACGGGCCGCCGAGGTAGAACAGCACCATCCGCAGCTTCAACGACGGCGCCGACAGCGGCAGCCGGACCACCACTTCGTTCCGCCAGCCGGTGAAGGGTGCGATCCGGACCGCGACGACCGGCAGACGCAGCAGCTTCGCCGCGACGAGGTGCCCGCACTCGTGCAGCACGAGGTGCACCCACAACGAACCGCAGGTCAGCCCGACGGCGGCGACCGCACCCCACAGGGACTCGGTCACGAAGAGCGCGAAGGTCACCGCCTCCAACACCAGGAGAAGGGCGGCGGTGACCAGACGTCGGCGAGGCAGGATCACCGGGAGATGGTACGGCCACGGCGACCGACGGCCCAGCCGCCGCTGAGAGGGCTCCGGCAACGTCGGGCCACTAGACTCCGCGCGTGCAGCATTGCCGACCCTCCTTCACAAAACGCACAGCGATCGGGCGCTACTGCTGGGCTTGGCCGTGGCCGGCTGCGACTCCAAGGCGGAATCCTCCGCCGATGCCACGCCGTCGAGCCCTGACACCGCCGCTACCGCGACCGCCTCTAGCTCTGCTTTCCCCCCAAGTCCCCGTGACGCCGGACGTTCCGCATCTTCCTCCCCCACCGTGGTCAAGTCACGCGAGGCGGAGGCGGCACAGGAGCCCAAAGTGGCGCAGAAGCTAAAAACGCCACAGAAGACGGAGGCGCCGAGCGGGGGCGGCACCAAGTACACCGAGTGTGCCGACGGCGACTGCGAAGTGTCCTTCTCCGGATCCGCTAAGTTCTCGCTCGCCACGTGGACGGTATCGGCCTATGTGGAGGATGGCGGTGTCAGTGTGCGACTGACCGACGCCAATGGCAGGGGCCGCGGTGGCGGCTTCATGGCAGGGCCAGGGTGCACTGTGGCGGTACACGCCGACGGCGGCGGGCGAGTCGGATGCGACCAACCCGGAGCCAACCCCGAACCGGGAGGGTACGTCGTACACCTGCTGGAACTGGACGGGGACACCGCGGTCGTCCGAGCGATCCTGGGCTGATTGGCTTCGTGCCTTTGAGCCGACTTGTCCACCCACGGTCACCGGCCGCGGCCGGCTCTGGCAGCCTAGGCGCCGTTACGCAGATCGGCGAGCCGTTCCGGTCGAAAGCGGATCTCGTCGAAGGTCACCTCGCACCCCTCGCCGGTCGGTGACTGGCCTTCGAAGCCGATCCGGTCGCCCGACGTGTCGTCGGCGAGGGCGAACACCCGGATCAGCTGCCAGGCGTCGCCGTCGAGCGAAGCGTGGTAGGCGTAGACGCGATCGACGCGTGAGATCCGCAGCCACACCGGCCCGGGCGGCACCACGAAGGCGTTGGCGTCGTCGGCGACACCGCGGCACACCACGGAGACGATCATCGGCTCGCCCGCCGGCGAGAGCTCGAAGCACAACTTGCCCCAGTGCCGCTCGTCGGCCCAGAGCAGGAGCACCCCGGCGTCGAACGTGGCGGCGAAACCGACGGTGACCCGGGCGCTGAGCTGGAAGTCGCCCTCCGGCGCCGCACCGAGCAACGTGGCCGCGTTCAACGTCGTGGCGCCGCCCACCGCGGGGTCGACGAAGATGTCCGTGTGCGGTTGCGCCGACACGGTCACGGTCGCCTCGTCGACCTGCCAGACCCGCGCGGCCGAGGGCACGAGCGGAAACGGCACACCGGGAACCCGCAGCTGGTCGGCCATGGCACAAGACCGTACTGCAACGATCGCGGCGGAGATACGGTTGACGGGTGCCCGATCATGGCCGCGATCTGACGTTCGGCACCTTCCTGGTCCCGAACGCGAGCGTGCCCCTCCTCGACGCCGCGCGCGACATCGAAGGGCGCGGCCTGGACTGGATCGGCATTCAGGACCACCCCTACCAGCGCCGGTTCGTCGACACGTTCGTGCTGATGAGCGCGATCGCGGCGGCGACGACGCGGGTGGGCGTCTTCCCCGACGTCGCCAACCTGCCGCTGCGCCCGCCGGCCATGCTGGCCAAGGCCGCGGCCAGCATCGACGTGCTCAGCGGCGGTCGCTTCGAACTCGGGCTCGGCGCCGGCGCGTTCTGGGACGCGATCGAGGGCTACGGCGGACCGCGCCGCACACCGGGCGTGGCGCTCGATGCGCTCGCGGAGGCGATCACCGTCATCCGGCTCATCTGGAGCGGTGAGCGCAACCTGCGCTTCGACGGGCGGCACTACCGGCTCGCCGGCGTGCACTCCGGGCCTACACCGGTGCACGACATCGGCATCTGGCTCGGCGTTTACGGCCCCCGCGCGCTCGTGCTCGCCGGCCGGGTCGCCGACGGCTGGGTACCCTCCCTCCGCGACGGGACCGGCCAGCTCGCTGCCGCCGCGGCGCGGCTCGACGACGCCGCGGCCGCCGCCGGCCGGAGCCCCGCCGATATCCGCCGGGTGCTCAACGTCAACGGCCGGATCACCGACGGCACGCGGGAAGGCCTCTTGCGCGGGCCGGCCGACCAGTGGGTCGACGAGCTGACCGACCTCGCTGTCGGTTTCGGGTTCGACACCTTCCTCTTCTCGGCCGAGGGCCCTGACCAGTTGCCGCGCTTCGCGGAAGAGGTGGTGCCCGCCGTCCGCGCTCAGGTCGCCGCCGAACGCGCCGGCTAGGCCGACAGGGCCGGCAGCCCGGTCAGGTTGAACGGGACGGTCGTCGAGCTGACGTGGAAGGCGTCCACGGTCTGGCCGTCGATGGTGAACTTCCCGAGCCCGTGCAGGTTGGTCTTGGCCAGGACGATCGCGCCGACCTGCTTCATTCGCGCAACCGCGGTGGCGTCGGCGTCCGGGACCGCGATTCGCCGGGGGACGGTTGCCCGGTCGCGGGCTTCGCACGCGACATGCCCGGCGCCGATGCCGACCTCGCCGCCACCTACGCCGGGGGAGTCGAGGTCTTCGCGGACAAGTTGGGCGGCACGGTGGCCGCGAGCACGGCCGTGGGCGCCTTGATCCTGGCGCGGGCAACCGCCGGCACCGAACTCAGCGACCGCATCCTGGCCGAGGCCTTCGCCGCGTTGGTCGGCGATCGCTGAGCCGCTGCCGCTATTGCCGGACGTCGGTCTCGTCGGTCTCGTCGGTCTCGTTGACTCGTTCGGCGCTCTCGCCCGTGCGGTCGGGCGTGCCGCGGTGGAAAGCCGCGCTCATGACGGCCACGATCGCCGCGCCGAGGAGCAGGCCGACCACGGCGCTGGCCGCGGTGTTGACGAGCCAGCCCACCGGGCCACCCAGAGCACCCGTGCCGTCGTGGGCCGCCTCCTCCAGGTGGTGCACGAACGCGTACGGCTGATGCAGACCGAGCTCGTCCGCACCGACCAGCAGGATGTGTCCGCCGACCCACAGCATCGCGGCGGTGCCCACCACCGTCAGCACCGCCAGGACCCGGGGCATCGCCCGCACCAGGCCGCGGCCGAAGCCGGCGAGCCGCTGGCCGGGAAGCTCGGCCAGGCGCAAGCCGGCGTCGTCCATCTTCACGATCAGGCCCACCGCTCCGTAGACCAGCACGGTCATGGCCAGGGCGACGATCACGAGAATCGCCAGCCGGGACGCGAACGCCTCGTCGGCGACCTCGTTCAGCGAGATCAGAATGATCTCCGCCGACAGGATCAGGTCGGTCCGGATCGCGCCGGACACCAACGTCTTCTCGTCGGGTTGCCGGTCCTCGCCGGCCCCGTGGGCGTCACGATGGGCGAGCTTGGCCCAGACCTTCTCGGCGCCCTCGTAACACAGGTATGCGCCGCCGAGCATGAGCAGCGGGGTCAGGAGCCAGGGCAGGAACTGGCTGAATAGGAGGATCACCGGCAGGATGATCAGGAACTTGTTGCGCAGCGAGCCGAGCGCGATGCGCTTGACGATCGGCAGCTCGCGCTCCGCAGCCAGGCCACGCACATACTGCGGTGTGACGGCCGCGTCGTCGATGACGACCCCGGCGGCCTTCGAGCCAGCCTTCGCCGCCGCGCTGCCCACGTCGTCGATCGACGCGGCCGCCGCGCGGGCCAGGACGGCAACGTCATCCAGCAGTGCCGCGAGTCCACCGCTCACCAAAGCTCCTTCGCCGTCGATACGTCAGTGTGCATCACCCGTGACGACGATCACACCGCTGCGAGCCGGTTCGGTCCAGGCCTGAGAGGGTAGCGACCACGTCGTGACCGAGGTTCGTGTCCGCCCCCCGACCAAGACGGCGAAGACGATTCCCGCGGTGGCGTCGATCGTCACCGCTGCCTTCCTGGGTAGCGTCATCGTCACCCCGCTCTACTCGCTCTACCAGGAGAAGTTCGGCTTCTCGGAGATCACCCTCACGCTCGTCTACGCGGTGTACGCGGTCGGCAACGTCACGGCACTGCTGCTGTTCGGCCGGATCTCCGACAACGTCGGCCGCAAACGGGTCGCCCTTCCCGCGCTGGGGCTGGCCGGCGGCAGCGCGTTGCTGTTCCTGTTCGCGCAGAGCACGGCGTGGTTGTACGCCGGTCGGCTGACGATCGGCCTCGCGGTCGGCATCCTCTCCGGCACCGGCACGGCCTGGTTGGCCGAGCAGTTCGGCCCGCAACGGCGGACTCGGGCGACGGTGACCGCCGCCACGGCCAACCTGACCGGCATCGCCGTCGGACCGCTGCTGGGCGGGTTGCTGGGGCAGTACGCGCCCGCACCGCTCGTCCTGCCGTTCCTGGTCTACCTGGTGCTGCTGGCCGGTGCGGCCGCCGCGGTCGCGCGGATCCCCGACGAAAGGCAACGCAGCGGGCACGGGACCGGCCGGCTCCTGGTGCGGCCGCGCATCGGCGTGCCCCGGGACCGGCTGCGCTCCTTCGTCACCCCGGCCGTCACCGGCTTCGTCACCTTCGCGCTTGGCGGCCTCTACTTCGCGTTGATCCCCACCATCGTGCTGCGTGACCTGCACCTGGCGAACATCGCGGTGAGCGGGCTGGTCGTGTTCGAACTCGGTGCGGTCGCCGCCGTCTGCATCTCGCTCGGCGGTCGGTTGCGGCCGGCCTCGGCCATGGTCGGCGGCCTGGTCGCGCTGCTGCCCGCCGTCGCGCTGGTGGTCGCCGCTCAGGCGGCGAGATCGCTGGCCCTCCTGCTGCTCGGCGCGGCGGTCGGCGGGATCGCCATGGCCCTCGGTTACCGCGGCAGCCTGGAGGTGGTCAACCGGCTCGCGCCCGGCGACCGGCGTGCGGAGGTCACGTCCCTCTACTTCGTCTCGTGTTTCGTCGGGAACTCGGTTCCGGTCATCGGGATCGGCGTGCTGTCCACGGTGGCGAGCCCGCTGACCGCCACCGTCGCCTTCGCCGCCATGGTGGGCGCACTGTCGGTCGCGGCCCTGCTCTGGCATCGCCGCGACCCCGCACCGGGTTGACCGCTCGGACGGCTGCGTGATCACGGGCGCGCCGCCGCGGCTCAGGTCCGGTGCTCCGGCGTCGGTGCGGAGCCTGAAGGCATGATGCGCAGCGTGGTGAGCACCGCGATGCCGCTGAGGCCGGCTCCGATCAGCTGGGTCGTGCTGTAGTCGGCTCCCGCGCCGATCATCGTCAGGTAGACGGCGACCGCGATCGCGCCGCCGACGTGACTGGTCGACTCGAACAGCGCGGAGGCGATGCCGCGGTCCTCGGGCGCCGCGTCGCCGATGCACTCGCGGGTGAGTCCAACGTAGATGGGCCCGGCGCTCAGACCCCAGACGATCAGCGAAATCACCAGCAGGGGCAACGAGACCCGGGAGCTGAACGCCACCAGGGTCAGGGCGATCGCGCACAGCAGCAGCGCGACGGCGACGACCCGGGCCGCACCGTGCCGGCGGACGAGCCGTCCGGCCGGTGCCGCGCTGATGAGGGCACCGAGCAGCACCGGAGCCAGCACGACGCCGGCCTGTGCCGCGGACAGCCGGTAGACGTCCTGCAACTGAAGGCTGCCGACAACCACGACAGCGGCGTACGCGGCGGAGTGGGCGCCGAAGGCGACGCAACTGGCCACCAACCGCGGCGACCGCAGCACGGTGGGCTTGATCAGCGGGTTGGTCACCCGTCGCTCCAGCCACGCCAGGGCCGCCAACATCAGCAGACCGGCGACGACGGGCGACATCGTCGCGGGCCCCGGCCCGTGCTCGCCGATGAGGCTGGCACCGTAGATGACGGCGAGGAGGCCACCGGTGACCAGCACGGCGCCGGCGACGTCCAGCCGTTCGCGCCGGAAGTGGGTCGGGCCGTCGGCGGGAAGCAACAACAGCGCCGTGGCCGAGGCCAGTGCGGCGACCGGTACGACGATGAGGAACAGCCAGCGCCAACCGAGGTACGAGGTGATCAGGCCGCCGCACACCGCGCCGGCGATGCCGGCGGTGTTCGCCGCCGCCGCCACCACCGCGAAGACCCGGCTGCGCCAGGGCTCGTCGGGATAGAGCGTGGCCGCGGACGCCAGGGCGGCCGGGATGGCGAACGCGGCGCCGATGCCTTGCAGTACCCGGCCGGCGAGCAGCGGCAACAGTGCCGGCGCCACGCCGGACAGCAGCAGCCCGCCCGCGGTCAGCGCGAGGCTCGCGACGATCAGCCGGCGCCGTCCCCACACGTCGCAGACGCGGCCGCCGAGGACGAGGAAACCCCCGATGCTCAAGGAGTAGAGGGTGACCACCCATTGCAGCTGGCCGGCCGAGATGTCGAACTCGGCGCCGATGGCCGGTAGGGCCGTGGCGACGGCCAGACTGTCGAACAGCACCAGGAACATCGCGCCGGCGAGGACCAGAGCAACTGTCCAGCCGTGCGCCGACCGCCGTACCGGATGGGTGCTCGCTCGCTGATCCAACTGGCTCCGGTCCATCGGGGCGCTCAACCTCCATCCAGGATGGTGCGCCGCCTGGGTCAGCACCGACGACCCGTTACCCAACATCGATCGATGTATTCCCTGAGGCATCCGGGTCGAAAACCTGACCCGCGTCCTACCCACCACGACAGCCGTTTGCCTCGTCGAGGCGGTACCGACCACCGGCGGATCCGCCACCCGCCCGAACAAGGAGAGCGACCGGCATGCTGGAACGGGACGTCACGCGTCGGACAATGCTCGGGCTGGGTCTCGCGGCAGCCGTCGGCGGCCTGAGCGGGCCGCCCGCAGCCGGCGGCGGTCGCGAGCGCGAGCGCCTCGGTCGCATCCCGGTCAGCATGTCGATGCACACCCACTCGTCGTTCAGCGAAGGCGGCAGCTATGCCGACGGCGGCGGTGGGGCCAGCATGCTGTCGCAGCTCGAACAGGCCAGGCGGGCCGGGACCGAGGTGATCTGGTGGACCGATCACGACTGGCGGATGGAGGCGTTCGGCTACTACGACACCATCCGGTTCGACGGCACCGACGAGGGCCAGCAACTGGCCTGGTTCCCGCAGAACGAGGGACCGGTCACCGGTGCGCGGCACGCCTTCGTCGACGAGCCGCACAGCCCCGGGGAAACCGGTAAAGCGCTGCGGGTCAGCGCGACCGGCGCCAGCGCGACCGAATGGGGCGGCGCCTGGCTGTGGGGGGATGGCGGCAACAGCTTCTACACCACCAACCTGACCGACACGACGCTCGCGCTGGACGTGCTCGCCGAGCGGACCGGTCCGGACGCCGAACTCGTGTTCCAGATCGAGACCTCCTACCGGCCCGCGACCGCTGGCCGCCCCGCCGGCGTCTATGTGCTCGAGTACCGGGTCGGCAGCCGGGCATCCCGTGCCGTCGAACGGCAGTTGACCGGTGTCGTCACCGTGCGGGCGACCGGAAGCTGGCAGACGCTGAGGATCCGCCCGCTGGACGACATCGCGCGGTTCTGGCCTGACCTGGTGGCAGAGGACTCGGCGCTGGCCCGGCTGCGCTTCGGCGTGCGGGCCCGCAACGGCGCCACCGGCCAGGGTGTGTTCGACCGCCTGCGGATCAAACGAACCCGGGACCAACTCCATTGGGCGGTACGGCAGCAGCGTGCCCTGATGAAGCGGCTCGGTAGGCGGTATCCGGAGATCACCCAGTTGCTGGGCGCGGAGGTGTCGATGGTGCGGCACATGAACGTCTTCATGGAGCACTTCGAGCTGTTCCCGTATCCGGACGGGGGCAAGGCGCCGAAGCTGGACGACAGCGTGGCGGCGGCGCGGGAGATGGTGCGCTGGTATCACGAGCGCGGTGCGCTGGTCCAGTACAACCACCCGCCGCTCGACGCCGCCGAGCTGGTCGCCAGCCGGGCGCTGGGCTGCGACCTGATGGAAGCGGTCGATTCGCGCGGGGACGTGGCCGTCGCGAACAAACGGTTCGACCTGTTCGATGTCGCCGCCCGCAACGCGATCTTCCTGACCGCGACCAGCCAGAACGACGACCACGCAGGGCGCGACTGGGCCCGGAAGTTCTTCCTGCACACCTCGGTCTGGTCGAAGTCCCGCGCGGCCGCGGACCTCATCGCCGGGCTGGCGGCCGGCCAGGTGTTCCTGAACCATCAGCGGCTGTGGCCGACCGGCTCGCTCGACTTGACCGTCGACGGACGCACCGCGATGGGCCAGGTCATCAGGACCGACGCGGCGAACGTGCCGATCGAGATCGTCGCGGGCAACCTGCCCGACGGCGCGGCCGTCGATGTCGTGGTGGGTGTCTGCGACCGCTCGGGGGCGACCACCCGCAGCATCGAGCGGCACTCCTTCCCCGCGAAGGCGTTCGCCGGCGACATCCTGCCGTTCCGGCTCGATCGGGGCGGCGGCCGCTACCTGCGGGTCGAGGTGTTCGCCGCGGACGGCCTACCACTGGGCTTCAGCAATCCGTTGTGGCTGCTGCCGGAGACCGACGAGATCGAGGTGCCGAAGGCGCGCCGGTTCGGTGGCGGACGGACCACCTTGTGATGCCAACCACCGGATCGGCTTCGTTGGGTCAACGGCGGTTCACCTTTCGTTAAGCTGAACGGTCGGTGGCCGCGACGTCCGCGCGTGCAGCCCGTATTCGTGTGGAGGGTGGAGCATGCGCGCGTCGCTGGCGGGTGTCGATCTGATCGAGGCGCCGCCGAGCGGGCCGCGCGCCGCCTATCCCGCCCAGGCCGCTCCGCCGGCCCGCACGTTGCTGGACATCCTCGGCGAAACCGCGCGCCGGCACCCGCACGCGCCCGCCGTCGACGACGGGGTCACCCTGCTGAGCTACCGCGCTCTCGAGGCCGAGATCGACGAGCTCCGGGAACGGATCGTGGCGCTGGGCGTCGGGGTGGGCGACCGCGTCGGAATCCGGGTTCCGTCCGGCACCGTCGACCTCTACGTCTCGATCCTGGCCGTGCTGGCCGCCGGCGCCGCGTACGTGCCGGTGGACGCCGATGACCCGGACGAGCGGGCCGAGTTGGTCTTCGCCGAGGCGGACGTGTGTGCGGTGCTCGGGCCGAGCCGGACGCCGGCACCACGCCGGGCGGCCGGCGGCCAGGCACGCCGGCCCGGTCCCGACGACGACGCCTGGATCATCTTCACGTCCGGCTCGACCGGCCGGCCGAAGGGCGTCGCGGTGACCCACCGCGCCGCGGCCGCGTTCGTCGACGCCGAGGCGACGCTCTTCCTGCCCGACGAGCCGATAGGCCCGGGGGATCGGGTGCTCGCCGGGCTCTCCGTCGCGTTCGACGCGTCCTGCGAGGAGATGTGGCTGGCGTGGCGGCACGGCGCCTGCCTTGTCGCCGCGCCGCGCTCGCTGGTGCGGACCGGGATGGATCTCGGACCGTGGCTCGTCGAGCAGCGGATCACCGTCGTGTCCACGGTCCCGACGCTGGCGGCCCTGTGGCCGGCCGACGCCCTTGACGATGTGCGCCTGCTCATCTTCGGCGGGGAGGCATGTCCGCCCGAGCTCGCCGAGCGGCTGGCCGTCGAGGGCCGGGAGGTGTGGAACACCTACGGGCCGACCGAGGCCACGGTCGTCGCCTGCGCCGCGCAGCTGACCGGCGAGGGTCCGGTGCGGATCGGGTTGCCGCTGGACGGCTGGGAGCTCGCCGTCGTCGACGCCCGCGGCGACCTGGTCGGCATGGGTGAGGTCGGCGAGCTGGTCATCGGCGGCGTCGGGCTGGCCCGCTATCTCGACGCGGCCAAGGACGCGGAGAAGTTCGCGCCCTTGCCGGCGCTGGGCTGGGCACGCGCGTACCGCAGCGGTGATCTGGTCCGGGCCGAGCCCGCGGGGCTGCTGTTCGTCGGCCGGTCCGACGAACAGGTCAAGCTGGGTGGGCGCCGGATCGAGCTGGGTGAGGTCGACGCGGCGTTGCAGGCGCTGCCGGGTGTGGCCGCGGCGGCGGCCGCGGTGCGCACGACCAGACACGGAAACCACCTTCTGGTGGGGTACGTCGTGCCGGCGTCAACGACCGGCTTCGACAAGGCGGCGGCCGTGGAGCGGCTGCGCGCCGCGTTGCCGGCCGCGCTCGTGCCCCTCGTCGCCGTCGTCGACGGCCTGCCCACCCGCACGTCGGGCAAGGTGGACCGGGCCGCGTTGCCGTGGCCGCTGCCGGAACTGGAGGCGGCCGAGGCGGTCCACCGGCTGCGGGGCACCGAGGTGTGGCTGGCTGAGTGCTGGGGCGAGATCCTCGGCGTCGCGCCGGGCGCGCCGGATGCCGACTTCTTCGCCTCCGGCGGCTCCAGCCTGGGTGCCGCCCAGCTGCTCACATTGCTGCGCGGCCGCTACCCGGCCGCGTCGGTCAGCGACGTCTACCAGCACCCGACCCTGCGCACGCTGGCGCGCCGGCTCGATGAGTTCGGAGCGGCCGAGGCGGCCGCCCGCACCGTCCGCCCGACGCCGCGGCGCACCGGTCTCGTCCAGCTCGCCCTGATGTTCCCGCTGTTCGGCATCGTCGGGCTCCGCTGGGTGGTGACCCTGGCCGCGATCAACAACGTGCTCGCCTGGTTCGGCTCCTACCCGTGGGCACCGACCGTCTCCTGGTGGTGGGTCCTGTGCGGCTGGCTGCTCGTCATCAGCCCGCCGGGCCGGATCGCGATCGCGGCCGGCGGCGCCCGGCTGCTGCTTCGCGGCCTGCGGCCGGGCAGCTACCCGCGCGGCGGCGGAGTCCACATGCGACTGTGGGCGGCCGAACGGCTGGCGGCCTCCAGCGGCGCGACCAGCCTGGCCGGGGTGTGGCTGACCTACTACGCGCGTGCCCTCGGCGCGAGGATCGGCGCGGGCGTCGACCTCCACTCGCTGCCGCCGGTGACCGGCATGCTCCGGCTCGGGCCGGGCGCCGCGGTCGAGCCGGAGGTCGACCTGTCGGGGCACTGGGTCGACGGTGACGTCGTGCACGTCGGGCGGATCCGGATCGGCGCCGGGGCCACGGTCGGTGCGCGCAGCACGCTGATGCCCGGCGCACGGATCGGCAAACGGGCCGAGGTCGCACCCGGGTCGTGCGTGGTCGGTCCGGTGCCGGCGGCGCAACGGTGGGCCGGCGTCCCGGCGAGCCGGTCCGGCCGGGCCGCCCGCCGCTGGCCGCAGCGCCGTCCCGGTCGCGCGGCCGGCTGGACCATGGCGTACGGGCTGACCTCGCTCGTGCTCGGCTTTCTCCCCGCGATCGCGGCGCTACCGGGCCTGCTCGTGCTCGGCCGGTTCCTGGGCGACGCGACAACGCTCCCGACGGCCACGGGCCGCGCGTTGATCGGCGTGCCGCTCGCCACCGTGGCCGTGCTGACGGCGTACGCGCTGCTGATCCTGTTGCTCGTGCGCGCCCTCAGCGTCGGCCTGCGGGCCGGCCATCACCCCGTGCACGGGCGGGTCGCATGGCAGGCGTGGGCGACCGAGCGCCTCATGAGCCTGGCCCGGGTCGGCCTGTTCCCGATCTACGCGAGCCTGTTCACGCCGGTCTGGCTGCGCGCTCTCGGTATGCGGGTCGGCCGCCGGGTCGAGGCGTCCACCGTCCTCGCGGTGCCCGCGATGACCACCGTCGGCGACGGCGCGTTCCTCGCCGACGACACCATGGTCGCCAGCTACGAACTGGGTGGCGGTTGGCTGCGCATCGGCGCCGCCCGCGTCGGCAAGGGTGCGTTCCTCGGCAACTCGGGAATGACCGCGCCCGGCCGCGCCGTGCCCAACCGTGGGCTGGTCGGCGTGCTGTCCGCCACGCCGAAGCGGGCCAAGGCCGGCAGTTCCTACCTCGGCATGCCGCCGATGCGCGTGCCCCGTGCGGTCGAACGAGGCGACCAGAGCCGGACCTTCGACCCGCCGGCCCGGCTGATGGTGGCGCGTGCCGCAGTCGAGCTGTGCCGGGTCGTGCCGGTCATGTTCTCGCTGGCGCTCGCCGTCGCCACCCTGGCGGCGTTCGAGGCGGTGGCCGCCGCGCAGGGCTACGCCGCCGCCCTCGCCGCCGGCGGTGTGCTGCTGCTCGCCGCCGGTGTGGTCGCCTGCGTGGTCGCGGTCCTGACGAAGTGGGTGCTGGTCGGAGCGTTCCGGGTCCGTGAGCGCCCACTGTGGAGCAGTTTCGTATGGCGAAACGAGCTGGCCGACACCTTCGTCGAGGTCCTGGCCGTGCCGTGGCTCGCCGGCGCGGTCGGCGGCACCCCGCTGATGAGCCTGTGGCTGCGCGGCCTGGGCGCGCGGGTCGGGCGCGGCGTGTGGTGCGAGACCTACTGGCTGCCCGAGAGTGACCTGATCCGCCTCGGCGACGGCGCCACCGTCAACCGTGGCTGCGTCGTGCAGACCCATCTGTTCCATGATCGGATCATGCGGATGGACCAGGTGACGCTCGCTGAAGGCGCCACGCTCGGGCCGCACGGCATCGTGCTGCCCGGCGCCACCGTGGGTGCGCACACCACGGTCGGGCCGGCGTCACTGGTCATGCGCGGGGAGACGGTGCCAGGCGCGGGTCGGTGGCTGGGCAACCCGATCGCGGCGTGGCCGGCGGCCTGAGGACGCGGCCCGTGAACGATCCGTACCTGCCCAGGAGCGGCAATGCCGGCTACCGGACGACCCATTACGACCTCGACCTGCACTACCGGACCGGTGCCGGCCGCCTCGCCGGCCGGGCGACGATCTCCGCCACGGCGGACCGTGTCCTCGCCGAGTTCAGCCTGGACCTGGGCATGTTCCGGGTCGACCAGGTCCTGGTCGACGGCGCGGCGGCCCGCTACAGCCATCGCGCCGGGAAGCTGCGGATCCGGCCGGCCACGCCGCTGCCCGCCGGTGCGCCGTTCACCGTCACGGTGCGATACGCCGGCGCGCCGCGACCGATCCCGAGCCGGTGGGGGGACCTCGGCTGGGAACGGCTCGACGACGGCGCGCTCGTCGCGAGCCAACCGACCGGAGCGCCGTCGTGGTTCCCGTGCAACGACCACCCGGCCGACAAGGCTTCCTACCGGATCGCGGTGACCGCCAAGTCGCGCTACACCGTCATCGCCAACGGCACGCTCGCCTCGCGCGAGGCCGCTGCCAACACCACCACCTGGGTGTACGAGCAGCCCGCGCCGATGCCGAGCTACCTGGCCACCGTCCAGATCGGACACTACCGGCTGGTCGACCTGGCCGCCGGTCCGATACCGCAGCGGGCGGCCCTCCCGCCCCGGCTGCACACCCAGGTGCGCAACGACTTCGGCCGGCAGCCGGAGATGATGACGGCGTTCGAGCGCCTCTTCGGCCCGTACCCGTTCAGTGAATACGCGGTCGTCGTGGTCGACGAGACGCTCGAGGTGCCGGTCGAGGCGCACGGGTTGTCCATCTTCGGCGCCAACCACGTCGACGGGCGGCGCGGATTCGAGCGCCTCGTCGCCCACGAGCTGGCGCACCAGTGGTTCGGCAACAGCCTGACCGTGGCGCAGTGGCGCCACATCTGGCTCAACGAGGGGTTCGCGAAGTACGCGGAGTGGCTGTGGTCCGAGTCCTCCGGCGGCGAGCCGGCCGCGGCGCACGCCGCCCGGTCGCGGATGGTGCTGGCCGCGCAGCCCCAGGACCTGCGGGTGGCCGATCCGGGCGTGCGGCGCATGTTCGACGACCGGGTCTACCAGCGCGGTGCGCTCACGTTGCATGCCCTGCGGGTGCTCATCGGTGACGCGGCGTTCTTCGCGCTGCTGCGGGAGTGGACGGCGGTCAACCGGCACGGCACGGTGACCACCGAGGCGTTCACCGCGCTGGCGCAGCGCCATGCCGCGCGCTCGCTCGACGGGCTGTTCGCCGCGTGGCTCTATGGACCTGCCCTGCCGGCGCTGCCCTCCTGACGGTGGGCTCCATCCTCATTGTGTGCTGACCGGCGGGAAATCTCAGGGCGATTTCGGCAAAAGGTGGGTTTTCCCTGCTCGGGGGTATCGGGCGTCTGGAGAGGGGTGCGAAATGATCAACAGTCAGGACATCGCCACGCTCGCCGGTCACGAGGTGTACGGGAGCAACGGCGACAAGATCGGCACCGTCGGGCACGTCTTCGGAGACCCTTCGGGCGCGCCAGCGTGGGCGAGCGTCAAAACGGGCATGTTCGGGGCCAAGGAGTCCATGGTTCCGCTTGCCGACGCCGACATGCGCAAGGGGCGGCTCGTCGTGCCGTTCAACAAGTCTCAGGTGAAGGATGCGCCCAGAGTCGACGGTTCGAGCGACGAGCCACTCGTGGCCAGCGATTTCGACCAGCTTTACGACTACTACGGTCCGCGGCGCGGCGAAAGTGTCCAAAGTACGCAGACGACGACGGGCGCCTCCGGGTACACCGCCGCCGACGTGATCGAGGAACATGGCACGGCCGATGACGTCCTGACCCGCTCGGAGGAGCGGCTCATGGTCGGCACCGAGCGCGAACGGATCGGCGTGGCCCACCTGCGCAAGTACGTGGTGATGGAAGAGCAGAGCACGACCGTGCCGATCTCCCACGACGAGGTCCGCCTCGTGCGGGAGCCGATCACCGACCCGAACTGGGCGACGACGCACGGCGGGGCCGATCTCACCGATATCGAGGTGGAACTGTTCGCCGAGCGGCCGGTCCTCAACAAGGAGAGCGTTCCGGTCGAGGTGGTCCGGATGGTCAAGGAGACCGTTACGGAGCAGCAGACCGTCCGCGGTGAGGTCCGTAAGGAGCACATCGAGGCGACCCTGCCGAACGAGGAGAAGCGGGACCTCGACTGACCCGCGGCCGGCCCTTGGGGGTGCGGCTGGACCCACGTGACCCGCGCGGCCCCAGCCGCATCCCTAACACACAGCGACCACAGGTTCCGGCGCGGATCTTCACCATCCGGGAGGGCCGCGCACTATCGTTGATGCGTGGCAAATGTGTCACCAGGCAGTGGTAACGACCGCGACGCGGAGTTTGTGGCGATCCTTCGCGCTCGGGCATTCGAAAGCGTGTTCCAGCCGATCGTGCATTTCGACAGCGGCGCGACGGTCGGTTTCGAGGCGCTGGTCCGTGGCCCCGCCGGGTCGTCGTTCGGTGACGCCAACGCGCTGCTGCGCCAGGCCTACCGCAGCGGCCACGTGGTCGAGTTCGACTGGGCCGCCCGCGCCGCTTCCTGCCGGGCCGCCATGGCCGCCGAACTGGCCGAAGACCAGCTGTTGTTCCTCAACATCGAACCGTTGGCGCTGGGCTCCGACTGCCCGCCCGACCTGTGGCCCGACATCGAGAAGGCGTTCGACCGCTACCAGGTGGTGCTCGAGGTCACCGAGCGGTCGCTGGACCGCGATCCGCGGTCGTTGTTGGAGGGCATCGACCGCCAGCGACCCGACGTCGCCGGGCTCGCCATCGACGACCTCGGCGCGAACCGGGCGGCGCTGTCGATGCTGCCGATCCTCGCGGCGGACGTGATCAAACTCGACCAGTCGATCATTCAGGGCGGCCCTACGCCGGCCTTCATGCAGGTCATGGACATCGCGTACGAGGAAGCGGAGCGCACCGGCGCGACGATCCTGGCCGAGGGCGTGGAGACGCCGTCCGACGCGGCGTTCGCCCGCTCCGCGGGTGCGACCCTCGGGCAGGGCCACTATCTGGGCCCGCCGGCACCGCTGCCGACCGGCGGTCGGGCGGCCACGGCGTCGCCGCTGCACATCGGCTCGGCACCCATCGCCGATCTCGCGACGCCGTTCGACGCGCTCGACGAGCGGTCGCTCAACCGTGCGAACGTCGCCTTCCTCACCGCGCTGAGCCGGCACCTCACCGACAAGGCGGCGGAGCTGACCGCCCCGGCGCTGTCGCTTCTGCTGCTCCCGGATCCGCTGCTGCTGACGGAGTCGGAGCGGACGCGACTGTCCCATCTCGCGCAGCGGGGGGTCGTCACGGCTGCGCTCGGGCCGGATCTTCCGTATCCGCCCGCGGCCGGCGTCCGTGGAGCCCGCGCCCACGACAAGGCGCTGGACGGCCACTGGGCCACGCTCATGCTCAGCCCGGGCACCGGTTCGGCGCTGGTCGCGCGCGCGGTGCCGGGCGCTGTCGACGAGTTCGTATTCGGAGTGACCCACGACCGCCGCCGCGTGGTCGCGGCAGCCCGATCGTTGCTGCGCCGGGTGGGTACCGGAAGCTGAGGTGTCGTGCTTTCAGCGCTGCAGGACGCTATCGGTCGGCGAGGTGCCGGGTGTCGTGTCGTCGGGGGTTCGCTCTGCGGCCGGGTGGTTGAGAAGGTAGCGGATCGCGGTGTTGGTCACGGCGAGGATGGGGATGGCGACGAGGCCGCCGACGATCCCGGCCACGACGATCCCGCTGGTGATGGCGAGCAACACGGCGAGTGGGTGCAGCGAGACCGCACGTCCCATGATCATTGGTTGGAGCACGTTGCCTTCGAGTTGCTGCACGCCGATGACGATGGCCAGGACGATCAGGGCGGTCACCGGTCCGTTGGCGACGAGCGCGACGAGGACGGCGACGGCACCGGACCCGGTGGCGCCGACGACCGGGATGAACGCGCTGAGGAACACCAGGGCGGCCAGGGGGAGCGCGAGCGGGACACGCAGGACCAGCAGGCCCACGCCGATGCCGACGGCGTCGACGAACGCGACGAAAACGGTTGCCCGCACGTATGACACGAGGCTGTGCCAGGCGTAGTGGCCGGCGCGGGCGGTCGGCAGGCGAGCCGGGCGGGGGAGGAGCCGGCAGACGAAGTGCCAGATCTGGCCTCCGTCCCGGAGGAAGAAGAAGAGGGTGAACAGGACCAGCAGGAAGCCGGTCACGAGCCCGCCGACCGTCGCGGCCGTGCTCAGAGCGCCGGTGGCCAGCGCGCCCTGGTTCTCGGACACCTTCCGCTGAAGACCGTCCACGACCTCGGTCAACTGGCCCTCGGAGATGGCCAGCGGGCCCTGCGCCAGCCACGCCTCCACGGTGGTGATCCCGTCACGAACCTGTGTGGACAGCTGGTCGACCTGGGAGACGAACGTCCACACGATGAAACCGAGGCCACCGAACACCGCCAGCAGTCCGCCCACGAGGATCGCAGCGGCGGCGACGGAGCGGTTCATGCCTCGGGCGCGCAGGGAGGCGGCGGCCGGCTCCAGCAACGCGGCCAGCAGCACGGCGATGGCAACAGGGATGACGACGACACTGACGATGCCGATGAGCTTGACCAGCAGGTACGCCGCGGCGATGAGCAGGATTCCACGCCACGCCCAGGAGGCGGCGATCCGCACACCGCGCGGAACGTCGTCGTCAACCGTGGGTGGCCGCCGGACGATGACCGGCAGCGCCGGGCGGTCGGCCGCGGGCGGACAGGGTGCGAACGGCGGCGGCGCGGCCAGGCGGGCGGCGGTCAGCCGGGCCCGTGCGGCGGCCACCCAGCTCACCGGGTGACCCCTCCGGCAGCGGCGGCGCGGTCATCGATGGTCACCGGGGCTCCTCGGCCGAAGAAGACGGTGCCCCGGCCGTGGCCGGGGCACCGTCGGAACTCGATCAGCGGGTGACGCTGCGCCGGCCACGGCCGGCAAAGCCCACGGTCAGCGCGACGCCGACCGCCGCCAGCGCGATCTGCAGGAGCAGTTCGCGCCAGTCGATCCAGCCCTCCGTGTCGGCGAAGCCGCCGGCCCGCGCGATCGCGGAACCGATCAACGCGGCGACGACACCGATGACCAGCGTCAGCCACAGCGGGATGTTCTGGCGGCCGGGCACGACCAGGCGGCCCAGCGCACCAATGATCAAACCGACAATCAGCGCGGTGATGATTCCACCTGGCGTCATGGTCGTTCCTCTCGTCGGGGGTTGGTCACTGAGTGACGGCGCTAAATGCCCGAGGGCGGGCGTGCCCAAACCACCATGGCCCGAACGTTAGGGCGCGTTTGGGCGCGCCGGCGTCGACGTGCCAGGTTGAGTTGTGATCGACGCCTTGCCTACGCTGCTGCTGGCCTCGTTGGCAGCCTTCGGCCTCGCGGTGCTCTCGGCTGTCGCCGGGTTCGGCGGCGGGGTGCTGCTGCTGCCGGTGTTCGCCGCCCTGTTCGGGCTCCGGGTGGCGGTGCCGATGCTGACGCTGACGCAGTTGTCCAGCAACGGTTCGCGGGTCTGGCTCAACCGGGGCGAACTGCGGGGGTCGTTGATCGGCTGGTTCGCGCTGGGTGCCGTCCCGTGCGCGGTTGCCGGTGGGCTGTTGCTCGCGCATGCGCCGCTCGCGCCGTTGCAGCGCCTGCTCGGCGCGTTCCTGATCGGTGTCGTCTGCTGGCGGCGATGGCAGCGCCGGCCGCGGCGGCCATCGGATCCGGCGTTCGCCGCCGTGGGTGCCGTCTCCGGGCTGGGCTCGGCGTTGCTGGGTTCGGTGGGTCCGTTGACCGCGCCGTTCTTCCTCGCGGTCGGGTTGACCCGGGCCGCTTATGTCGGCACCGAGGCGGCGAGCGCGTTGGTCATGCACGTGACCAAGATCGGCGTGTACGGGGCCGGCGCCCTGCTCACCCGCCAGGTCCTGCTCTACGGCATCGCGTTGACCCCGGCGACGGTGCTCGGCGCGTGGGTCGGCAGGACGGTCGTCGGCCGCATCAGTGACCGCGTGTTCGTCCTGCTGGTGGAGGTCGGTCTGGTCGCTGCGGGCGTGTTGTTCCTCGTCGGCCTCTGAGAGCCCGGTCACGCTCTTCTTGCGGGGGAGCGGCGACCGGGTCCCAGGGCCCGTGCCGCCGCTGCCCGCCGCTCGTGATCAACGCGATAGAGCCTTCTCCAGCTGGGCCTTGGTCATGCTGGAGCGGCCCTTGATGTTGCGTTTCTTGGCTTCGTTGTAGAGCTGTTCCTTCGTGCGGCCCTGCGCGCCGGTGTGGGAGCGCTTGCCGCCGCGGTGCCCCGAGGAGACGTCCCGGATCGACGAGCGGCTCGCGGTGCGGGCTTCGCCGGAGCGGGCGCGTTCCTTGTTGACGGTTCGGGCGGCGATCTCTTCGGCGCGGTCCGTGGACTCGCCCCGCTTCTCGGCGCTGGCCTTGATGTGTTTGTACTGGCGTTCCCTCTTCGGGCTCGATCCTGCGGGCATGGTGTCCTCCTGTCGGTCGCGGTTATGACGGTGGGTACGGTTCGCCGGCCAGTAGGCGGGCGAGGTGGGCGACGTTGGCGGCGAGGGTGGCGGTCGCCGCGCCGGTGGTGTCGGGTTTCGGGCTGACGTCCTTGTAGTCGGTCTTGCCCATCGCTTCGCCGACCCAGTAGGTGCCGGCGGTCGCGGGGATGGTGAAGCCGACGTCGTTGAGGGCCTGGAACACCTCGGCGCAGACGTGGTGGGCGCCGTCCTCGTTGCCGACGACGGCGACGGCGGCGACCTTGCCGAAGGTCAGCAGGCGGCCTTCGTCGTCCTTCTCGGCGAGTTCGGCGTCGAGGCGTTCGAGGACCATCTTGGCCACGCTGGAGGGTTGGCCCATCCAGATCGGGGTGGCGATGACCAGGATCTGCGCCGCCATGATCCGGGCGCGGATGGCCGGCCAGCCGTCACCGTCGCCTTCGTCGGTGGTGACGCCGAACCTGACGTCGCGGTCAGCGACCCGGATGACCTCGCCGTCGACGTCGTGCTTGGCCAGGGCGGTCAGGACCTGCTGGCCGAGCAGCTCGCTGCTGGACTCCTCGGCTGAGCTCTTGAGCGAGCAGCCCAGTACGAGGGCGTGGAGCCGCTGGGGTTGGTTCATTTCGCGGCGGACGTCAGCTTGAGCGGGTCGCTGGGCGCGTCGGCCTTGGCCGCGGCCATCCGCTCGCCGAGCTCGACGAGGCGGTTGCGGCCGAGCGCCTTGCGTACCTCGGGGAACCAGTCCTTCTCTTCCTCTTCGACGTGGTGGCGCACGTTCTCGATCAGGACGGTCACCTTGGCGTCGAAGGTCTCGTCGCCGGGGTCGGCGGTGCGGAGCTCGGAGAGCAGCCATGCGACCACGTGGTGCTCTTCGACGGACTCCAGCACGTGGTCGGTGGTGTCGGGGGCGCCGGCGCGGGCGGCCGGGTAGAAGATCGTCTCTTCGATGTACGCGTGTGTCACGAGCTCTTTGATGATCTTGTCAACGAGCGCTCGTTTCGCGGCTGGTTCCGCCGTCTCGTGCGTCTTCTCGAACTCCTTGAACAGTGCGTTGACCGTCTTGTGATCATCTTTCAGCAGCACGATGCCGTCCACGGTGTCCCTTCCATCAGCTCGTTTTGACCGAAGATGTGCCGGTGGCAGCGGATTCCCCGCAACCGGCCGCCCCAAACGGCTCGGGGTTGCCGATGGCGGGCCCGCTTGACTGCCCTCGGCGCGCCGGGCCGTCCTTGCGCTTCGGCGGAATGGGTGCTCCACTGTCGTTAGCACTCGCCAGGCGCGAGTGCCAACCGAATGGGATGGGACCCCCGGGAGGGGGACCGCGGCAGCGGTCATCGCAGGTCGGCCCGAGCAGGGTGCTGCACGTGGGCACGACGATGGTGAGGATCGCGCAGATGGCCAAGTTGATCGCGTTCGGGGAAGAGGCCCGTCGCGGCCTGGAGCGGGGTATGAACGTCCTCGCTGACACGGTGAAGGTGACGCTGGGCCCCCGGGGCCGCAATGTCGTGCTCGACCGTGGCTACGGCGCCCCCACCATCACCAACGACGGTGTGAGCATCGCCAAGGAGATCGCGCTCGACGACCCCTACGAGAAGTTGGGTGCCGAACTCGTCAAAGAGGTGGCGAAGAAGACCGACGAGGTGGCCGGGGACGGCACGACGACCGCGACCGTGCTGGCACAGGCACTCGTGCGGGAAGGCCTGCGCAACGTCGCGGCCGGTGCGAATCCGATCGCGCTCAGGCGAGGCATCGAGCAGGCCGTCACCGCGGTGACAGAGGCGCTCGGCCATCAGGCAGCCGAGGTACAGACCCGGGAACAGATCGCCGCCACCGCGACCATCTCCGCGGGCGACGCGGCGGTGGGCGAATTGATCGCCGAGGCGATGGACAAGGTCGGCAAGGACGGCGTCATCACCGTCGAGGAGAGCAACACCTTCGGCCTCGAACTCGAACTCACCGACGGCATGCGCCTCGAGCACGGCTACCTCTCGCCCTACTTCGCCACTGACCTGGAACGGATGGAGACCGTCCTCGACGATCCCTATCTGCTCATCGTCGACAGCAAGATCGCCCGCCTGCAGGACCTCCTGCCGATCCTGGAAAAGGTCATGCAAAGCGGCAAGCCGCTGGTGATCGTCGCCGAGAACGTCGAGGGCGAGGCGCTGGCGACACTGCTGGTCAACAAGATCCAGGGCAACTTCACGTCGGTCGCGATCAAGGCGCCCGGCTTCGGCGACCGGCGCAAGGCCATGCTGGCCGACCTCGCCGTCCTGACCGGCGGCCAGGTCGTCAGCGAGACGGTCGGGCTCACCCTGGAGAAGGCCGGGCTGGAGATCCTCGGCCGGGCCCGCAAGGTCATCGCCAGCAGAGACGGGACCACCGTCGTGGACGGCGGCGGCGACGCCGAGCAGATCAACGGCCGGGTCGCTCAGCTGCGCGGCGAGATCGAGAAGAGTGACTCCGACTACGACCGCGAGAAGCTGCAGGAGCGGCTGGCCAAGCTGGGCGGCGGCATCGCGGTGATCAAGGTCGGTGCGGCCACCGAGGTCGAACTCAAGGAACGCAAACACCGGATCGAAGACGCGGTACGCAACGCCAAAGCGGCCATCGAGGAAGGCCTGCTGCCCGGCGGCGGCGTGGCGCTGGCCAACGCCGCGGACACCGCGTTCGAGAAGCTCGACCTGACCGGCGACGAAGCCACCGGTGCCAACATCGTGAGGGTCGCCTTGACCGCGCCGCTGCGCCAGATCGCTGTCAACGCCGGCCTCGAAGGCGGCGTCGTCGTCGCGAAGGTCAACTCACTCCCGGCCGGGCATGGTCTCAACGCCGCGACCGGCGAATACGGCGACATGATCAGTGCCGGGATCGTCGAACCGGCCAAGGTCACCCGGTCGGCGCTGCAGAACGCGGCCTCGATCGCGGCCCTGTTTCTCACCACCGAGGTCCTCGTCGCCGACCGGAACTGACCGAAAGGCCCGACGGCCGCGACGCGCTCGAACACGACCGGCGAACCGGCCGCACCGATCGGTGCGGCCGGCCGAGACCGACGACCCGAGGAGGGCACACATGGCCAGGAAGCCCGTTGCCAAGGAAAGCCAGAAGAAGCAGGCCAGCACCCTGAAGGAGAAGCGGGCCGCGAAAAAGGCGAAGACGGCGGCCAAGTCGGCATCGGTCATTCCACCGACCGGACGCTGACCGGCGGCACCCGCACCCGGGCTGGATAAATCTCCCATTTGGACCGAACGGGTGTACGATTGAGCTACTCCGGACACGACGACATCCCAAACCGTGAGGTGCCTGCCACACCGGCTACCCCAGGGGATGTCATGTCCAACGACGTGCGCGACACGCAGAACGCCTCCGACGACCAGACCAAGGCGCCGTCGCTGGCGGCTCGCCCGCCCGCGAAGCCCGACAGGGGCCGGACCCCGCGCACCCGCACCGGCACCGCCTGGTTCGGCATCTGCGCCGCCGCGCTGCTGTCGATCGTGCTGATCATCTTCATGCTGCAGAACACCCGCGGTGTGCGGGTCCACTTCCTGTGGATGGACGGCAGCCTGCCGTTGGCCTTGGCGCTGCTGATCGCCGCGGTCGGTGCCGCCATCCTGACCATGGTGGTGGGCGCCGCCCGGATCACCCAGCTCCGGCTGCTTGCCCGCCGCCAGCGCCGCTGACCGCTGCGCCATCCTGGGCGTCCAGGATGGCGCCGTGGCTGCTCAGATCGTGATGGCGACCTTGCCGCGGGCCTTTCCGGCCTCGAGATAATGCATGGCCTCGGGGACGCGGGACAGCGAGAAGGTCTTGTCGAGGGTGGGCGTCAGTGTGCCGGCCTCGATCAGTTCGGTGAGCCGTTCGAGATCACTGCCGCGCTCCTTCGCCGCGAACATCACCAGCCGCTGGCGTACGAACGGCGACGTGGCCGCGGCCCGCAGCTGGCGGCCGAAGCCGCCGGTCCACTTGCCGCCCTCCTCGCCGCCGATGATCACGGCGGTGCCCGCGGGCGTCAGTGCCCGGCGCAGGCGTGCCAGCGTCGGGTTGCCACCGGTGTCGAGGATCAGGTCGTAGCGCGCCGGACCTTCGGCGAAATCCTGCCGGTTGTAGTCGATGACGTGGTCCGCGCCGAGCGACCGCACCAGGTCCACCTTCGTGGCGCGACAAGTGCCGGTGACCTCGGCGCCGAGGCTCTTCGCCAGCTGCACCGCGTAGGTGCCGACGCCGCCTGACGCCCCGGTTATCAGCACGTGCTGCCCGGCCTGGACCCGGCCGACGTCGGTGAGCGCCTGGAGCGCCACGATGGCCGAGATCGGCACGACCGCCGCTTGCGCGAAGGAGAGATTGGCCGGCTTGCGGGCCAGCTTGTCCTCCCGGGCCGCGGCGAACGTCGCGAACGAGCCGCGCCCGATCCCGTAGACCTCGTCGCCGACGGCGAACCTGGTCACCGCCCGGCCGACGGCGACCACGATGCCGGCCACGTCGATCCCGGGCACCTGGTTCTTCGGCTTGCGCAGCCCGAAGCCGATCACGCGCAGCAGATAGGGCCGGCCTTCCATCATGTGCCAGGTGCCCCGGTCCAGACCCGCGCCGTGTACGCGGAGCAATACCTCGTTGGCGGCGATCGTGGGCGTCGGGGCCTCGGCGAACCGCAGGAGGTCGGCCTGGCCATATCCGTCCTGCAGGATCGAGTGGTTCGGGATGGTCGCGGTGCTGGACATGGCGGGCCTCTCGGGCCGAAGGGGGGTCAGGACGGTTGCGGCGCGGCGGGCAGGGCGACCAGATCGGAGCTGATCTGCCACAGTCGGGCAGCGACGGCCCGGTCGTAGCTGTTCTCGGCGGATCGCCTCGGTTTGCCGTTGTCGAAGTAGCTGCCGGTCACCCGCTCGAGCTCCGGGGCGGAGGCCACCCAGATCGACGTGGCCGCGCCGCTGGCCGGCGTCTTCATGAACGGCCGCAGAAGCGGCACCAACAGCCGTTGGACGGCACCGGGATCTTCGGCGCCGAACGAGGTGTTGACCACGCCGGGATGCACCGCGTTGGCCGTCACCGACAGGTCGGGCGACCTGCGGGCCAACTCGTAGGTGAAGAGCAGGTTGGCCAGCTTCGACTTGCTGTAGGCCCGTGCGCCGGAGTAGTCGCGTACGCCCTGCAGGTCGTCGAAGTCGATCCGCCCGTTGGCGTGCGCCTGCGAGGAGACCGTGACCACCCGAGCCGGCGCGCTCTCCCGCAGCCGGTCGAGCAGCAGGTTGGTGAGCAGAAACGGGGCGAGGTGGTTCAGGGCGAAGGTGCGCTCGAGCCCGTCGGTCGTGGTCTGCCGGGTGTTCCAGTAGCCGCCGACGTTGTTGACGAGCACGTTCAGCCGTGGCAGGCGCTGACGGACGTCGTCGGCGAGCTGGCGCACCTGCGCCAGCGACGAGAGGTCCGCCACGAACACGCCCACCCGTCGAGGGCCGGCCGCGCGGATCTCGTCGGCCGCGGCCTCGGTGCGCCGAAGATCCCGGCCGACGATCCAGACGCGCGCACCCGAGCGGGCCAGGCCGATCGCGGTCGCCTTGCCGATGCCGCCACTGCCGCCGGTCACCAGCACCACGCGGCGTGCCATCGGGCCGACCGGGAGCTCTCCCATGCTTGATCCCTAGACGAACGCTCGGTCGCGGTCGGTCCACTGTGGACACGCTCTCGCCCGTCGTCAGTTCGACGCGGACTGTTCGGGTCGCGAGGGCACTATCGAAATGCGGACACCGCTGTCGGTCTGCGTGATGCGGAACCGTTCACCGCTGCTGCGGTCGGGCAGCATGGCGTCGTAGAGCTCTCCGTTGGTCACGTCGACCGTGCCGCCGACGCGTCCGAGGAGAACGACCAGCACGGCCCGGAGGTTGGTGTCGCTGAGATAGTCCATGAGACGTTCCTTCGCTGAGCGGACACTGGCGGCCCCGCCGGAGCGCGAAGTCACGTGAAACAGAATTACCGCCAGCGTACGCCCGTTCGGAGCCGCGCCGTCGAGTCGATCATCAAGTGCGCCAGGTCAGGCCGAGATGGGGCCGCCCGCTGGCGTGGAACTCGCTCAACGCCGCCCGCGCCGTCTCGAGGTCGACGACATCCTGTGCGGCGTAACGGTTGGTGTGGCCGTCATTGACGATGTCCACCAGATCGGGTGCCATCGGCCCGCCGGAGCTTGGCGACTGCAGGATTATCCGGTCCTCGTGGTCGAACGACCCGAGGTACACGTGGTAGTGACCGCCGCCGCCATCGACGCTGATGTACGCGCCGGTGCCGTGGATGAATGTCATCGTTGTGCGCGAGCGCTGGTCCAGCGCCTCCAGCGCTTCCACGACGTCGTCGAGGGTCGGCGACTGAACGACGACGAGTTGGTGCCTGCCCGCCTCGTACACGTGGTATTCCATTTGCGGCAGAGTGAGGGATTCGCCTGATGGATCCGGCTGGTAGTCGTCGTCCACGCATGGACCAGCGTCGAAAGCCCGAACGGTGTCACGCCGACCCGCTACTGCAGGAAGTCGAGCGCCCGGCTGTTCCTCGAACAGGCAGCGCCCCAGCAGAATCTTGTCTAGATATCCGCTGGTCAGAGGCCTGCCGATCTTCCATGCAGTGTGCAATGATTGCAGTATGGACGCGGATGGTGCGGACTCGCCGCCGGGTGACGGTGTGCAGGTCGAGGTCGTGGATGCCCTGATGATCGTCAGCCGGGCCATGGTCGCCGTGGCCGCACGGTCGCTCGCCGGGCACGGCACCGACATCACGCTGCCGCAGTTTCGCGCGTTGATGGTGCTCGCGACGCGCGGGCCGCAGCGAGCCGCCGACATCGCCGCCGAGCTGGGGGTCAACGCCTCGACCGGCACACGCATGGCCGACCGGCTCGTCGCCAAGGGTCTGATCCGGCGCAGCCGGGCCACCACCGACCGTCGGGCGATCCGGCTGGCCCTCACGCCGGCCGGCACCGCCCTCGTCCAAGAGGTGACGGATCGTCGACGAGCCGAGCTCGCCGCGATCGTGGCCGCGGTGCCGCACGATGACTACCCGATGCTGATCCGCGCCCTGCGCACATTGGCCACGGCCGGTGGAGAGTCGTCCGACCCTTGGTGGTTGGGCTGGGCCGGACACCGACCTGCCGCACAGGCTTCGCACCAGCCAGAACCGGCCCTGTCGACCGGTGAACAAGATGGGAGGCTGGCATGACACAGAACATCCGCTCCGGCCCTCTCGACCGTCTTTGGCCGGGTTGGCTGGTGGTCGACCGCCTCGGCGTTGCTGTCGGCCGCATCCGACGCCTCCACCGCCCGGACCCGCTGGCCGTTGCCGACGACGGCCGACGCATCGGCCAGGCCAGCGACATCGTGGCGATGCTTCCCGGCTGGAGCGTGCACACCCTGCCCGAGGTTTCGCCGGCGGCAGCGGCCCGGCTCGTACGTGAGGGCTACCTCGAGATCGTCGTTCGTGGACGCGGGCCGGTGCGGCAGCGCTACGCGGCGCTGACCGACATCACAGAGGTTGAAGACGAAGTGGTCCGCCTCGCTTTCTGCGTCGACGAGTTGCCCTGCCAGACATCGCACAGAAGGTGATGGCATGCGTCTGACGATCAAGGTCGATGAGGACGGTCTGCTCCACTGGACGCTCCTGCGTTCGGTGGAGCAGCCGGAGCCCATCGCCTATGGCACACGCGGCTACCGCCAGCAGCAGGACTGTTACCGGGCTGCCGAAAGTCTGCTCCGGGCCCCGGCCGACCTGATGCGTCCCGTCCGGCAGCGGGACGGCCGATGGCGTTGGGCCGTCCTGGACACCGACGGAGCACCGCTGGCCGTGTCACCGGCAACCTTCGACAACCCGGCCACCTGCGGGTACGCGCTGCACGACGTACGCGTGGCGATGGGCCGACGACGGGATCTCGCCGGCCCACCCATTCCTGTCGGCTACCGAACTCGCAGCCGCTGATGGACCGCCGCGGCGGGAGCGTAGGTCGGGTCGCCGGAGTAGGCGATGTGGACGGGATACAACCCCGCTGACAGTCCGGTGGTCGGCAGGTCGACGACGGCCGAGCCCTCTGCCAGCGGAACCACCCGGGTGGTGCCGCCGAAGGTGACGGCGACCTCACCGGTCGGCTCCGGATCCTTCCTGTGCCCGGATTGAGCCCGCACGTCGACGCGCAGTTCGAACGTGCCGCCATGGACGACCGACGCCGGTGTGGCTTTCGCCTTCACCACGACCGCCGCCGTGCCCGGGGGAGTCAGGGTGACCTGGGCCGAGGCTGACTTGGTGGGGTCGACCACCGAGGTCGCCACGACCTTGAGCGACGACGCGGTCTCGGCGGCGGCCACCGAGAGCACACCGTCCGCGGAGATGGTCGTGCCGGCCGAGGTCGCACCCTCCACCGACCAGGTCACCGCCGGGCTCACGCCTTCGTTGGTCGTCACCCGGGCGCTGAACTTCCTGACCCAGTTCCAGCCCGTCGTCAGGTTCTCGGTCGCCGGCGTCACCGACACCGAATCGACCCCCGACCACAGGTGGTCCCGGGCGAAGATGGTGAAGAGCTGGCCCGCGGTCATGGCGTCGTGGGCGCCGGGGACCTGGGTCGTCGCGGCGGGGATACCCCGGGCCCGGAAGTTGTCCGCGATGGCGTTCTGGGCGTTGAGGTTGCCCTCGAAGACACCGTTGCCCAGGAACACGAAGAGGTCGTCACCGACCGCGCCGGCGATGTTGTCGTAGTCCTGCGGCGTCAGGGACGGGTTGCCGGAGAAGTGTCCATAGAACCCGAACGTGGTCGGGTAGCTCTTGATGACGACGCCGCCGGTCATCCCGCCGTACGAGAACCCGGCGTAGGCCCGCCCGGAGCGCTCGGTCGAGACGTTGTAGTTGGCCTCGACGAGCGGCAGGATCGTCTGGACCAGGTTGTTGGCGGCGTTGGTCTGGTTGTAGGAGGCGAAGCCGAGGCTGGTGCCGGTGAAGTGATTGCCCATGGTGACAACCACGGTGGGCTCGATCTCGCCCTTGGCCGTCATGTTGTCCAGGATGTTCGGGACGTTCGCCGGAACCATGAAGTCGGTCTCGTCACCGAAGATGCCGTGTGCGAGATACACGACCTTGTAGGGCTCGGCGCGGTTGGCATCATAGTTGGCCGGAAGATAGATGCCGAGGTAGTGACCGCTGTCGCCGAGGATCGTCGTGTAGGGCACGTACTGGACGGTGCCCCGCCGCGACGGGTCCGCTATCGGCAGCTCGTACTCCGCCCGCTGCTTCAGCACCGGGTCGTTCTGCTTCTCGGCGTACGGCACGTAGACGGCGTCGAGCACGTCGTTGTTCCTGACGCGGAACGACGACCCGCCCGGAGGTCGTGGCTTCGTCGAGGCGGGATCCCAGATGCGCTTGTTCTCCCAGCCCTGGGTCGGGTCCCAGACCCGGTACCAGTAGCTCAGCCCTCCGGCGTGCAGCGGGACGGAGACCGACCAGTAGCCGTTCGCGTCCTTGGTCATGTCCCTGAGGAACTCGGTACCTCCGGCGTGGTACCGGCCCGGCTGCCACGCTTCCGGCTGATACCGGGTGGTTCCGGTGCTCATGTCGAGCAGAGTCAGGTCCCCGCCGAGGCGGACCTGTGTGGCGGCGGGATTGTGGTAGACGAAAGTGACCGTGTATCCGGTCGGTGAGTCGTTATCCGCTGTGACGGTCGCGCCTTCCACGATCGCGGCGCTGCCTGTGGCGGCGGCTGGCGCGGCGAGGACGGTCGCGCCGAGCGCCACGAGCGCGAGCACCGAGATCGCACGCGTGAACCCGCGTCTTCCGATCGTCTTCCTCATCTGGGCATACTCCTCTGCGGTCTTCATCGTCAGGTCGTGCGTCATTGGGCGAGAAGCCACTGCAGGATGGTCTTGTCCTGGTACGTGGGTGCGGCCGCCAGGTGCCGGTCCGGCTCGTAGAACGCGGAGTCGGCGTACTCGGTGTACTTGACCATCGCGTTCGCCTGTGCCGGGGTTTTGCCAAGCGCCACATAGGCGTTCCAGATGCGGTTGTACGACGCCTGCCCGGTGGTGACCACGTTGAGGAGGTGGTCGTGGGTGCCGTGGGTGATCCAGACCGGCGTGCCGGACGCGGCGATGGCGGTGGCCTGTGCCGCGCTGGCGGCGAAGCCGCCGGTGATCAGGGCGCCGTCGAACAGACCGGGATAGGTGGCTAGTGCCGCCCATGCGAGCGTGGAGCCGTACGAGACCGTGGACGCGTAAATCCGGTCCTGGTCAACCGAGAACTCCCGCGCGAAGGCGTTCAACAGCTCGACCATGACGTCGGCCTGAGCGGCAGCGGTCCCGACCCGCTGATTCTGCGGAGCCAGGACGATGACGTCCTCGTTGGTGCCTGTCCACTTCTCCTGCTGCCACGCGGTCGCCGGGATGTCCGCCGCTACCTGGACCCCCTCGTTCGAGCCGTTGAATCCCATGCCCTGCCCCGGCAGGATGACGACGACGGGGTAGGTCTTGGTCGCGTCGTAGCCCTCTGGCAGGTGGTAGGCGTAGGGGATCATCGTGCCTGACGCCGTGACGAATCGCTTGTAGACGAAGTCGTCGGCCAGGAGGTTGATCGCGGGCTCGGTGGGCCCATGCGCCTCGTCGGACGCCGCGGCCAGCAGAGGACCGCGGCCGTTTCCTTTGCCGGGCTGGGCGTAGACGTCTTCGTTCTGCACGACCCGCGTCTGCAGCTCGGCGTTGACCTTTACGTAGTTGCCCGTCGCCATGATGGTGTTGCCGCCGGGATCCGTGGCGTCGAGCTCGATGATGACGAAGTTGCCCGGATCAGACTGCTTGTCCGCGTTCAGGGTGGGCGCCTCGTTGGTGTAGACCGTGACGATCCTGCGATCGGCTCTTTTCGTCGGGTCGGCAAGGTCTTCGACGGGGTTGAAGCGGAAGTTGTAGAGGCTGTCCGAGACCGTGTAGGTGTCGCGGTCGAGGGTCCGCGCGTTCACCTCTGACGAGTATTCGACCGCGACGGCCGTGACCTTTTGCCCGAAGGCCAGGATCTGCGTGATCGGGATGACGTTCTGGACTCCGCCCGGGCCATGGCCGGGCGGCTCCGCGCTGGCGGTGCCAGGGGCGATCAAGATCGCGCCGAAAAGGACGGTGACCGCGGCCAAGGATGTTCGCTTCGACACTGGTTTTCCCTCCGATCGGTGCGCACCGCTTACCGCAGGCGCCCTGGAACGGACGCTACGCAACGCCTTCGAAACAATCAATAGACGAAAATATTCGAGCTGCGTGATGTCTTTACGACCAACCTGTCATATGTAGGGGTCTCTGCGGGCGACTGTCGACGCCGGGCGAGCGCGCGGAGGCGGACGCATCACCGATAGACCGTTATGACGAAACAGCTATAAATTACGGCTATGCCTGCGACCCCCGACGCTGCCCTCGACGGCGTTCTGACCGGCACCGAGCGAGCCGTCCTCCGGGCTCTGGCCGACGGTCGGCAACGTACCGTCGCCGAGCTTTGCGCCGCGTTGTCGGCGGCGCGCAGCAGCGTCGTGCACGCGTTGAACCGCCTTCGAACCGCAGGCGTCGTGGTGGAGCATCCCTCGAGCCGCTCGGTGCGCGGGCGACCAGCGCGCGGCTGGTCCGTTGCGAGCTCGCCCGGCCTGCTCGCCGTGGTCCTGGCCGCGGCCCACGGCTCCCTCGCCGGCGTGGTGCGACCCGACGGCGAGGTCCTGGCGGCGGTGCACGGCGTCGCGGGCCTCACCGGAGCAGCGGGGGCGCTGGAGTTGCTCGACCGTGCTCTCGCCGACGCCGGGGTGACCCAGCAGCAGGTGGAACTCGCCGTCCTCGGGCTGCCCGGCCCGTCGATGTTCGCCCGAACGCCCGCCGGCGACTCGCTCGGTGGGTCACACCTGCGCCGGTTTCGGCATTGGGATGGTCGACCCGCCGCGGACGTCATCGGCGAATTTCTCGACCGCCCCGTCTTCTGCGAGAACGATGCCAATCTGGCGGCGCTCGGCGAGGCCGTGTACGGCGACGTAGCAGGCCTGCACACCGTGCTGCATGTGTCGCTCACCCACGGGACCGGGGCTGGTCTGGTCATCGGGGGCAGGCTCCACCGTGGCGGCTCGCGGCTGGCGGGAGAGGTCGGTCACCTCCACGTCGACGACGGCGGGCAGCTGTGCGAGTGCGGTGCCCGCGGCTGCTTCTGGCAGACCACCAGCATTCCGGCGTTGCTCGGCGAACTGGCCGCGGCACACGGACGGACCTTCACGGTCAGCGATCTCGACGCGGCGGCCGCCTCGGGAGAGCTCGAAATCATGCGGGCGCTCCGCGGATTCGGCCGCTCCCTCGGGCGCCGCATCGCCGACTTCGTCGTGTTCCTCGACCCTCAGGCGATCGTCGTGGACTCCACCCTGGGAGCCGCCTCCGACGTGATCGCGGACGGCATCCGGGAGGCGGTGGACCAGTACACCCCGCCGATGATGGCTGCCTCGGTCAAGATCTCGTCAGGGTCGCTGGGCGCATCGGCACACCTGAAGGGAGCCGCGGCCCTGGTCCGCACGGAGCACCTCCTCGACGCATCCCGGCGAGGGTAGCGTCGTGTCCACAGTGATCGGTGCGGTTCAGCTCCTATCGGCAAGGAGGGCGGCATACCGGGCCAGGTAGAGCGGCCATCCCTGGTCGTGGCCGACGCCGTCGCTGACGGACTCCCAGCCGGGGCCGTGCCGGTCGATGTGCCGGTGCTCGAGTTCTACCCGGGTGCGGTTCGGGGTTTCGGCGATGAACTGGACCTCGACCTCGCTGGTGTTGTCCGGGTCGGTCTCGACCTGCCAGGTTGGGCCGATGTCCCAGCTGAAGACCACGCGCGCCGGTGGTTCGAACGCCAGGACGCGCGCCCAGCGACACTCGCTGCCGTCGACGCCGCGGTCGTAGATGTGGCCGCCGACCTTCGGTTCGAACACGGTCTCCGCGATCTCCACGCCGAGCAGGTTGTGTTCCCGTGGTTTGAAGTCGCCGAACCGTGCGGTGAACACGTCGAAGGCACGCTCGATCGGGGCCTCGACGACGACCTGCCGGCGGACGATCGCGGGTGCTGCCTGCGTCATGAGCTCTCCTCGGTTGGTTGGTCGGTGACGTCCTGGTAGGCCGCGAGGGCGCGATTCCAAAACGTGTCGAGCTGGTCGCGCAGGGCGGCCACGCCCGCGGGATTGAGTCGATAGACCCGCCGGGTGCCGGCCGCGCGGTCGGTGACCAGTCCGGCGTCCTTGAGCACCTTCAGGTGCTGGGACACGGCCGGGCGGCTGATCGGTAGCTCCGCCGCGATCTCTCCGACGGCCCGTGGCCGGTCGGCCAGGCAGGCGAGGATGGCGCGCCGGGTCGGGTCGCCCAGTGCGTCCCAGCCGTCACCGACTTGGTAAGTCTCCACGAACGGTAAGCTACAGCTTACGCTCCTCGGTAGTCAAGAAGCACCCAGTTGAACGGCTGCACCCCGCCGCCGGGCGTGTGGTGCTCGTTCCTGACCGCGTCCACCAGGCGAAGGTCCGTGAACTCGGCGGCCAGTTCATCGATGGCGTAGCGGGCGGTGGGTAGGCCGGAACACCGGGTCGGGCCGTCCTCGGCGAAGGCGCCGACCACGACGTGGCCTGCTGGGGCGAGCGCGCGCCGCAGGACCTGCCGGTAGCGGTCGCGGTCGGCGGGGTCGGTGAGGAAGTGGAAGACCGCCCGGTCGTGCCACAGCTGGAATCGGCGGTTTGGTTGCCAGGTGAGCAGGTCGCAGACGATCCAGTCGACCCGGTCCGCGTCCGTGCCCAGCCGCTCGCGGCTGACCGCCAGGGCGTCCCCGGCGACATCCAGCGCGGTCACATCGCGATACCCGGCCCGCAGCAGCTGGTCGACGAGCACGCTCGCCCCCGCGCCGACGTCGATGATGGCGGCGTCGGCGGCCAGGCCGGCTTCGGCGACGAACGCGAGTGACTGGTCTGCTGTGGGCTCGTACCAGCTCAGCGCGGAGACCGACCGGCGTGCGTACAGGTTCTCCCAGTGCGTGCGAACATCTCCCACACCCCAGCGTCGCATGCCGTACGGCCGTCCTCGTTCAATCGCCCCGGACGGTTTCGCGGTAGAGGGCGTACCCGCCGGTGCCGCGGTGTTTGGCCTCGTACATGGCCAGGTCGGCGCGGGCCAGGAGTTCGGTGGGTTCATGCCCGTCGGTCCCACTGAGCGCGACGCCGACGCTGGCGCCGACCCGCAGCCAACGCTGGGCCACGCGCATCGGTTCGGCCAGCGCGGTCACGATGCCCCGTGCCACGGTGGCGGCGTCCCGCGGACCGTCGACCCGGGTGAGCAGCACCGCGAACTCGTCGCCACCGAAGCGCGACGCCGTGTCGCCTGCGCGCAGCTGCGCGGTGATCCGGCCCGCCGTCAGGGTGAGCAGCTGGTCGCCCGCGGCGTGCCCGAGCGAGTCGTTGATGTCCTTGAACCGGTCCAAATCCAGGAACAGCACCGCCAGCTTCCGGCCGTCCGCGTCCGCGATCGCCAGCTGTTGCGACAACTGCTCGAGGAACAGGCCGCGGCTGGCCAGGCCGGTCAGCGGGTCGTGGTGCGCCTGGCGCATGCGCACCAGCGTGTTGGCGTCGGTCAGGGCCAGGCTGACGTTCTCCGCGAAGGCGCTCAGGGTCTGTTCGTCGGCGGGTGTGTACCTGCGGTTCGTGTCGCAGGACGCCACGACCAGGGCGCCGGTCAGTACGCCGCTGTCGTGCACGGGGGCGGCCATCGAGGCGTGCACCGTGCGGGGGCCGAGCCGTTTCAGCATCCGGGACTGGAGCTCCTGGCCGTGCCGCACGGCCGCGCGGTCGGTGACCATCGCCTCACCCGCCGGCGACGAGGCGGTGAGGTCGACCACGGGGCGCTCAGCCGGGTCGATGGGCCGCGTGCCGGCCGCGGCCGCCAACCGGGCCTGGCCCGAGTCCGGCTCGTCGCGTACCCACAGCAGCCCGATCTCGTCGCCGAGCAGATCGCGGGCACCGGCGGTGATGGTGTCGAGGATGTGCTGGAGGTCCTCGCGGTGGGAGATCGCGCGCTGGATCGCGGACAGATGCTCGAGCAGCCGCTGCCGCTCCTGCAACGACTCGCGCATGGCGTGCTCGGCGACCAGCGTCCGCAGCATCGTCAGGGTCAGCTCCAGCACCCGGGCCATGCCGCGGACCAGGTTCTGCTCCTCGACCTGAAACGGCGCGCCCCAGCGGGCCAGCACGAGGTGGCCTGGGTGGCTTCCGGCCCAGGACGCGGTCACCGCGGGACAGCCGCCCAGCCCGGGAACGTCCAATTCGGAGTGCTGCTGCCGGGTCATCGCGACGATCGCCTCCTGCGGGACGGCGCCGGGCGGAAACCCGATCGACGCCACGACCTCCCCGTCGATGACCGCGGCGGCGACCTCCGCTTCCAGCGCCTGCGCGGAGCGCTCGACCGCGTTCTGGACAGCGGACGCCTCGTCGGTGGAGGAGGACACCACGGCCAGCAGTTCCACCAGCTGCTGGATGTAGAGCGACTCGGCGGTTCCGGCCATGTCAGCTCAGGGCCAGCACGGCGAGCGTCTGGTTGTGGAACCCGTCGATACCGTGATTGCGGGCGATCTCGCCGTACGTGTAGAAGCCCGCGAACGGCATCGTGCCGGCCCACCGCTCCAAGCGGTCGCATTCGCGCCGGATCCCGTCGTCGCCCAGCACCGCGCGCAGCGCGGCACAGCTGAACGTGAGCATGCCGATCGGCTCGTTCCCGTCGAGCCGATCCAGCGTGTCCCGGCACACCGCATCCACCGCGTCCAAAATGGACTCCTCGTCGCCGGTCATCACCCACGTCAGGCCGCCCGGGTCGATCGCACCGCCGCCGCCGATGGACCGGCCCTCGAGGTCGACCTCGGTGGAGAGGTTGCGCGCCTCGACGCCGCTGCGCCGTTGCACGCCGAGGGGCCGCGGCAGCACGAAAGCGGTGAACGCCGACGGGTCCGTGTACGCCTCCGGTGGCGCGTTCAGCCGTTCCAGGTAGACATCGAGCGCCGGCCGGTCGTCGAGAGTCAGCACGCGCCCGTCGGCAGCGCGGGTCACGATCATCGGCTGACCGACCGTGTGGTACCCATGGCCGACCCCCACCGCGATCGGCGCCTCGGACGCGATGGCCACGCCGATCACCGCGTCGGTGAGCACGCGCCCGTCCTTGAAGAGGTATGCCCCGCTCATCCGCCAGCCGTCAGCAGCGGCCCCACCGAACAGCGGGGTGCCCGCGCCCAGCGCGCGATAACTGCCGCGCACGATGCTCTCCTGATCGCGGACCAGGCCGTCGGTGAGCAGCATCAGCACCCGGTGCGGCTGCGCGACGTCCCGCATGCAGCCCGCGACCTCGTAACCCGCGCCGCCCTGGCGGCCGGAGACGTGCTCGGCCGCGCAGACGGCGATATCCAGCCCCGCGCCGCCGAGCGCGGCCACCGTGACCGTGCCATCGGCGGGCCCGCCGGCGCCGATCTCACCGTGCGTGGTGCACCCGATGACGGGCACCCCTGGCGCGGCCTGCGCGACACCGGCCAGCACCGCGGCGGTGTCATGGGTGATGGCCGCGAACACGACCAAGAGCTTCGGGTCGGGTCCGGTCCGCGCCTCGCTCACGGCCTCGATCGCCGCCGCGCCGGAATCGGTCAGAGTACTCCGGCCGACGCCCAACCAGCGCCGGTTGTGAACCTCTTCGTCCAAGACTCGCACCTCACACCCTATTTGCGGGGCTTCGGTCGGCATTGGTTCCCGGTTAATACCGTACTACCAGGCATTTCGTCGCCAGTCCGGCCGAACCGTTCGGCGCCGCAGGCGGGGGCTGGACCTACCGCGGCGGCGAGCGCGCTCTACGACGGGGTCGGCGCCGGCGGATGGGACCCCGACGCGGCCGGAGCCGGGCGCTCGGCCAGCAGCAGCGCGGCGACGGCCTCTGGGGCTTCGTGCATCGCGTCGTGGCCGGTCGGCAGGTCGTGGACCTGCCAGCCCGGGTCGGCGTCAAGCCTGGCCCGGAGGTCGGCGAAGGGTGTGCGGTCCCATCCGGAGCAGTAGACGAACTCTCGGCGCGGGACCCGTTCGTGTGCGCCGGTGAGCCGGATCGTTTGCAGGAACGAGGCGAGGGGATGGGGACGGCGGCGGGGATCGCCGCCGCCCGGCGGCTGGACGGTGTAGCCGGTGGCCGCCGCGCCGGCGGCGAACAGTTCCCGGAAATGCTGGTTCGTCGACGACCAGCACGACTCGCCATCGCGCGGTACGTAGGCGTCGAGATGCACCAGTCGCGAGACCCGGCCGCCAGCGCGATCCGCGGCGGCCGCGATCACCATCCCGGCGTAGCTGTGGCCGACCAGCGTCACGCCGGTGATGTGGGCGCGGTCGAGCAGCCGCAATACGTCGCCGGCGTGCGTGTCGAGGTTGGCGCTCGCGATCGTCGCGTCGTCCTCGTCGGGCCGTAAACCGGTCAGGGTCAGGGCGTGAGCGGTGTGACCGGCACGCTCCAGTAGCGGAACTACAGCCTCAAACGACCAAGAGCCTTTCCAAGCGCCGGGCACAAGTACGAAAGTCGCCATGTGTCTCTCCTTCTCCCTCAGGCCGCCGCCTCGGTGACGGTTTGTTCGGTGGGGCGCTTCGCGTGACCGGAACCCGCCGCCTGGAGAAAGTGTCGCTAGGTCGAGTTGTGGCTTGCTACCGATAGATTGCCAAGGGATGCCCGTCTCCCGCCAACGCCAGGGCGGACGGACCGACGACGACCCTGTCGCCGGTCCGCGCCGGTCATATGGTCGGGGAGCCGTGCAGTTCCCAGGTCTGGGTGCCCTTGCCATCTCCGACGATGTCGTAGTAGACGACGCCGTCGGCGGACCACCCGCCCGTCAACGGCGAGCTGAACTCATCGGTGGAGGCGATCCAGTAGTAGTCGTAATCGTCGTTGATCTCATAGCCCATGCTTTCCGCGGAGGACTCGATCACGTCGTCGTTGTGCTCCAAGCGCACGTTCAGCGTGGCGTCGTAGACGATGTCGGCCGTTCCGGTCTTGTTCTCCATCGAGATGTCGGCGTACGCGCGCAACCCGCTGGTGCCGATCCGCTGCACGCACAGGTTGATGGTGACGGTCTTCTGCACCGTAGAGTTCGCCCGCTTGAAGTTCTTGGTGTTGGGATAGCACTGGAGGGCCGCCAACGTCGAGGCGTCCGGAGCCGTCCGGGCGGTCGCCCCCGCAGGCATCACGAAGCCGCCGGCACCGAGCGCTACCGCGGTCACCGAGGTGACAACCCAGTTTCGCAGTCTCATTCGTCCCACCTTCCGGTCGTGGCCTGACCGGCAATCCGACCCGGTCAGCGCCTAGATCGATCGAATAGGACACCCGTGATGGTGACAAGAGAGATCGATGTTCGGCATTGACCGGATTCGTTCGGGCAGTTGACCGCCCGGCGCCGGACGCGGGCGCGACCCTGCCCGGGCTCCACTCTGGTCGGACGACTATGAATCACAATGAATGGCCTCGCCACCGCAGGCTGGGGACAACCAGCCGCCAGGGCTGGTGGCCGGAGATTGACCAGGAGCTCGATTGAGACAGACACTGCGTATCGCCGTCGCCCAACCACGTTGCGCGGCGTACGACGTTCCGGCCAACGCCCTTGCCCACGCGGAAGCGATCCGGGCTGCCCACGCGCGGGTGGTGGTGTTCCCGGAGTTGTCGTTGACGGGGTACGAACTCGACGCGGCGCTGGTCGACCCCGGCGACCCGAGCCTGGCTCCGATCGTTGCCGCCTGTGCCGCGACCGGCGCCATCGCGCTGGTCGGCGCGCCGGTGCCGGGCCCGCATATCGGCATCCTCGCCGTCGACGCGCAGGGTGCGCGGGTTGCGTACGGGAAGGTGCATCTGTACGGCGACGAGACCGACAGGTTCAAGCCGGGGCGGCCGACCGTGCTAGAGGTCGACGGCTGGCGGCTGGGGTTGGCGATCTGCCGTGACACCGGCGTGCCTGACCACGCCGCGGCAACCGCGGCGCTGGGGATCCACGCGTACGTGGCTGGCGTCGTGCACGCCGAACGTGACGCACGGGTGCATGGCTTGCGCGCCCAGCGGGTCGCGGCCGAACACCGGGTATGGGTCGCGACCGCCGCATTCGCCGGCCCGACCGGGGGCGGATTCGATCGGACGTCGGGTCGCTCGGGCATCTGGGACCCACGCGGAGCAGTTCTCGCCGAGGCCGGCGAAAAGCCAGACGATCTGGCGTCCGCGGTTTTCGTCGGTCAGGAGCACTGAGCCTTTTTCAACCTGATCTTGCAGCTCGGAGCGCATGAAGGCGGGCTAAACCCGGAAGCCTCGCCTGTGCTGTCCTACCCGTCCACGATCTCGTTGTCCAGCCGGACGCTGAACCACCTCGCAGGCCGCATCCGCGGCCACCGTAAGCAGCAACGGTCCCGATGGCGCCGTCTCGACCCGGGACGGCAGGCCCTGCCCGCCCTGGCCCACCTTCGCAACGGTGACACCCTGGCTCGCCTTGCCGCCGGGTTCGAGGTCGGCGTCGCCACCGCCTGGCGCTATGTGCAGGAAGCGATCGACCTGCTCCGTGCGGCCGCCGACGATATGGCCACCGCCATGCAGCGGATCCGCCGGTTGGCGTACACGATTTTGGACGGCACTTTGATCCTCGCCAAGCTGCGCTGCCGCCCACGCCGCGCCACCGCGATCGTGCTTGCCATCCTCGTCCTGCATCACGTCGAAGCCAACCGCTACGCAGGATGAGATGAAGGCTCACTGATCAGCGTGCCGTTCAGGATCACCTACGCCAGTGCGGCCGGCCATAATCCGCTTGAGGCTGTGGACCGCCACGGCGACCAGGTCGAGGCGTACCCGCACCTACCCGCCACGGTCGAGATTCCGACGCCGAAGCCGGCCGCGAGCCGGGCCAGGGTGTCGCCGTTGCGCCGGTGGGCCAAGACCAGCAGCGCCCGCCGGCAAGCCGACAGCCTGCGCCATCGCGAGATCACCGTCCGGCGTTCTGTGATCATGCTGGTCAGGTGGTCAGGCTACGGGGTAAACAGCGGAGTGCTGGCAGCATAGGTAAGCGACGGAGCTTCTGGACAGGGCAGTCGTTTGGTCCATTGCAGTCCGACCAGGAGCTTCATCCTATATGGAGCACCGACGCGCCGCGGCGCCAGCCGGCAGTTCGTGCTGGGGGCGCAGCCGCAGCCAGCATCTGTTGTCTACGCAAGGTCATACAGTGGCAGCAGATGAATTACCGGCTCCTCGTACGGATGCACCGCACGAACCGCGTCGACGACTCCGCGCGCTTGATCGACGTCGCATGTAGATTCCAGCTTAGTCTCCGATCCGTGCATGACTGCGCCGATCTGGCCGAGGTAAGGCGAAGATCCGGGTAGAGGCCTCCATCGACCGTCCACTCGCGACAAGCTCACACAGTGATCGTAGGCACCGATCGCGCCGGCTCCGGCGGCATGCAGAGCTGCCAGCACAGCTTCAACATGGTTGTGGGGAACCAAGACCTCGACCTTTAGCCGTTCCACGTGCGCAAGCCTAGCGGGGTTGTCACCTGGCGCGCCAACCACGATGCGAACAATCCATGGGGCTGTCCAGCCGCTGCGCGGCGAGCAGAAACGGCTCGGCAGCTCGCCGTGGGTCTCGATCCGTCGCCTCCTTGTGACCTCGCGGGCGCGGAAGTCGCGTAGCCAGCCTGAGCACCTCACGTCATTCAGACAGCCTTTGTCTTACAGCTTGTGGATGTGCAGTTATGTTGGGTGCTGGTCGACCACCGTGGCGGAGGGAACGGCATGGGCATCCGGATAAACGGCATCGTCATCGACGTCAACGACCTCGACCTACTCGCCGAGTTTTGGTGCGGCATGCTCGAAGTCGAAGTCACGCGCCGGGAGAGCCACTGGATCAGCCTCGGCCCCCACCTCGCCCTACAGTTGGTTCCCGAGCGGAAGACCAGCAAGAATCGGATCCATTTCGATCTGGTTGCTGACGACTTCGCCGCAGCGGTCGCCCGCGCCCGCGAACTTGGCGCGACCCCGGTCGACGAGATGCAGGAGGACCTCTGGCAAGTCTGGCAGGACCCGGAGGGCAACGAGTTCTGCCTCTGCGTGTCGTGACTGCAACGGCCAGGCTTCAGTTGAGGCGCAGGTCGGGACTGATGCCATCGCGCCCTGAGGGGTGCCCAACGAGACGGTGACCCCGCGCTGTCAGTCACTCCGCCCTCCGCCAAGCTTGGCACGCCGAGCTTGGACCAGATCGCCCAGGCGGGCCCAGCTGCGCCTGACCGAGGCAGCATGGCTAAGCAACGCGACTCTCGGGCTGGGCTGTCGTTTCAATCCACTGCTGTCTTACCGGGAGCCCCGTCCTACATGGAGCACCGGCACGTCGCCGTTGACCTGGGCGTCTACAACCCGGGACCACGATGAAAATGGCTCACTGCGCGTCTTGCTCGAGCACCTGGGTGTGCGTGGCAAGGTCACGATCGCCACCGTGCCTGGCAAGGATGGACGTGGGTGGCGGCCCACCGACCGGCACGAGCCCGGCCACCGTCGGTTATCGAGGCTGCGGCGCCTGGGCGAACACGCCGTCGGCGACGAGTTCGAGCCCGGCGATGATCCGATTCCGACCCAGGCCGAGCACCTTGCTCTGCTGATGGAACACCTCGGGGGCCAACGGGGCCAGCAGGGTGTCGACCAGGGCGGCGCGTTCACGCTGGAGGCCGGCGGCGTCGAGCAGTGAACCGACATGGGCACGCCAGAATCCGTACGCGCCTGTCGAGAACCGTTTGGCGCCCGTTTCGGCGGCCAGCGCCAGGTGACCATGCCGGTCGAGGAGGTCGACCATGGCGCCGTAGAAAGCTCGCATACGGGCCGCCGGGGAGGCGCCCGGGCCCAACGGCGGCGCCGCCGTCATCAGTTGCTCCTGCAGTCTGCGCTCGTGCTCGTCGAGGAGAGCGACGGCGATGGCCTCCCGGGTCGGGTAACGGCGATAGAGCGTGCCCTTGCCGACCCCGGCCGCCTTGGCGATCCCCTCCATGGTGACCTCGGTGGGGTCCAACCGCGCGAACAGTTCATCGGCAGCGTCCAGGATGCGCATCCGGTTGCGCGCCGCATCTGCTCGCTCACGCGCGACCACGACGCCAGCCTAACGCCCCGGCCCGGGCCCGCAGGCCACGGGCCACGTGCCGGATCTCATCGGCCAATGTGCCCGCGCCAGGAAGGCTTGGTCGACCTGCCAACCAACCTCGGCGGGCGCCACCGTCCGGCCTGGTGTGGGTCAGTCGGAGAAGACCAGCGCCTCGGCGTGTTCGATCAGCTCGTCGGGAGTCGGAGCGACGCGGAGTAGCTGGCTGATCCGATCCCGTGCCGGGTCGTCGCTGTCGGCGAGCGCGGCCAGGTGGGCATCCAGGTCGTAGGCGGTGATGAACAGCTGTAGGGGATCCGCCGCGCCGGAGCCGATCCGTGCCCAGCGCGCTCCGGGCTCGCCGGCGTGGTAGGGGAGACCCACGCTGCCCGGGTTGATGTGGCGGGTCAGCCGGCCGACGCCTGCCAGAGCCCGGTCGAACTGCAGGTGGGTGTGGCCGGTGACGAGAATGTCGGCCTCAACGCCGTCCACCGCGGCCGCGATTCTGGCCAACGGCGTGCGTGGGGTCAGCGCCTCGATGTCGGCCCGCGGCGAACCGTGGCAAATCCGTATGCGTCCGACGCCGGCTACGTCCACGTCGACCTGGAACACCGCATCGCGGAGGAAGTCGACGTCGGCGGTGCTGTGCCGGTCCCGCATCCAGGTGTCCCGGTCGGTTTCCGGTTGCCGCAGGCCGTCGGTCAGCTCGACCACGGCCCGGTCGGCATTGCCGCGCACCAGCATGGTGGGAATGCGGCGCTGTAGGTCCCGCAGCATCATCACCGTCTCCGTCGGAAACGTTCCCCAGGTCGTGTCGCCCGCGAGCACGACCAGGTCGACCGACGAGCGGTCGATCTCGTCGAGCACCGCCCGCAACGCGTGGACGTTGGCGTGCACGTCCGACAGCAGCGCCACCGAGGTGGCGGTGGCCCGCGGAATTCGCGCCTCCCGGAGGGTGGCTCTGGTGCCTGCGACCCGGGCGAATGCGTCCGTCATGGTTCTCCTCGTCGATCTGAGGCGGGTGATCGGCGTCACAAGGCCAGCGGTGGAATAACTGGACGTCACGTCCGCTTAAGTCTGATGTTAACCGGACCCAGCGTCCAGATGGGGGCAGAGATGGAAGCCATCTTCCTTTTGACGGCCGTCGCGGTTGGGGGGCTTCTGGCCGTCCAAGCGTCGGTCAATCTTCAGCTGACAAAGGCGATCGGCACGCCGTACGGCGCATCCACCGTCCAGCTCGCTGTCGCGGCACTGCTCCTGCTGGCCGTGGCTGGTGCCGCTGGCCAGCTCGGCGCGCTGGCCGATCTTTCCGGGGTCGCACCCTGGAAGCTGCTCGGCGGCATCGCCAGCCCGGTCTACATCACCAGTGCCATCCTGCTGTTCCCGCGGCTCGGCGCGTTGGCATCTGTCGGTCTGTTCGTCACCGGCCAGGTGCTCGCATCGTTGGCCTTGGACTTCGGCGGACTGCTCGGCGTGCCGCACAAACCCGTCACGGCCGGCGTGGTGATCGGCGCGCTTGCCGTGCTGACCGGTATCACGGCGGTCATCCGCGGCCAGGGCGCGACGGGCAACGCGACCGCCTCGAGCCGCTCGCCGGTCCAAGCCGGTTGGATCGCGCTGGGCCTCGTCGCTGGGGCGGTGCTGCCCATCCAGGGTGCCGTCAACGCGGCACTGCGCCGGGAGGTCGAGCAGCCGTTCACCGTTGCACTCGTCAGCTTCACGGTGGCGACCGCGACCATCGCCGTCGTCCTGCTGGCGCTGCTCGCCCTCAAGCGCACCCCTAAGCCCCAGCTGCGGCCCCTACGCGGCATGCCCTGGTGGGGGTGGCTCGGCGGAGCGGCCGCGGCAAGCTACGTCACGGCCACGTTCCTGCTCATCCCCGTCATCGGTGCGGCGACCACAGTCGCGTTGACCGTGACCGGGCAGCAGGTCGCGTCCGCCGCGATCGACCAGTTCGGCCTCTTCCGCCTGCCGAGCCGGCGGCTGACGCCGGCCCGCCTCGGCGGTCTGGCCGTTCTCCTGATCGGCTCGGTGCTCGTGCAGCTGAGCTGATTCTCGGGTCAGCCGCCGTTGCTGGGCCGCTGCCTTCGTCCTCGGTGGACGGTCCCGGCAACGGTGGTGACGCCGTCGACGGCCGCCAGGAATCTCGGGCCCATGGCGGCGCGGGCCTGCAGGGTCGGGTGGGTCGCTCCGAAGTTGTCGGCGTCGGCCTGGCCGTCGGCGAACAGGACGTAGGTGAGCACCGGGGAGCCGCCCGGGTTGAAGATGATGCCGGCTTCATGCCGTGCGTCGGCGAACCAGCCGGCCTTGGTGGCGATCCGGGCACGCTCGTCCGATGACATCGTGCGTCGGATGCCGTCGGTGAAAGCGATCGGCGAACGCAGCACGCTGAGCAGATAACTGGTGGAGGCGGGGGAGAGCAGCGTGCCGCCAACCAGGGCCTGCAGCATGCGGTGCGTTTCCCGTGCGGTGCTGGTGCCGAGGAAGAAGCGGTTGGGGTTCGCGACGGGCTCTACCTGGGTCTTCGGGAATCCCTTGGCGACGAGGATCTGGTTGAGCTCCGCGGCCGGGCAGACGAGGCCACAGAGGCGCACGGCGGTGTCGTCAGAGACGGTGAGCAACGCGGCCAGCACGTGGCCTATGGTGACGGAGCTGGGATAGGCGCTGTCCAAGCTGAAGATTCCGTCGCCGCCGGGCACGACGATCGCCGCGGTGACCTCGAGGCGTTGGTCGAGCGTGAGAAGGCCCCGGTCGACCTTGTCGAGGACAGCGGTGGCGACCGCAATCTTGTTGACGCTGTAGGCCTCGACGACCGTGTCGGCGTTCTCCGCGACCGCGACCTGCGCCACGCCGCTCCCGCCGGCAACCGTGACATACGCGTACCAGTTGCCGCCGGCCTTGGCCCGCTCCGACCGGTATGCCACCGCCACCTTGTCACGAGGCGACCCAACCGGCTGGTCGGGGTCGTCGGGGGCGCCGCCGCGTGGGGCCGCCCCGGCCGGCTCGGTCATTCCCAGGACCGCTCCCGCCGTGACGGCACCCCCGATGCCCAATGCGGCCCTGCGACTCACGGTGCTCGTCAACCTCGTCACCTTCCATCGAGCGGTGGCCCGCCGGCGGTGCCATGCGTGCCGCCGAGAACCAAAGTGTTCGTAGGACGATGCCGGTGCCGGCGGGTGCGAACAAGCCATCCGGACGAGCCCGAACGATCCCGGACGGCCGCATCCACGCCTTCCACAGCCGCCGTATCTCCGCATCAGCAATCGATGCAAGGGAAACCTACGACCTGGCCCCTGACCAAGCCCGGCGAGCCGGTCGACAAGGCGATCCTGAAAGCGCCCAGATCCCAGGTGGCGCCAACATCAGCATCGTGGCCCACCTCGACGCCGACGAGAACCCGCAGATCACGCCGTTCGTGAACGACGTCTCGAAGATCGACGCGGGCCAGGCACGCCTGATCGGCGCTGCCTAGGCTGACGGGCCGACCTTCGGGCGGCGACTTACTCGCCGGGCGAGGAGCCCGTTCGGGCGGACCGACAGGACCGGAGCCGGGCGCGCCGCGTGCCGGGCGAGGATCGCGTTCGCAGCGAGCAGGCCCGACGAGGCGGCGCGTTCCATCAGGGCGCACGGGAAGGGCATGCGAACCCAGTCTCCGGCGAGGTAGAGGCCGGCCGGGCCCGTCTGGACGGAGGGGCGGGTGGCGTCGCTTCCCAGGTCGAACGCGGGCGCGTCGTGCCCGACCCGGTGGTCGCTGTCGACGACCGAGAGGCGGCGCATTTCCGGCCAGATCGCGGTGAGTTCCGTGCGCATGCGATCGGCCAGGGTCGCGGCGTCGACGCGGGTCGGTGCCGCGTACGCGTGAAGTTCCAGCACGCTTCCGCCGGTGCGGGCCGCCCAGCGCGCCGATTCCTGTTCGGCCCGGTGGTAGAGCGTGACGGAGTCGAGTGTGGCTTCGCCGGAGACGCTGGTGAACGGGGCGCGGTCGGGTGCCACGTCGCCGTCCAGCCAAATCCGGGCGACCGCGTACGGTGCGGCGGTGCGCAGTGCGGCGACCCGCTCGGCGAACTGGGGACTGGTGCGCACGACGTCCGGTGACGCGGCGACGATCTCGCGCGCCGCCGCGGGGTCGACCGCCAGCACGACGTGCTCGGCCGCGATCCGCGAGCCGCCCGCGAGACAGACCTTCCAACCCGGCTCGAGGTGGTCGACCGGTGAATCCGTGCGCACGTCGGCGCCCAACGCGGTCAGGCGTGCCGCCAGTGGTGACCAGATCGCGCTTTCGTAGTCGTGGTCGGGAGCGTCCATATCCAGACCTTCGGGGTTGCGAAGGAAATAGAAGTGGAACTGCATGATCATCTCTGCTGCCGACATCTCGGCCTGATGGTTGAAGAAGGAATGGGCGAAGACGTCGAACAGCATCGCGCGAGCCCGTTCGGGCAAGCCGAGGTTGTCGAGGAACGTCGCCGCCGACATCGTGTCGAAACTGCGGTAGGTCTCCTCCCGGGCGAACGCGAGCAGGGGAAGAGCGGCTCTGCTGTCCATGTGACGCAGTTCGCGCCACCGCAGGCTCGGCGATCGGACGAGAAGGGACAAAAGGTTGACCGGCGGCATACCGAACAGGTCCGTGAAATCTTCTTCGGGCCACTGGCGTGAAACGACGGGATAGCGGCCGAGCGGTCGCAGGAATGCCAGGTCCGGGTCGACCTGCCGCAGGACGTTTCGCCAGTTGTAATACTGGCGGAAGAATCCGTGGAAACCATGCTCGACCACCTGCGCCGAGCCATCGCGAAGGCGTTTCGGCCACGTGGTGAGCCGGCCGCCCAGCCGGTGTCCGCGTTCGAGCAGGGTCACCGCCATGCCGCGTTCGGCCAGCGTCAGCGCGGCGGTGACACCGGCGATCCCACCACCGATGACGACCGCTGTCGCGCGTCGGTCGACGGAATATGCCAGGTTCGCGTGGGCGGCATCGAACCGATGGGGAGCATTTCCGGTGATCCGGCGTAGTAACGTCGACCGCTTTGCCATGCCGCTGACTCCCGGTGGCTAGTCCCGTGAATCGAGACTGCCACGCCACCGCCGAGCGTGCAGTGGCGGCGCGCGGTGGCCCTGCCGGCCGCGGCCTGCGGAGTGGGGTTGGTCGGCGGCTAGGGTGGTGGCGTGGCGCGGGCCGACGAAGCGGTGCGCCGGCTGTTGACGCAGGCCCCGCTGACCGGGCCCGACGACCTGCCGGCGGTGGTTGCCGGGGTCGCGCCGTTGGTCGACGCCCGCGACATCACCATCTTCCTGGCCGACTACGCGCAGGTCAGCCTGGTGCCGCTGAGCGAGCCGGGCCGTCCGATCGAGCCAGCGGCGATCGACTCCACCCTCGCCGGCCGCGCGTTCACCACGCTGGAAGCGCAGCGCGGACCGGGCCGACTCTGGGTACCGCTACTCGACGGTTGCGAACGCCTCGGTGTGGTCCAGTTCGAGAGCGACACCGAACTGGACGAGGGCCCGGCCCACGAGGTGACCGCGTGCGTGGCACAGCTGCTGAAGAACCGCCGGGCCTACGGTGACAAAATCGAACGGTTGCGCCGCCGAGAGCCGATGCAGGTGGCAGCCGAGATCGTCTGGGGCCTCCTGCCGTCGCTGACCTTCGCCGCGAATGACCTCGTGGTCACCGCCGTGCTCGAACCCTGCTACGACGTCGGCGGCGACGTGTTCGACTACGCGCTCAACGGCGACGTGCTCAGCATCGGCCTCTTCGACACCTGTGGCCACGGGATCAAGGCGAGCGCGCTCGCGTCGCTGGCCGTAGGCGCCTACCGGAACGCCCGTCGAACGGGACTCGACCTGGCCGCGACGGCCATCAGCGTCGACCGGTGGTTCAGCTCCGAACACCGCGGGTTGTTCACCACCGCGGTGCTGATCGAGCTCGACCGGCGTGACGGCAGGCTCCGCACCATCAACGCCGGCCATCCCGGCGTCCAGCTCGTGCGCGACGGCAAAGCGATCAAAGAGCTGCCCGGCCCGACCACGCTGCCGCTGGGTCTGGGATACCTCTCCGACGAACCGCCGCGGGTGCACGAAGAGACGTTGCATCCGGGCGACCGCCTGCTGCTCTACACCGACGGGGTCACCGAAGCGGTCAACAGCGCAGGCGAGCGGTTCGGACTGGAGCGCTTGCTCGATCTCGTGCAGCGGGCACTGAACGACGAGCTACCGACTCCGGAAACCATGCGGCGACTCGTACAGGCCGTCCTCGACCACCACGGTGAGGCACTCCAGGACGACGCGACCGCCGTGCTGCTCGAATGGCGCCCAGCCCACGATCCATGGGCCAAGCCGCGACCCGCGTAGGGCTCGACCACCCGCCTGGTTCTTGCTGTCGGGATCCACGGACCGTGGTCTAGCGTCGGTCTGGTGCAGGTATTCGTCAGCAGCCCGGACCGAGATGGCAAGGTCTGGCGGGTCGAGGTGGACAGCCGCCGGGTCCGCGCATTCCGCGTGATCGGTGGCGTGATGGTTGAGCCGCCTGTTCCGGCGGTCGTCGATGTCGGTTCGCTCACCGCCTGGCTCCTCGATCGTGGCCTGACCGAAGGCGACCTGATGCGCGTCGACCCCTGAATTTCGCGATCAAGACATCGCGACCGTCGACCGACCGATGGGGGGCTTGGCCGTTGGGCCGCCGAGGAGGGGTTCAGAGCCGGTCGAACGGTCCGGCGTACTGGAAACGGCCGGCCAGACCGTCGTACTGGCTGAGGGTTCGGACCTGGAAGTTCTCACCCCATGCGGAGACCGGCGCGGCTATCCCAACCGACTGCGCGGGAAGGAAGCCGAACCGGCGGTAGTAGGAAGGGTTGCCGAGCAACCCGACCAGGGGCTCGCCGAGCGCGTCAGCCGCGCCGAGAACAGCGTGCATCAGGGCGCTACCTACGCCGGCTCGCTGGCGGCGCGGGAGAACACTCAGCGGCCCTAGACCCAGGGCCGGCCGGGCGTCGACATAAGCCCGCGTCGCGACAACGTGGCCGACGACCCGGTCGTCCTCGATCGCGACCAACGACAATTCCGGGATCCAACCGGCATCGTCGCGCAGCCACGAAACGAGCGTCGCCTCGCCTGGATCACCACCTGGCTCCACCGGCGGTGCGCTGTGCGCGACCCCGCGGAACGCGGCCGCCGTGATCGCGTGGATCGCGTCAATATCGTCAGAGTGTTCACGTCGAACTATCACCACCGAACCATCGGGCCTTCTCTCCCCGTCGTCAATGGATTTGCCGGACCGGCGCGAACCCCCGGGCGGCCATGGGCGTCGCGCAGCGGTGAAGTAGTCGGGTCTGACGATTCGCGACCACAGCGGTTCCGATCGCGCTCAACCCCTCGGGGCCGCCGGCGGCCCGATGGCCTATCCCGACGACGGAAAATGGCGGTTCGACATCTACCTGTGGCCCAACTACGACCTACGGCGTTGAGGCGCGGTTACCCAGGCGCCACGCACCGGATGTTCTACTGTGGAGGAGGTATCCGCAGGAGGCGGGCGGCCCAGGCCAATGCGACCTGCAGCCGGCGGCGGCGTTGGTCGAACAGGGGCCGGTTGGCGGTGCGCGCGGGTGTGAGCCGAGGTTGCAGGCCGGCGATCAGCGCGGCATGACCCACCGCTGACGGCCCCTGGCCCGATTCCGGAGCCGGCCCGCCCTCCGCATGGCAGGCGACGAGCCACAGGTGACGGTCGAGCCAGGGGTCGCCGATCGCCGCCGAAGCCCAGTCGGCCAGGACCAGGCGGCCGTCGTGGTGCCAGAGGTTCGCCGCGCACACGTCGCGGTGGATCAGGCTGTCGCCTTCCGTATGCGCGTCGGCTGCGGCGGCCGCGAGTAGGTCCAGGTGGGTGGTCAACCAGTCCTCAGAGCACACGTCCATGCTGAGCAACCGCGTCGGATCGGCGGCGATCAGCGTCCACGGGTTGCCCGTCGATCCCACGCGCGGCACACCGGGCGGTGCCGATAGTTCGTGCACCTGGTGAAGTAGCCGCCCGGTGGCCTCGACGAGACGCGGGGTCCATTCGCGGACCCAACCGCCGGGTTCGAGGGCCTCCAGCACGAGCATCGGCTCCGGCTCACGAGAAGCGGCCAGCAGCCTTGGGAGGTACGGACGGTCGCCCAACGCTTCGTACACCGCAAGCTCCACCGCCACGCCCTCGCCGGTCTTCACGAAGACCGAACCTCCGGCAGCGCGGTCCGCGACGTGGCGGGCGGCCCGGCTGAAACCGTCCGCCACCGGACGCAGCCGGGTCACCTCATCCCCGAGCAGGTGACCGACCAGCTTCGCCAAGCGTCGATCACCCGCCGGCGGTTGGCCGCGCAGCCGGGAGAGCAGCAGGTTCACGACCGGCTCGTTGGCGCGCCGCACCGCGAGCCGGCTGTCCGGATCGGGCCGGCCGAGCGACTCCGTGATCAGGCGCCACATCAGCGCACGAACAAGGAGTTGGTCGACGTCGTCCTCGCCGGAAAGCTCGTCGAGGATGTCTGGCGGCGCACCCGACCACGCGAGCAGGTCAACCGCCGCGATTGCCAGCGCGTAGCCGGCCGGGCGCCAGCTCGGCGAGAAGTCGATCACCGCGGGCGGCTGCCCCGCCGCGAACAACACGTTGCCGGCCAGGTCGCCGTGGATGAGTTGGTTGGGCAGGCGCACCGGGCGGATGGCCGACCGCAACCCCGACACCAGGTCGGCCAGTTCCGGTGCCACCTCGACGGCAGCGCCGTCCCACACGGCCCGTTCGGCGACCGCCCACCGGTTGCGGCCGCGCCCGAGCCAGCCCGGCGCCGGGAGACCCACGAGTGCACTGTGGAAAGACCTGCCGGCCGCCACCAGTTCCGGCCACCGCGCGAGCGGGTCGGGCTCGCCGGACACCGCGGTCCACGCCGCCCAACCGTCGACAACCCAGTCGCCGTCACGCGCACGCACCGGACGCGGCACCCGGAAGCCTGGCCCGTGCAGGTCGACATAGGTGTCGGCCAGCCAGGACCCGACCACCCGGTGCTGGCCCGGCTTGAGGACCAGGCCGCCGGCCTGCCAACACGACCCCGTCCGCAACAGCGGACCGGACGGCACACCGAAAGCAGCGCGTACGCGTGCCGGCACATCGTCAGTCACCGCGTCACTCAACGCCGGCGCCGAGCCGGCGTCAACCGAAATCCCGACGGGCCCGCTCGTGGTGATCAGCGTGATCGGCCCATGCACGGACAGCCCACCGTGGCGGGGGCATCGGCGGGGACCTCCCTCGCCGCGGCCTCGACCTCTGACAGCATGCGCTTCCGCTCCTTGGGGGAGATATATCGGCCCCGTACCACCACCGCCCGGATCCGCTGGGTGTTGCGGATGTCGTCGAGCGGGTTGGCGTCCAGCAGCACCAGGTTGGCCAGGTTGCCGCGGCGGATCGTTCCCTCGTGGTGATGCCGGCCGAGGAACCGGGCCGGCTCGAGGGTCGCCGCTTGCAGTGCCTGCATGGGCGTCAGACCCGCCCGCACGAGCAGCACCAGCTCGTCGTGCAGGGCGAAACCCGGAAAGCAGCCCGGCGTGGCGCTGTCGGTGCCGGCCAGCATCGGCACCCCGGCCCGGCGCATCTCGTCGACCAGCCGCAGCTGGCGGTCGAAGAGCTCCCGGTGTTGGGCGACCTCGGTCGGACCGCGGCCGGCCGCGAACAACTCGTCCAGCGCCCACCACCACTCCTCGGCTGTGGAGGCCGGCAGGTATTTCAGCCGCTCGTCGGTCCGCGACACCTCGTCGGGCATGGCGATTGCCCGCATCGCGATGAGGGTCGGTACCACCCTGGACTTGTTGGCGACGAATTCACCGAAGACCGCGGCCGCCTTGGCGGGGTCGTAGCTGCGCGCCGCCAGCCAGTTCAACGGATGCATCTGGTTGAACCAGCTGTTGTAGTCGCCGGGCTCGATCCGGACCTCGGCGATCGCCCGGCGTATCTCCGCTTCCCGGCTGGAGGTCGAGTACCAGGTTCCCCACATGTGCTCGAGGCTGCGCTGCCCGGCCTTACTCGCCGCGGTGATCGGCACGTTGTCGGGGCAGTGTCCAACAAACGGGACCTGCTGGCGTCGAGCCTCGTCGACGACGGCGAAGTAGGCCGCGGGCGACAGTCGCGAGTAGACCTTGACGAAGTCCGCACCGTCCCGCACCACCCGGCGGACCGCCGCTCGCGCCTCGGCTTCGTTGGTCACCTCGATGTATGAGACGGCGTTCAGGCCGGCCCAGAGACCCGGAGCGCCGTCGATCAACGGGCTCGCGATGATCGAGCGTGGGCCCAGCAGGCTGCCGGCCTCGACCCGATCACGCCACTGGTGGAGATGGTCGGCTCCCGACATCTCACGCACCGTTGTGATCCCGTTCGCGAGGTACAGCGGTGGGACGATCGCCTCGTACACATCACTGTGGACGTGCATATCGCACAGACCCGGGATCAGGAACTTTCCCGTGCTGTCGACGACGGTCGCGCCATGCGGGACCGTTGTGTCGCGCCGCGCACCCATTTCGATGATGCGATCGCTCTCGACGACAACGGTCTGGTCCGGCCTTGACGGCCCACCGGTGGTGTCGATCACCGTGACCCCGACGAACGCGATCACGCTCCGTCTCGTCGCGTCCGCTGGCGTCGATCGCGTCAGTCCTATCACCGCGCCGGCGCCCGCGACCAACCCGGCCCGGAAGACATTCCTACGAGAGATGCTGTGCGGCACTGACTCCTCCTCTGGGTAGCTGCGGCGCCGCTCCATCGAGCAACCGGCTGCCGGCCTTGGTCATGCCGGTCATGCTCGTCGCGATCGGGCGCGACGTCGCCGGGCCTAGGCGGTCCGAACGTGGTGGGGTTAGGCCCACCACGCGGACGCAGCCTGCGCCCGTCGACCGCGTCAGGAGGGTTCCATAACGTCGGTGGTGACTCATGTCGTTCGAGTTCAGGAGGCGCTTGATGACCCGTCTACCACCACCGTGGCCGCCGACCAGGAACGCGCTCGAGGTGCACGCGCTGACCCGCACCTACGGCGAGGGCGCCGGCGCGGTGGCCGCGCTGGCGGGCGTCGACCTGGCCTTTCCGCGCGGCACGTTCACCGCCGTGATGGGTCCGTCGGGTTCGGGCAAGTCGACGCTCCTGACCCTCGCCGCCGCGCTCGAGCCGCCCACGTCGGGCCGGGTGCTGATCGACGGTGAGGACGTCACTGACTGGGACGAGGACGCCCGCACCCGGTTACGCCGGGAGCGGGTCGGGTTCGTCTTCCAGTCGTTCCAGCTGATGCCGTATCTGACAGCGGCCCAGAACGTCGAGTTGCCGGTGCGCCTCGCCGGCCGGCGTCCCAACCGCGCTCGCGTCGCCGACCTGCTGGAGCACGTCGGCCTCGCCGATCGGGCCGGCAACCTGCCGGCCGCGCTGTCAGGCGGCCAGCAGCAGCGGGTGGCGATCGCCCGGGCGCTGGTCACCGATCCGGCCGTGATCCTGGCCGACGAGCCGACGGGCGCACTCGACTCACGCACGGCCGGTTCGGTGCTCGCGCTCTTGCGGGCGTGTGTGGACTCGCTCGGCCAGACGGTCGTGATGGTCACCCACGACCCGGTCGCGGCCGGGTTCGCCGACACGGTGGTGTTCCTGGTCGACGGGCGCATGGCCGGCCGGATGGACCGACCCACCGCCGAGGCCGTGGCCGGCCAGATGGCCCGCCTCGACGAACTGGCGCCGTATGAGGGGGTGACGGTCTGATGGGCGGCTACACGGCGATGCTGGCGCTGCACTCGCTGCGGCACCGCCGGACCGCGTTCACGGCCACCTTCATGGCCGTGCTGCTCGGCACCGCGGTGATCGGCTCGTTCGCGACCCTGGTCGAGACGGCCACCGGCCCGATCTCCTCCGCCGACGCCGAGACGCTGGCGATCATGGGTGCGGTGGTCGGCGGATGGGGTGCGCTGATCGTGCTGTTCTCGGTGGCGTCGACGGTGGGCATCACCGTGACCCAGCGCGACGCCGAGATCGGGCTGCTGCGCACGATCGGCGCCACCGCCCGGCAGGCCCGACGGCTCGTGCGCGCCGAGACGCTCGCGGTGTGCCTGGCCGCCTCGATCGCCGGCGCGCTGGTTGCTTCCGTCACCGGACGCGCTCTGCTCGCGGCGGTCGGGTCGGCGGGTCTGATCGACCAGGCCGACTACGGTGGCGGAATGGTGTCGTTAGCGATCACAGTGGGCGGTGTGCTGCTCGTGTGCCTCGCCGCAGCCGGGGTCGCCGGCCGGCGCGCCACCCACGGCCCGGCGTCGGTCGCGCCCGGCGAGGACCGCGCTGGCGCCGGCCGGATGCGCTGGTGGCGGGTGGCCGCCGCGGTCGCCCTGATCGCCTACGGCGGGTCGCTGGCGATCGTCACCGTCACCGTGACGAAGAACGCCGAGGACCCGTACGACGCGATGCTGACCTCGGGTTCCAACTCGATCCTGGTCGGCGTCGGCCTCGCCCTGCTGGCGCCGGTCCTGCTGCGCTGGGGATCGCTGTCGCTGCGTCCGGTGCTCGGGCGGCGCCGGGCCGAGGCACACCTCGCGCGCTACAACACGTCGCGACGGGCGCACCTGCTGGCCGGCGTGCTCGGCCCGGTGATCGTGCTCACGTCGTCGGCGGTCGGCACACTGATGGCCGTCGGCACGGACGGGCGCACGCTGCCGGGCAGGGCGGCGGAAGATAGCGACACGATCACGCTCCTCAACAACGTCGTCGTCAGCATGCTCAGCCTGTTCGCCGCGATCATGGTGATCAACGCCTACGCCGCGGCGATCGCACACCGGCGTGCCGAGCTGCGCCGCCTGCGGCTGCTCGGGGCCACGCCCACCCAGGTCGAGCGATCCATCGTGGCCGAGGCGGCCGTTGTCGCCGCCGTCGGCGTGGCGCTGGGGCTGGTCGCGTCGCTGGCCACGATCGTCCCGTTCGGACTCGCCCGCGGCGAGGGGGTCGTGCCCGACGGGCAGCTCTGGCTGCCGCCTCTGCTGGTGGCCGGCGTCGTCTGCCTCACGCTCGGAGCGGCCCGCGGCGCGGTGCGCCGGACCGCCCGGCCCGAGCTGGCGCGGGCCGCGTGACGTCGGCAGCCGGCCGCCCGGTGGGGCTCCTCGCGCCGATCGGCAGTGTCCGGCCGGGGCCGGTCGACACGCGCGCGGTGGTCGACCGGCTCAGGCTGACGCTCCTGTCGGCCGGGTACGCGCTGGCCGCGGCGCCCGCGCTGGCCCTGGCGATCGTGCTCGTCCTGTCGGTGCCGCTCGGGCTGATCAGCGTCGGCTTTCCCCTCGCCCTCGCCGCCGTGCCGGCAGCCGCCGCACTCGTCGGTGCGCACCGGCGAGTCAGCGGTGCCCTGCTCGACGACGAAATCAAGACGACCTACGCCGACACGTCCGATCGCGGGCTGCTCGGGCGGCCCGTGGCCTGGCTGCGCGACCCCGCCCGCTGGCGCGACGTCGCCCTGGTGTGGTTCTCCGGTACGGGCGGACTCGCCATGTCGTTCCTGCCCCCGGTGTTGCTGGCCGCCCCCGTTCCGTACCTCGTCTGGATGCTCGTCGACCCCCACTGGCTCGGAGCCCTGCTGCTCGGCGCCAGCGGACTCGGCCTGCTCGTGTGGTGGACCATCACACCGCCGTTGGTGCGCGCCCGGGCGGTCATCGAGCGGGCCATCCTCGGCGGGTCGCGCCTGGCCGCGCTCCGGCGCCGGGTCGAGCAGGTCACCGAGTCGCGCAGCGAGACACTCGACCTGTCGGCAGCCGAGATCCGCCGCATCGAACGCGACCTGCACGATGGCGCGCAAGCCCGGATGGCGGCAGTCGGTATGACCGTCGGGCTGGCCGGCAAGCTCGTCAGGACCAATCCTGAGGCCGCCGAAACACTCCTCGACGAAGCCCGCCAGACCACCCTTGACGCGCTCGACGACCTGCGCTCGGTCGTGCGCAGCATCCACCCACCCGTGCTCGCCGACCGCGGCCTGGCCGGCGCGATCGAGGCGCTCGCCCTGCCCATCCCGCTGCCCGTCACCGTGTCGGTGACCGTCACCGAGCGGCTACCCGACCCCGTCGAGTCGGCCGCCTACTTCGCCGTCGCCGAATGCCTTGCCAACACCGTCAAGCACTCCGAAGCCACTCGCGCCTACGTGCGCGGCTCCTACGACGGCACTCGTCTGCGGCTCGCCGTCGGCGACGACGGCCGCGGCGGCGCCGACCCGACGGGCTCCGGCCTGGCGGGCGTGGCGTCGCGGCTGGCCGCGTTCGACGGCACGCTCACCATCGACAGCCCACCCGGCGGCCCCACCGTCGTGACGCTAGAGGTGCCATGCCCGAGATAGCCGAGTCCGGCGCGCTGCGGGCGATCGTGGCAGAAGACCAGGCACTCCTGCGAGTCGGCCTGACCCGCATTCTCGAGGCCGGCGGCATCGTCGTCATCGACGCCGTCGAGGACGCGGCCGCCCTGGCGACCGCGCTCACGCGCGACGACGTCGACGTGGCGATCGTCGACGTACGCCTGCCTCCCACGCACGCCACCGAAGGCCTCGAGGCGGCGATCGCGGCCCGCGCGGCCCGGCCCGGGCTCCCCGTCCTCGTGCTCAGTCAGTGGGTCGAACCGATCTACGCCCGCGACCTGCTCGCCTCCGGAGAGGGCGCCGTCGGGTACCTGCTCAAGGACCGCGTCGCCGACATCGACGCATTCGTCGCAGCCGTCCGCCAGGTGGCCGGCGGCGGCACCGTCCTCGATCCCGAAGTCGTCGCCGCCCTCGTCACCCGCCGCGTCCACCCGCTCGACCGCCTCACCCCGCGCGAGCGCGAGGTGCTCACCCTGATGGCCGAGGGCCGCTCCAACGCCGCGATCGCCGACCGCCTCGTGGTCACCGAGAAGTCCGTCGGCAAGCACATCAACAACATCCTCACGAAACTCGACCTCCCGCCCACCCCCGACGACAACCGCCGCGTCCTCGCCGTCCTCGCCTGGCTCAACGCCAGCTGACCGCTGCGACTCGGGATCAGCTGTCGCACTGCCAACAGCGGTCAGGCGGTTGGGTCGGGTGTGGCAGCCTCGTCCGCGCCCGGGCGGCGGCTGGTCAGCGAAGCCGACCAGGAGGCCAGCAGCCGCAGCGCGTCTTGCGACGGTGAACCGGGTCCGGCCGCGTAGATGGTGAGAGTGAGGCCGGGTTCGGCGGCCATTTCGAGGCCTTCGAAAGCGAGGGTGAGGTCGCCGACGATGTGGTGGCGGAACCTCTTGACACCGGTGCCGTGCTGGCGGACGTTGTGGGCTCCCCACCGGGTGCGGAACTCGGTGCTCCGGGTGGACAGCTCACCGACGAGGTCGTGCAGGTCCTTGTTTATGGGGTCGCGGCCGGCTTCGGTGCGCAGGATGGCGACGGTGATGTCGGCGGCCGAGTTCCAGTCGGCATAGAACCGCAGCGCGTTGTCGTCGAGGAACGTGAAGCGGGCGAGGTTGGGCGGCAGGGTCGGATCGGCGTACACCTGGTCGTAGAAGGCGCGCGCGAGGTGGTTGGTGGCGAGCAGGTCCATGCGGCCGTTGCGGACGAACGCGGGGCCCTCGGTGATGGCGTCCAACGTCCACTGCAGGCTGCGGTGCGGGATCCATTTCTTGCTCCCGCGCCTTCGGGGCCGGACGAGGGCGCTGGTCCCGTCCGCGGCGCGGGCGAGGTCGAACAGGTGCGCCCGCTCGGCGTCGTCGAGCCGCAGGGCGCGGGCGATGGCGTCGAGCACGCTCGCCGAGACGCCGGACAGGGCGCCGCGCTCGACTTTCGAGTAGTACTCGATGCTCACGCCGGCCAGTGCGGCGACCTCGGTGCGGCGCAGCCCGGGGACGCGGCGCCTGCCGCCGGCGGGCAGGCCGGCCTGCTCGGGAGTGATCTTGGCGCGCCGCGAGACGAGGAACTCGCGGACCTCGGTGCGGTTGTCCACGCGTCGACGGTACGTCGACCCGCAGGTCGGTGGGGTGTCCTGCCGGTACACCCTTCACCAGCAACTCCCTAAGCGCGTCATGAGGCGGTTGGCTTGGTGTCGATGTCTGATCGAAGGAGAGAGCCTCATGCGTGGCGCAGTCCTACACGCCCCCGGTGACATACGCGTCGAGGAGCGCGAGGATCCGCGGATCGGCGCACCCACCGACGCGATCATTCGCCTGTCGGCGACCTGCGTCTGCGGGTCTGACCTGTGGCCGTACCGCGGAATCGACAAGGTCGCCGAGCCGGCGCCGATGGGCCACGAGTACGTCGGCATCGTCGAAGAGGTCGGCAGCGCTGTTCGGAATGTGCGGAAGGGTCAGTTCGTGGTGGGCTCGTTCTTCGCCTCGGACAACACCTGCGATATCTGCCGGGCCGGCTACCAGAGCTCGTGTGTCCGGCGGGTGGGTGTCGGCGCGAACGGGGCGCAGGCCGAGTACCTGCGCGTTCCCTTGGCCGACGGCACCCTGGTCGCCACGCCCGACGTCCCGCCGGCGGACCTGATTCCCAGCTACCTGGCGGCGTCGGACGTCCTGGGCACCGGTTGGTTCGGTGCCGTCGCCGCGGAGGTCGGCCCGGGCAAGACCGTCGCGGTCGTCGGTGACGGCGCCGTCGGGCTGCTCGCGGTGCTCGCGGCGAGGCACCTCGGCGCCGAACGCGTCATCGCGATGAGTCGCCACGAGCCGCGCCAGAACCTGGCGCGAGAGTTCGGCGCCACCGACATCGTCACCGAGCGGGCCGACGACGGCGTGGCCCGGATCAAGGAGCTCACCGGTGGACTCGGCGCCGATTCGGTCATCGAGGCGGTCGGCACCCAGGAGTCGATGATGCAGGCGATCCGCGCGACCCGCCCCGGCGGGCACGTCGGCTACGTCGGCGTCGCCCACGACGTGCGGCTCCCTGGCGACGAGCTGTTCTTCTCCCATGTGCACCTGCACGGCGGTCCGGCGCCCGTGCGCCGCTTCCTCCCGGAGCTGATCGAGCTGATCGGCAGCCGGCGTATCGATCCGGGCAAGGTGTTCGACCTCAGCCTCCCGCTCGACCAGGCGGCGGAGGCCTACCGTGCGATGGACGAACGTCGCGCGATCAAGGTCCTGTTGCAACCAGAGGAGAGCGATAAATGATCACCCGCAGTGGTACGCGGCCCGCCGGCAAGGGGCCCGCGGAGAACTTCACCGGTGACGTGCGTGTGCAGCCGTTGTTCGATCCTGAGGACACCGCGCCCTACAGCGGCGCATACGTGACCTTCCAGCCCGGTGCCCGCTCCGCGTGGCACATCCACCCCGCCGGGCAACGCCTCCTTGTCACCGAGGGCGTCGGTCGCACCCAGCAGTGGGACGGGCCGGTGGAGGAGATCCGGGCCGGTGACGTCGTCTGGTGCCCGCCCGGCGTCAAACACTGGCACGGTGCCGCGCCGGCCTCAGCGATGACGCACGTCGCGCTCACCGGCGCTCGTGACGGCCAGGTTGTCGAATGGCTGGAGAAGGTGTCCGAAGAGCAGTACAGCGGCTAGACCCGCCGTGTGCTCCGGCCGTGACGGGCGCGGGGGAGTAGCCCGAAGGCATAGACTGACGCTAATATGAAACGTATGACGTATGTCGTTAGTCACGATCGGGCACGGCTGGACTCGAGCTACGCGAACCGAAGGCTGAGGCGCATCCTGGCCGCCGGGGTTCCGTTGCTGCTCGCTCTCGGTGCCGCCGGCTACGTGCTCTCGGACGCGACGCCGGCCCGGGCCGCCGCCACGGGCCCGTGTGACATCTACGCCTCGGGCGGCACTTCGTGTGTGGCTGCGCACAGCACCACGCGGGCGCTGTACGGCGCGTACAACGGCCCGCTCTATCAGGTCCGGCGTTCGTCGGACAACACCACCCGCGACATCGGTGTGCAGAGCGCGGGTGGCTACGCCAACGCCGCCACGCAGGACTCGTTCTGCGCGAACACGAGCTGCGTCATCACGGTCATCTATGATCAGTCCGGCCGGAACAACCGGCTCACCCAGGCGCCGCCCGGGTATTGGCCCGGGCCGGGTCCCGGCGGGGTCGACAACCTCGCCGACGCGAAGGCGGCACCGGTCACCATCGGTGGCCAGCAGGCCTACGGCGTCTACATCGCTCCCGGCACCGGCTACCGCAACAACAACACCAACGGTGTCGCGACCGGGGACCAGCCCGAGGGCATCTACGCCGTCGTCGACGGCACGCACTACAACCAGTGGTGCTGCTTCGACTACGGCAACGCGCAGACGGACGGCCAGGCCGACGCCCCCGCCATCATGGAGACCGTCTACTTCGGCGCCGACAAGCAGTGGGGCTACGGGGCCGGGGCCGGCCCATGGATAATGGCCGACCTGGAGTGGGGACTGTTCTCCGGCGTGAACGCGGGATACAACAACATCCCTTCCATCAACCAGCGCTTCGTGACCGCCATGGTCAAGGGTGAGCCGAACCACTGGGCGATCCGGGGCGGCAGCGCCCAGTCGGGGGGCCTGAGCACCTACTTCGACGGACGGCGCCCCAACGGCTACCACCCGATGAAGAAGGAAGGTGCCATCCTGCTCGGCATCGGCGGCGACAACAGCGTCTCCGGTCGCGGCACCTTCTTCGAGGGCGTGTTGACCTCCGGCTACCCGGCCGAAGCCACCGAGAACGCCGTGCAGGCCAACATCACCGCCGCCGGATACGCCCCGGCCGGCGGCGGCAACCCGCAGCAGAACGTCCAGATCGTCGGCGGGCAGTCCGGGCGCTGCGTCGACGTCCCCAACGGCAGCACCACCAGCGGCACCCAGGTGCAACTGTGGGACTGCCTCGGCAACACCGCCCAACGCTGGACCTACACCGCCGGCCGACAGCTTCAGATCTACGGCAACAAGTGCCTCGACGCCAGCGGCGCCGGCACCAGCAACGGCACCCCGGCGATCATCTGGGACTGCCACGGCGGCACCAACCAGCAGTGGAACGTCAACGCCAACGGCACCATCACCGGCGTGCAGTCCGGCCTCTGCCTGGATGCGAACGGCGCCGCGACCACCAACGGCACCAAACTCATCCTCTGGTCCTGCAACGGCCAGCAGAACCAGCGGTGGACGCTGCGTAGCTGATCACGCAGCGTCCACGGCCGGTCGTGCGCTCGCCGACCCGGTCACCTCGGGTCGCGGCGGCTCTTGGCATCGGCGAGGCGGCGGCGCAGGTCGTCGCGCACGTCCATGACGGCGGCGTGCAGGTCGTCCTCCGTCGACGTCGTGACGATCTTGTCCAGGCTGTGGGTCCAGCACTCCAGGGTGACCTTCTGGCCGGGGGCCTGACGGTCCTTGACCGAGATCTCCAGCTCGGTCGCGTCGGCGTCGAACGACGCGAGGCGGGCGTCCAGTGGGCCGAACTGCTCGGCGATCCAGGCCCGGTCACCCTGGGTGAAGCCAGCGCCCACACGCAGGCACTGCTCGACCGTGGCCGGGTTAGCGACGCCACTCATCTGACCTCCTCGAGTCCAACAGACGATCAATGATCGTGTACCCCGGGCCGCGCCGCGGCAAAACGTCCACCGGGTGACGCTCGGCGGGTCAACGGTTGGATCAGCAGGGCCAGCGCGATCTCCAAGACCACCAGGGCGATCAGCCCGGCCTGGAACCCGCCGGTGTAGTCGGCGGCGCGGTAGAAGACGATCCCGATCAGAGCCACTCCGAGCGCGTTGCCGGTCTGGTTCACGGTGGACAGGATGCCCGCGGCCGCGCCGGTGTGCTGGGGGGCCACCTTGGCCAGGACCGCGGTGGTCAGCGGCGCGAGCGCCATGCCCATCCCCACCCCGTCGACGGCCAGGCCCGGGAGCAGCCAGCCGATGCCGTGGCCGGCGGCGACCGCCATCGCGGCCAGGCCGGCGACCATGACGAGCGCCCCGATGGCGACCACCTGCGGGCCGAGGCGGGCGGCCAGCCGGTGCGCGATGATCGAGGTGAGCAGGTAACCCGCGCCGATGGCCATGAAGACCGCACCGGACTCCAGCGCCGACAGGCCCCGACCGAACTGTAGATAGAGCGCGAGGATCAAGAAGAACGACGCCTGGCCCATCCAGAACACCTGCACCGCGACCAGCCCGATGGAGAAGTCTCGCTGACGGAACAGGTCGAGGTCGACCAGCGGATGCCGCCGGCGCTTCTGGTGCACCGTGAACGCGGCGAACAGCGCCGCGGATCCGGCCAGGCTCAGCCAGGTCCACGACGGCCAGCCGAGCTCCTGCCCCTGGATCAGCGGCAGGACAAGTGCCACCAGGGCCGCGGTGACCAGGACCACGCCGGGCACGTCGAGCTTGCTGGCCGCCTGCCGGGACTCGGGCAGCGCACCCAGCCTGACCAGCGCGGCGACACCGATGGGCAGGTTGATCAGGAAGCACATCCGCCAATCCAGCCCGAACAGGTCGGCCTTGATCAACAGGCCACCGATCACCTGGCCGAACACCGCGCCGAGGCCGAGGGTCAGGCCGTACTGTGCGAACGCCTTGGCTTGGGCGGCCGGTGGCACCGCGGTCCGCAGGATGGCGAGGATCTGCGGCATCAGCAACGCCGCGGCCGCGCCCTGGAGGACCCGCGCCCCGACCAGGAACCCGGCGGAAGGCGCCAGCCCGCACAGCACCGACGCGGCGGTGAACAGGGCCAGGCCGGCGCCGAAGACGCGCCGCCGGCCGTAGCGGTCGCCGAGCCGCCCGCCGGTGATCAGGCCGGCGGCCAGGGCCAGCCCGAAGCCGGCGACCACCCATTGCAGGGCGGCCGGTCCGGCCCGCAGGTCACGCTGCAGGTCCGCCAGGGCGACGTTGACGATGAAGAAGTCGAGGGCGGTCATGAAACTGGCGGTGAGCAGCACCGGCAGCACCCCGCGCGGCGCCCTGTCGGGTCGCGCCGCCGCCGTGGTGGCCGGGGTGGCGAGCGCGGTGGTCATGCCGGAACCTTGTCCAGGAAGCCGTGCACCCGGGCGATGCGGTCGTCGGCGATCACGGCGACGTCGAACCCGACGACGACCGCCTCGCCGTCACGCGGCCCGAGCTCCCAGGTGAACCGGACGAGGTCGTGGTGCGCGTCGACCGGACCGACCAACCGGAACTCCAGGCCCGGGAATTGCGTCTGCACGGTCTGGATCAAACCGTCGATCTGGTCGCGGCCGGCCACGGCGGCAAGCGGGTCGGTGTACGCGGCGTCGGGGGCGAACACGTCCTCGACGAGCGCGCGGCGCGCGGCGGCGTCGGTGGCGTTCCAGGCGGTGATGTAGTTCTCGACGAGCTGCATGGCGGGTCTTCCTTCCCGGTGGTCTCGATGACGATCTAGACGTTATGGAGATCGGGGACCCACGGAATCGGTAGCGCTTAGGTAGTCCGGCGGTGCGGGTACCGGTATGTAGATTCGGCATCATGTTGTACGGCCGGACCCGCGAGCAGAACCACATCCAGCAGCTGGTGGCGGCGGCAGGCGGCGCGGTGGTGCTGCGGGGTGGGCCGGGCATCGGCAAGACCGCGCTACTCGACTGGGCGGCCGGGCTGCCGGCGGCGCGGGTGCTGCGTGGCAGCGGTGTGGAGTTCGAAGCCGAGCTGCCCTTCGCCGGGCTCAGCCAGCTGCTGCGCCCCGTGCTCGACCGCCTGGACCGGTTGCCGGGGCCGCAGCGTGCCGCGGTGAGCGGCGCGTTCGGTCTGGCCCGGGGCGAGGCCGCCGACCGGTTGCTGGTGGGTTTCGGGGTGCTGTCGTTGCTCGCCGAGGCCGCGGCCGACGGACCGTTGCTGTGCCTGGTCGACGACGCGCACTGGCTCGACGCGGTGTCCGCGGACGCGCTGCTGTTCGCGGCCCGGCGACTCAGTGGCGAGGGTGTCGTGCTGGTCTTCGCCGCCCGCGACGGCGGCTTCGCCGCGCCGGGCCTGCCGGAGCTGAGGCTGGACGGGCTCGGCGCGGTGGACGCGGTCCGGCTGCTCGATCCCGACCTCGATCCGGTGCTGCGCTATCGCGTGTTGGCGGAGGCACAGGGGAACCCGCTGGCGCTGCGGGAGCTGCCGCGAGTGGTCGACGACGCGACGGCGGTGGCCATGCCACTCACCGAACGGCTGCAGGCGGCGTTCTACGGGCAGGTGCAGCGGCTCCCGGAGAGCACGCGGTCGGCGCTGCTGGTGGCGGCGGCCGAGGACACCGGCGATCTGGCGGTGGTGCTGCGGGCGGCGGCCCGGTTCGGTGCCGGGCCGGACGACTTGCGTCCGGCCGAGGAGGCCGGGTTGGTCGACGTCGCCGGCGGGGTGCTGCGGTTCCGGCATCCCCTGGTCCGGGCGGCGGTCTACCACGGCTCCGCCTACGCGGTGCGGCTGGCCGCGCACCGGGCGCTGGCCGGCGAGCTGACCGCACCGGAGGCGGCCGACCGTCGGGCATGGCATCGGGCCGCGGCCGCCGCCGGACCCGACGACGAGGTGGCGGCCGCGTTGGAGGACACCGCACGGCAGGCCCGTGAACGCAACGGATACGGCGCGGCCGCGGCCGCATACGAGCGGGCCGCGCAGCTCAGCGCCGACCCGGCGGCGACCGCCCGGCGGCTGTTGCTGGCGGCCGAGAACGGCACGCACGCGGGCACGCTGGCCACGGCCGTGCGGCTGGCTGAACGCGCCGCCTCCCTTGTGGACGACCCTGGTTTCCTCGCCGGTGTCGGCTGGGTCGAAGCGCAGGCGTGGTTCTGGCAGGGCAACTTCCAGACCGCGTACGAGCTGTTGACCGCGGCGGCGAACCTGGCGCCCGAACGATCCGGGCAGATGCTCATGCAGGCCGCGCATCCGGCCTGGTACCTCGGCGAGCCGCAGCTCGGCGAGTGCCTGGACCGGTTGGCGACGCTCGACGACCCGACCGCCCGCTTCCTGGTGGCGGCCGCCCGTGGCCGGGCACCGTCGCTGGCGTCGGTGATCGACCGCTCGGCGGCGCCACGAGACCTGGTGGAACTGTGCGGGCTCGGTTTCGTCGCCGGGCAGGACGCGGAGGCCTACGAGGCGACCGCGGCGCTGGTCGTGCGGTGTCGGGCGGAAGGCCTCGTCGGGCTGTTGCCGACGCTGTTGTTCTTCCTGGCGGAGGCGGAATTCTTCGCCGGGCGGCACCGCGACGCCGTGGTCAGCACGGCCGAGGGCCTCGACGTCGCCCGGGACAGCGGCCAGCCATTGTGGATCAGTCAGCTCTGCGGGATGCGGGCTGTCCTGGCCGCCCTCGAAGGCGACGAGCCGGCCTGCCGGGCAGCGGTCGACGAAGCCACGGCGTCGGCCGCGCCGGGCTCCTACCCGGCCGGGCACGCATGGGCGCAGTGGGCGCTGGCGTTGCTGGACCTCGGCCAGGGCCGGGTGGAAGCCGCGACGCCACGACTGCTGTCCCTCCAGGACAACCCGTACGCCCATCACGTCGCCGCGCACCGCTGCATCCCCGATCTCGTCGAGGCGGCCGTCCGGTCGGGCGTCCCGGAACAGGCCGCCGGCGCGCTCCAGCGGCTGGAGGCATACGCGGAACGTACCGCCCAGCCGTGGGCACAGGCGCTGGTCCACCGGTGCCGGGCGCTGCTCGGTGGCGACGAGCCGGAGTACCAACTGTCACTGGAGTTGCCGGCGCGCCCGTTCGAGCAGGCCCGCACGGAACTGCTCTACGGTGAGTGGCTGCGCCGGGCCCGCCGCAGGGCCGAAGCAAGGCCGGTGCTGCGGCGTGCGCTCGACGCCTTCGATCGGCTGGGCGCGGATCCATGGGCCAACCGCGCCCGAACCGAGCTGGCCGCCACCGGCCTGCACCCGCCGCGACCCGCCGAGCCAGCCGCCGCCCGGCTGACACCGCAGGAGCTCCAGATCGCCCGGCTCGCGGCGCAGGGGCTGTCCAACAAGGACATCGCGGGTCAGCTGTTCCTGAGCCCGAAGACGGTCGCCTACCACCTATACAAGGCCTATCCCAAGCTGGGTGTCGCGGCCCGTGGCGAGCTCGCGCGGATATCCCTCTGACCGGTTTCGTGGTAACTGCCCCTAATAACGGCCTAATCTGGGTTGTATCGGGCTGGACCCGCGGTCGACGGCGCAGCGATGATCGAAAAGAGGTTCGAACATGGCCCAACGCATCGCTGGGATCGAGATCCCGCAGACCCGTCTCGTCGACGAGGCGACCGCGTTGGTCGAGGCAGCGGCCACACCACTGCTCTTCCACCACTCCCGCCGGGTCTACCTCTTCGGCATGCTCCAGGGCGAGCGCCGCGGCCTGCGGCCGGACCCGGAACTGCTCTATGTCGGTGCGATGTTCCACGACCTGGGTCTGACCGACCGCTACCGCACCACCGACCAGCGCTTCGAGGTGGACGGCGCTAACACGGCCCGCGACTTCCTGTCCGGCCACGGCCTCGACCAGGACGCCACCCGCCGGGTCTGGACCGCGATCGCCCTGCACACCACCCCAGGCATCCCGCAGTTCATGGAGCCCGAGGTCGCGCTCGTCACCGCCGGCGTCGAGACCGACGTGCTCGGGATCGGCTACGCGGACCTCGACCCGGCCGCGATCGCCGCCGTCACCGAGGCGCACCCGCGGCCGGACTTCAAGCGGCAGATCCTCGCGGCCTTCACCAACGGTTTCCAGGACCGGCCGGACACCACGTTCGGCACGGTCAACGCCGACGTGCTCGCCCGCTTCGTCCCCGGCTTCCGGCGGACCGACTTCGTCGAGGTCATCGAGGGAAACGCCTGGCCGGAGTAGTCGCCCGCGGGTCGAAGCCCGGCCTCCAACCTCAGGACCGGTCAGGCAAACCCTTGCGGTAGCCGGATGTCCGCGGGCTACCCGTTCTCGCGCTCGGACGATCGAAAATCCATGTTGGACAGTTACCGATGGTTTCTTGAAGCGTAGCGTCGCCGCAACGGTTGCAGGCGCCGGCGCTGGACGGCGGGTCGGGCCAGCTGCTTAGCTGGCGGTCCGATCCGAACATCGAGGAGCGCAGCGCGGATGACCCTCCTGCCCGCATACCGGCGGGTGCACCTGCGGATCCTCGCCCGGGCCGCGGTCGCCGACACCGCCCACCTCGCACTCGCGCTCGCCCGGGCGCTGGCCCACCACGGCCCGGTCGACGTCTACCAGCACGGCCCCTACCACAAGGAGCCGGAGTTGCTGGAGTTCACCGCGGTGCTGGAGCCGACCGGCCGGGCCGACGAGTGCGTCGCCGCGTTGCGCGCCTCGGCCACCGGCTGGCACGACGACGAGGTCGGAACGGTGTGGGCACGGCCCCCCTCCCGCGCCGAGCTGCTGGATCCGGCCGTGGAGTGGCTGGCCCTCTACTCCGCGCAGGCGGCAACCCTGCCGCGATACGGCACCGGCGAGATCGTACGGATCCTCGCCAGCCCGCTGGCCCGCGGCGAGGACCTGGTCGACCACGACGCGGAGGTGCTCAGCGCCGCGGCGCCCACGGTCGGGAGCGAGCCGTGGAGCTACGCCGTGATGCCACTGTCCTGGGACACCGTCATCTACTTCCCCGAGCCCGACCTGGCTCCCACCGGGCGTCAGGTGCCGCCCCAGGGCGACCCCATCCCGGTCCTCGGCGTCCAGCCCGACGCCACCGTCACCGACCACCCCACCCTCGTCGTCCCGTATCGCTGACGCCCGAGATCAGCATCTGAAACCACGGTCGTATCAACCGATCGGTTGACCGGCGCGATCGACCGATGCGCCGTCCAACGGTCGATCCGCCGCGGACGGCCGGCGACCAAGCTCTAGGCATGGAAAATGTCATCGAAGTGCAGGGCCTCCGCAAGCGGTACGGCGCGGTGGAGGCGCTACGAGACGCCTCGTTCACCGTCGATCGCGGTGAGATCTTCGGCATCGTCGGACCGAACGGCGCAGGCAAGACCACGACCGTCGAGTGCATCGCCGGCTTGCGGCGCCCCGACGGCGGCACCGTGCGGGTGCTCGGCCTCGACCCCGGGCGCGACCGGGGCCCGGTGCGCAACCGCCTGGGTATCCAGCTCCAGTCCAGTGATGTGCCGGAAAGGCTGCGGGTACGCGAGGTGCTCGCGCTCTACGCGTCGTTCTACGACCGGCCGGCCGACGTGTCGACCCTCCTCACCCAGTGGGGCCTGACCGAGAAAGCCGGCGTGCAGACCCGCAAACTGTCGGGTGGCCAGCGCCAGCGGCTCTCGATCGCCCTCGCGCTGGTGGGCGCACCGGAGATCGTCGTGCTGGACGAATTGACGACCGGCCTCGATCCGCAGGCCCGCCGGGAGGCGTGGGCGTTGGTGGAGCAGTTGCGCGCGGGCGGCGTCACCGTCGTTCTCGTCACCCACTTCATGGAGGAGGCCGAGCGGCTCTGCGACCGGGTCGCGGTCGTGGACGCCGGCCGGGTCACCGCGGTGGACACTCCCGCCGGCCTGATCGCCAGGTCCGGCGCCGTGCAGCGGGTCCGCTTCCGTCCCATCCGCGAGCTTCCCCTCGAGGAACTGCGCAACCTCGACGAGGTCAGCCAGATCCAGCGCACCGGCGGCCAGCTCACCGTCGAGGGCCACGGCGACCTCGTGCGGGCCGTCACGGGGCTGCTCGCCCGCCGGCGGATCCTCGTCTCCGATCTACGCGTCGAGCAGGCCAGTCTGGAAGACGCCTACCTCGCTCTGACCGGCACCACCAACCCTTGTGCCCAGGAGGCCGCGGCATGAACACCAACGTCCTCGTGTCCGAGCTGAAGATCTTCTACCGCGAGCCGGTGACCCTGCCGCTGGCCTTCGCGCTTCCGGTCGTGGTTCTCGTGATCTTCGGCGTGCTCCCGTCCGACGGCCCGAAGACCGCCGAGCTGCCCACCCTGGCCGTGACGCTCGTGCTCGCCATGCTCGGCTTCCTTCTCCTGCCCGGTGCACTGGCCACCTACCGGGAGAAGGGCGTGCTGCGCCGGATGGCCACCACGCCGGTCGCGCCTCGGGCGTTGTTGCAGGCGCAGCTCGCGGTGTACGGAGCCGCCGCCCTGGTCGGCGTGGTGGTGGTCGTGGTGTTCGGCGCGGTCCTGCTCAAGATGCCGGTTCCCGTAGGCGAGACCTGGACAGCCGCGATGGTCGTACTCGGCACGGCGGCGATCTTCTCGCTCGGCCTCCTGCCCGCGGCACTCGCGACCAGCGCCAAGGCAGCGACCGGGGTCGGCTTCGCGCTCTACATGCCGTCGGCGTTCTTCGCCGGCGTCTATGTGCCGAGCGCGCAACTGCCCGGCTTCGCGCGGTCGATCGGGCAGTACACGCCGCTGGGTGCCTTCCGCGACGCGCTCACCTCCGCGTGGTCGGGCAACACCCCGGACCCTTCGGTGCTGGCTATCATGGTCGCCTGGACCGTCGTGTGCGGACTCGTCGCCGCCCGGACCTTCAGGTGGGAGTGACATGACGGTCGCTGGCGAGGGCTCGGACCGCCGGTTCGACCGGGTGACCCACCTGATCCCATACCCGACATTGGCCGTCGCCGCCGCCATCGTGGTGCTCGAGGGCGACCGCGGCGCTGTCTCCCTCGGCCTGGTCGTGGCCACCGTCGTGTGGTTCGCACTGCCCGAGCTGACCGCTGAGGGCCGGGCGTGGAGCTTCGCGCGTCCGCCGGGCACGTGGGGGATCGTCCACTTCGCCGGCTTCCTCACCCTGTACGCCGCTCTGGTGGCCGTCAACGGATGGTTCGGCATCTGCGCTATCGCGGGCTATGTCTACGCGGTCCTGCTCCGTCCATTGTGGCTCGCCGGGATAGCGCTCGCCGCCACCGCCGTCGTCACCGCGACCTCGTGGCGCGGCGGGCTGCCGGAGGGTCTGCCCAACGGCAGCTCCGCAGACGCCGTCGCGTTCGGTGCCGCGGTCGGGTTCAACGTCCTGACGGCGGGTGCCTTCTCGTACTTCGGCTACGCGCAGGAGCAGCAGAGCCGAAAGCGTCAGCGGATGGTCACCGAGCTCGCCGAGGCCAACCGGAAGCTGTCGGCCGCATTGGCCGAGAACGCGGGGCTGCACGCCCAGCTCGTCGGGGCGGCCCGCGAGGCCGGTGTCCTCGACGAGCGCGCCCGGATGGCCCGCGAGCTGCATGACACCCTCGCACAGGGACTGATCGGCATCGTCACCCAACTCGAGGCCGCTGGTTCTGGGGAGCTCGAGCGGCACGTGGACGCCGCGCTGGCCTTGGCCCGCGACAGCCTGACCGCCACCCGCAGGTCCATGCACGCGATGCGCCCGGCCGAGCTGGAGGGCGCACGGTTGCCTGACGCGCTGGCCTCGCTCGCCGGAGCATGGTCGTCGGCCAGCGCGGTCCCGGCCGGGCTGACCACCACCGGCGCGGTGCGCGACCTGCACCCCGAGGTGGAGCTGGCGTTGCTGCGGGCGGCGCAGGAGGCGCTGGCGAACGTGTCGAAGCACGCCCGGGCCGGCAAGGTCGGCATCACGTTGTCCTACATGGACGATGTGGTGACGCTTGACGTGCGCGACGACGGCGTCGGCTTCGAGCCGGGTGCGGGCCTGCGCGACGGCGCGTTCGGGCTGGTCGCCATGCGCCAGCGCGTCGAGCGGTTGGGTGGTCGGGTGGAGATCGAGGCAGAACCGGGCGGCGGCGTGGCCGTCGCGGTCAGCGTTCCGGCGGCGACGCAGGCCGCTGGCGATGAGGAGGAGACGGCATGATCCGGTTGCTCATCGTCGACGACCATCCAGTCGTCCGCGACGGCCTGCGCGGGATGTTCGCGGGTTCAGCGGAGTTCGAGGTGGTCGGCGAGGCCGCGGACGGGGTGGCCGCCGTCGCCCTCGCCGAGGAGCTGACCCCGGACGTCGTGCTCATGGACCTGCGCATGCCGGCTGGCGACGGGGTGAGTGCCATCGCCGAGCTGCGCCGCCGCGGCGTGCCGTCTCGGGTCCTGGTCCTGACCACGTACGACACCGACGCGGAGGTGCTGCCGGCCATCGAGGCCGGCGCGACGGGCTTCCTGCTCAAAGACGCGGGGCGTGAGGAGCTGTTCCGCGGCGTACGGGCGGCGGAGCGCGGTGAGGCCGTGCTGTCGCCGGCGGTGGCCACGAAGCTGATCGGCCAGATGCGCTCTGACCGGGTGGTGCCCGGTGACCTCAGTGAGCGCGAACTCGAGGTGTTGGCGTTGGTGGCCAAGGGTACGACCAACCGGGAGGCGGCCCGGCAGCTGTTCATCAGCGAGGCCACCGTCAAGACCCATCTGCTGCACATCTACGCCAAGCTCGGTGTCACCGACCGCGCTTCCGCGGTCGCGGAAGCCTTCACCCGCGGCCTGCTGACCGCACGTTAGCTCAGGCTGCACCCCAGGAAATCGCGCTCTCATCCGATAGCGTCGAGGACGGCCTTACAGGTCGGGCCGTCCACGGCGTCGGCCGGGATGAGCCGATCCGCCCCGATCAGCAGGTCGACCATGGCGCGGCTCTGGTCGGAGTGTTCGTCCAACTCCCACAGCCCCATGCCCTGCCAGATGATCTGCAGATCCTGACTGGCGGACCGGTCGAGGTCACGAATCTCGTACCAGATGCGGTTCATGCAGCAGGTCGCATCGCGCTCGGTGAACAACCCGAGCCGCCAGGAACGGGCGACGAGGCCGCAGACGGTGTCCCAGAAATGTGGGGCGGGCCGTTCTCCCAGTTCCCGTCCGGTCTGTTCGGCCAGGCGTGCTACCGCCTCGTCGACCTGCGCCGGCGAGGCTGTGCTCAGCGCGGCGAGGTCGATGGCGGCGGGCCAGTGACCGCCGAAGGCCACCAGACACCGGGCGATCTCCGGCCAACTCTCATGATCGGGCAGGTCGACGTGCCCAGACGTCGCCAGCGCGTGCACCACCTGCACGGTGCCGACCGTCGTCACAGGACACAGTTTTCCAGGGTCAGGCCCGCCCTGCACGCTCATCCGAGGACGAGCGGAACCACCGCCGCCAGCTTGCCCAGTTCGGCGTTCTCCGCGGCGGTCGGAGCGCGTCGTCCGGTTCCGATCAGCAGCGTGTCCTTGTCGGACAACGACGCTGGAAACGCTGTTCCGGCGATCTGCTCCAGCATCGCGCGCGACCAGGCAAGGCTCTCGGGGTGCGGTGGCGCCGCCGCCGGCAGGTGCGCGATCAGATCGAGATGGTGCAGGGTCCACTCCAGAACGTACGCGTCGAGGTAGTCGCCCGCGGTGAGCACTTGACCGCGTGTGCCGACCCGCTGCCGTGGGTCGGCGAGTTCGGCTGCCCGCCCGGCGGCGGAACCGACGTCGTCGAGGTGGAACGTGAGCAACCGTGGTTCCTGGTAGGCGGCGGCCAACCGGACGGTCAGCGCATCGAGCGGGTCGTCGCGCGTTGGCGGCGTCGCGGCGACCTCCCAGTAGGTGACGGCGTTCCGCGTCGGCGGCCCTTCGGCCGGCGTCACGAGGGTGATCAGGACATCCTGTGCGTCGATGATGAGATGGCAGACCAGGTCCCGCACGAGCCACCCGGCGCAGCCGGACGGCTGCGTGAAGTCTTCGTCCGCGAGGTTGGCGACCACCGCGCGCAGCGCGGTCCACGAGCGTGCGAACAGGTCCACCGCCGGAAGGTATCAGCGGCACCGGTCGCGGGTCAGCGCCTCGAGACGGCGGCGGGGCCACAGCGCGCGGGCTGTGGCCCCGCCATCTCGACCGGGACGGTTGTCATGAGGCCATGTCGGCCGGCGGGGACCGTTGTCTCCGTCCGGCCGGAGCGGGGTGATAGGACTCCGGTGGCACCTCCTTCTCGGTGGTCGGATGGGTGGTCGGTCGCGGTGCCGGGTTGTCCGCGGGCCGGGGCCCGGCCGGCGGCGGGGGTGCGGGCGGCTCGTCCCAGGAGGCGGCGACGAGCGCGTCGAACTCGGCCCGCAGAAGTTCCTCGTCGTGACAGACGATGTCGAGGAACGTGGCGTCGATCGTGCTGGCCGGCGCGGGTGCGCCGCTTGTCGGGTTGGTCATCGCCAGTCACCTCCCGCCGCCGGTCGCGCGGGGGCGAACCGCCCCCGATGCGGACCGCTGTGTCGTCAGGCGTTGATCGCCTTGTGCCCGTTGCCCGCCGTGACGGCGACCTTGCGGGGTTTGGCCTGTTCGGCCACCGGGATCTTCAACAGCAGGACGCCGTTGTCGTAGCTCGCTTCGATCCGGTCGGTGTCGAGGGCCTCGCCGAGGAACAGCTGTCGGGAGAAGACGCCGAGCGGTCGTTCGGCCACTTGGACCTGCGCGTCGCCGTCGAGGTTGAGCGGGCGGCGCTCGGCCTTCACCGTCAGGATGTTGCGCTCGACGTCGATATCGATCGCGTCCGGCGCGACCCCGGGTAGGTCGAAGGCGACGACGAGTTGGTCACCGCTGCGGTATGCGTCAAGCGGCATGGCGGCCGGCCGCGACCAGGTGCCGGGCTGCGCGGCGCCCAGGAGCCGCTGGGCGAGCTGGTCCATCTCACGGAACGGGTCGGTGCGCATCAACATCGATATCACCCCTTTCGCTGAAGAACGGCGGTGTCAATGCGCGTACCCATGTTGTAACATGTCGTCGGAATGATGACAAGCAACTCTGTCAACTCAGCGATGACGAAATGTGGGGTCTGACGTGCCGGGGCCGATGGACAGCCGTGATCCGGTGGCGGCGCTGCAGCGGGCGATGGCCGACGCCGTCGCGCAGACCGAGGGCGTCCCCGTCGCCCAGCTCCTGACGGCCCTGGTGGTTCTCCGGCGCATCCGCTCCCAGCTCGACGGGTGGGAGCGGCAGCTCATCGCCGGCGCACGCGAGGCCGGCGCGAGCTGGGCGCAACTTGCCCCGGCCCTCGGCGTCGCCAGCCGCCAGGCGGCCGAGCGCCGCTACCTGCGCCTCTCGCCGGACAGCGTCGACAGTCGCACCACCCGCGACGAACGGGTGCGGGCGGTCCGCGACCAGCGGGCCGCCGACCGCGCCGTCGACGACTGGGCCCGCACCGAAGGCGCCGACCTGCGCCAGCTCGCCGGCCTCGTGACGGCCCTCGATGACCTCGGCCCGGCCGCGCAGGACAGCCTCGACCGGCTGCACCACGCGATAGGCGGTGCCGACGCCGCGGCGTTGGTCCCGCTGCTCGCGGCGGCCGGCCGCCACCTGCCCGTCGACCACGCCTTGGCCGGCCGCGTCGCCGGCGTCGCCGCACACGCCGACGAGATCCGCCGGTCCACACACCGGCAGCGGACCGCCGACAACTGAACGGCCCCTGCCCGGAACCGGCGGGAGAGATCGACGCGAGCTCGGCCCGTCCTTCAGGCGCGGCGGTGGTAAGCCTTGTTGGCGATGCGCCAATTGCCGTCGACGCGGACGAGTAGGAATACGTCGGTGAAGGCGTCCGCGCCGTGGCGGAGCGTCATTGAGGCGGTCGCAACGGTGCCGTGGACGTCGATGGTGTCGATGCGGCGCAAGCGTGTCGATTCGTCGGGGGCTGGGCGCCCGGGGAACAGGGCGCAGTACTCGTCCAGACGCCACGACACGAATACGCCGTCCCGGATTCCCTCGATGTGGGCCGTGGGCATGAACGCCTCGCGGAAGTGGGCGGGGTCTCCGGTGGCGTGCCCGCGCATGTAGGCGCGTAGCGGTTCGAGGATGGCGTCACCAACGGCGGGGACGGTGGCGGCAACGGCGATGTCGGCGTCACGGCCGGCGGGGCTGTCGGCCAGGTCCGCTGCGCTACGCAGCGGGGTGTTCGACGCGGCGGCCAGCAGCGCCATGTCTTTGGCCAGGGCGCCGACCGTGAACTCGGCCCCGGCAGCGGTCGGCTGGCCGGTCAGGAAGGCCCGCTTGCGAACGACGAGGCCGCCGAGTTGACCGAGTTCGAGGACGTCCAGCACCTGGGCACGTGACAGGCCCAGGGCGTCGGCTTGCCGCAGTGGGTCCCGCAGCGCGAGGACGGCGCCCGCGAGAGCGCTGTTGGCGACCAGCTTGAGCGCGGCGGCGGTGGCGACGTCGTCGACGCGGCGCACGGTGCCCAGTGCTTCCAGCACCGGCCGGGCTCGATCGAACGCGTCCTGGTCGGCGGCGGCGAGGATCTGCAGGGCGCCGGCGTCGACAGCCGGTACGGAGCCGAGCACGGGTGCGTGGACGTAGGACGGGCCCAGCCGCCGGGCCAACCGCGCCGCGTCCTGCGGCGCGATCGTGCTGGTGTTCAGCACGATCGTGTCCGTTCGCAGCGATCCGTGGATCCGTTCGACGACGTGGTGGCACGCCTCGCCGTCGAACAGCGCCAAGACGACGATGTCGACCGTAGCCACGGCTTCGTCCGGGTCGCCGGTCGTCTTGACTCTGCCCCCCGGGTGACCGGACCGGGTCCAACCGACGACGTCCCAGTCGTGGTCGGCCAGTCGTGTCGCTATCGCGGAGCCCATGCGGCCCAGCCCGAGGACGGCGATGGATTGCGGTGCAGCCATGGATCTCACTGTGGAGGCGCCAGAGCGATGCCACAAGCGCAGCTTGCGCAGCCCAGCCATGCGGGATACGCATACTGACATGGAGTTGACCGCGTGGCGGACGTTTGTGACGGCGTGCCAGCTCGGCTCGCTGTCGGCGGCGGCCGCCGAACTCGGTTACACACAGTCGGCCGTCTCCCGGCAGATTGCGGGGCTGGAGCGCCGGCTCGGAACGCCGCTCGTCGAACGGCACGTGCGCGGCGTACGTCCGACGCCGGCCGGCGAGGTCTTCCGGAACCACGCCCTGGTCGCACTGAAGGAAATCGACCGCGCTGTGTGCGCCGTCCGGGACGTTCGTGACGGGGCCCAGCGCCGACCGCTGGCCGTCGGCGCGACCCCGTCTCTGGCGGCCGGGATCGTGCCCGCGGCGATCCGCCGCCTCCTGGACAGGACGGGCCCGCTGGGGTGGAGCCTGTCACCCGGGCTGAGCGCACAACTGCACGACCGCGTGACCGCTGGCGATCTTGACGTCGCGGTCGTCACCGACGCTCCGCCGGGCTTACCGCATGACCCGCGTATCGAACGACGGGTTCTGGGGATCGACGAGATGGTCGTCGTGCTGCCCGTCGGCCATCCGGCGGCCGGCCGCGGTCCGGTGCACATCTCGGCCCTGGCCGACCAGACCTGGGTCGAGGACAACGACGGCTCGGCAACTCTGCTGCGCCAGCACGCCGCTCGCGCGGGAGTCACCACGCGTATCGACCTCACCGCGGCCGATCTGCCCGGCAAGGTCGCGCTGGTCGCGACCGGCCATGCCATCGCGCTGATACCCGGGGTGTTGACGTGCGCGCTGCGAACGGACGTGACCACGGTGACGCTCGTCGATCCTCCGACCCGCGGCATCTACACGATCACACCACGTCACGACACCCACCCAGCCGCGACGGCGCTGTTCGACCAGCTCGTGGCGGCCTTCGACGCAGACCAAACCAAACCCGCCGCGTCACTCGGCTGACCTGAATCGTCGGCCAGGCTGGGCAGATATCGCTGCGGACATCCGGCATGCTGTCGGCATGACTGAGGAACCGGAAGGTCTCGCCGCCCGGTCCGGCGGCACGGTGTCCACTTCACCACCAGTGATCTCGGTGATGGTGATCGTTCCAGCCGCGGACGTCGCCATCGCCTGGTACAAGTCCGCGCTCGGCGCGAAGGAGCTGTGGAACCTCGGGGGCGTGGCCGGCCTCGAGGTCAACGGCGCTGCCTTCTTCGTCCACGAGGTCAACCCGGAGAACCCCGCGGAGACCAGTCCCGACCAGGCTGGGACCACGAGCGTGCGCATCGAGGTGTTCGTCGACGACCCCGACGACGTCATCGAGCGCGCGGTCGCCGCCGGCGCGACCGCTGGATCGGCGGTCCAGGATCATCGCGTGCCCTGGGGGACCCACCGCCAAGGTGGCTTCACGGACCCGTTCGGTCACAGGTGGTCCGTAGGCGACCGGTCACCGCTGAACCGGCTGGGCAACGGAGTTGTCCAGTAATACGGATTCTCCGGGTCGGAGTTGTCCTCTCGTACGAACACGGCCGGTGGACGGCCACCCTAGGGTGGCCGCATACCGGAACTCGGTGACGTCCATCACTGGCCGTGTCAGCGGAGGCATCCATGAGATCTGTCCGGACCATCGCCGCGGTCAGTGGTCTCGCACTCGCCCTGGGCGCGTGCGGGAGTGACCCCGGCAGCGGCGGGTCGGCCGGCGGGCAGCAGTTCGCCGACGGCAAGACGTTCACCATGGCGCTCGGCGCCGATCCCGGCTCGCTCGACCCGCACTTCACGTCCCTGTCGGTCGCCGCGCTCGTCGACCGGTTCATGTACGACTCGTTGGTCAACAGCGACCCGGGTGGAAACCAGGTCGCGGGCCTGGCGCAGACGTGGCAGGGCACGACGACGTCCGCGACGTACGTCCTGCGCAAGGGCGTCACCTGCGCCAATGGCAGCCCGCTGACCGCGAGCGTGGTGGCCGACAACATCAACTTTGTCGGCGATCCGAAGAACGGGTCATCCCGGATCGGGGTGTGGGTGCCGCCGGGCGCGACCGCCAAGGCCGACGACGCGACCGGAACCGTCACGGTCACCTCCCCGGCACCGGCGTCGTTCCTCGTCCGTACCGTCGGCGGGCTGCCGATCGTGTGCGACAAGGGCATGAAGGACCGCGGCATCCTCAAACAAGGCGGCGACGGCACGGGGATGTTCACGCTGACCGAGGTTGTCGCGAACGACCACTACACGTTCACCCGGCGCAAGGACTACGCGTGGGGCCCTGGCGACTTCAAAGCGGATCAGCGCGGCCTGCCCGACACCGTGGTCCTCAAGGTGGTCGCGAACGAGTCGACCGCGGCCAACCTGCTGCTGTCCAAACAGGCGAACGCGGCACAGATCGTCGGGCCCGACCGTCAGCGGTTGCAGGCCGTCAAGCTGTTCGAGCGCCAGGTGGAGGCGCCGCTCGGCGAGCTCTGGTTCAACCACAAGAGCGGGCTGCCCGGTTCTGACGAGCAGGTACGCAAGGCGCTGGTCCAGGCGCTCGACCTGGGTGAGCTCGGCAACGTCGTCAGCAGCGGCAACGGCAAACCGGCGACCGGCCTGGTCGCGCCGGGCATCGGTCCGTGCAAGCAGAACACGGTCGAGGGCAACCTGCCGGCGCACGACCTGGACGCGGCGAAGGCCGCGCTGGACACCGCCGGCTGGACGGTCGGAGCCGGTGGGGTGCGCACGAAGGACGGCCGCAAGCTCACCGTCGCGATCGCCTACCCGACCAGCCTCGGTTCGGGCATGCAGGCGGGCGTGGAGCTGGCGCAGAAGGCATGGAAGGGCCTCGGCGCGGAGGTCACGGCCAAACCCGTGACCGACGCCGAGGTCGGCACCGCCATCGTCGGCGGGCAGCTTCCCTGGGACGCGACCATCCTGCCGCTCGGCCAGCCGCTGCCCAGCGGACTGGTGCCCTACCTGTCCGGGCCGTCCGCGCCACAGGGCGTCAACTTCTCCGGCATCGACAACCCCGACTACGTCGCGGCGGTCACAGAAGCGTCGGCGATCGCCGGCACCGACGGCTGCGAGAAGTGGGCCGCCGCGGAGAAGGCCATCTTCGAGCACCTCGACCTGGTGCCGTTCGTCAACTCGACGGTGCCGACGTTCGGCCAGGGCGCGCAGTTCGAGTTCGGTGACGGCGCGCTGGTGCCGCAGTCGATCCGCATGCTCGCCTGAGGCGTGACCGGCGTGCGGGCACTGGCGGAAAGCGCGTGGCTACGGTTTGCCGCGCGCCGGCTGCTCCGTCTGCTCTTCTCGATCTGGGTGCTGCTGACGGCGGCGTTCCTGATGATCCATCTGATTCCGGGAGACCCGGTGCGGGCGGCGCTCGGCGTCACCGCGTCGGCCGACCTGGTGAACGCGCGCCGGGAGCAGCTCGGCCTGAACGACCCGCTCTGGTCCCAGTACGGCCACTATCTGAGGGACCTGTTCGCCGCCAGGTTCGGCACCTCGACCATCTCCGGCCTGCCGGTCGCGCAGGTCATCGCGGATCGCTACCCGGCGACGCTGGAGCTCGCGGTGTACGCGTTCCTGGTCGCCGTCGCCCTGTCCGTGCCGCTGGGCCTGACCATGGCGGTGCTGACGCGGTCCGGCCGGCGCCGGCGGTTGGAGCTGGGTTTCACCTCGACCAGCGTCTTCCTCGGCACGGTGCCGGAGTTCCTGGTCGCGGCCACCCTCGTGTACGTGTTCGGAGTGCGCCTCGGGCTGGCCCCGATCGCCGGCCGGGCCGGGCCGGGCTCGTACGTGCTGCCGGTCCTGGCTCTGGCGATCGGACCCGCCGCGGTGCTCGCCCGGATCACCCGGGTGGAGACGCTCGCGGTGCTGGAGGCCGACTTCATCCGGACCGCCCGCGCCAAACGGCTCCCGGACCGGCGGCTCTACCTGCGGCACGCCCTGCCCAACTCGCTGACCGCCACGGTCACCGTCGCGGGGCTGCTGCTCGGCGGCCTGGTCGCGGCGACCGTCCTGGTGGAGAACGTGTTCGCGTGGCCGGGCCTGGGCAGCACCATCGTCTCGTCGATCCTGGCCAAGGACTATCCGGTGGTGCAGGCCATCGTGCTGGTCTACGGCCTGGGCGTGCTGCTGGTCAACCTGGTCGTCGACGTGGCGCTGGCCCTGCTCGATCCCCGCTCGACGATCCGGGAGGCCTGAACCGTGCCGGACCGGCTGCGTACCCCGCTCGGCCTGAGCGCGGCGGCCCTGCTCACCCTCGTGCTGGCGACGGTCCTGCTGGCGCCGGTGCTGTGGGGGGACCGGGCCGACGCCGTGGATACCGCGAACATCCTGCGGGGTCCGTCGTCGGCGCACTGGGCCGGCACCGACGGGCTGGGCCGGGACATCTTCTTCCGGGTGCTGGTGGCCAGCCGGCTCTCCGTGCTGCTGGCGCTGCTGTCCACCGGACTCGGCGTGCTCACCGGGCTGCTGCTCGGCGCCGCGCCGCTGCTGGTCGGCGCGCGCCTCGGCAAGCTGGTGACCGCCGCGGTGAACATCGCGGTCGCGTTCCCCGGGCTGCTGCTCGCGCTCAGCTTCGCGGTGGTCTTCGGCGTGGGCGCCACGGGCGCCGTCCTCGCGATCGGCTTCGCCATCGCGCCCGCATTCGCCAGGCTGACCCGCACCCTGGTCGCATCGATCGCCGAGCGCGACTACATCGCGGCGGCCCGGATCGCCGGGGTCGGCAGGTTCCGGATCCTCGTCCGGCACGTCCTGCCGAACATCGGCGAGCCGCTGGTGGTCAACGCGACCGTGGCGGCCGGCGGCTCGCTGCTCGCCTTCGCCGGCCTTTCCTACCTCGGCCTCGGCGTGCAGGCGCCCTCCTACGACTGGGGCCGGCTGCTCGGCGAAGGACTCGCCAGCCTCTACGTGCACCCCCTCGCGACCCTCGCCCCGGGCGCCGCCGTCGTGCTGGCCGGGCTGGCGTTCAACCTGACCGGCGAGGCCATCGTGCGGGGGATCGGGCAGACCACGCCGCTGTTCGCCGCGGCCCGCCGCCGGCCGGAACCCCGGCCGGCCGCGCCGATACCCTCCGCCGAGGACGTGGTGCTGGCCGTGGAGGGGCTACGCGTCAGCTTCCCGGCCGCGGGTGGCCGCCACGTGACACCGGTGCGAGGGCTGAGCTTCACCGTCCGCCGTGGAGAGGCGGTCGGCGTGGTGGGCGAGTCCGGCTCCGGCAAGACCCTCACCGCCCTGGCGATCGCCCAGCTGATCGAGGCGCCCGGGCAGGTGCATGCGGAGCGGCTGGAGTTCGCCGGGCAGGATCTGCGGCAGGGCCCGACCCGGGCGCAGCGGCGCGTGCTCGGCACCTCCTTGGCGATGGTCTTCCAGGACCCGATGACCTCGTTCAACCCGATCCAGCGCATCGGCCGGCAGCTCGCCGAAGTGGCCGAGCAGCACCAGGGCATGTCCCGCCGCCGGGCGTGGGAACGGGCGGTGGACCGACTGCGGGCGGTGCGGCTGCCCGCGCCGGAGCGGCGGGCCCACCAGTTCCCCCACGAGTTCTCCGGCGGCATGCGCCAGCGGGCGATGATCGGCATGGGCCTGATGGGCACGCCGGTGCTGATCGTCGCCGACGAGCCGACCACCGCGCTCGACGTGACCGTGCAGCGGCAGGTGTTGGCGCTGCTGGAGGACATCCGGGCCACCACCGCCGCGGCCCTGATGCTGATCAGCCACGACATCACGGTGGTCGGTCAGGTCTGCCGGCGAGTGCTGGTCATGTACGCGGGACGCGTCGTGGAGGACGTTGCCACCGCCGACCTGGCCACGAAGGCGCGGCACCCGTACACCCGCGCGCTGCTCGCCGCGGTGCCCCACCTGCGCACCGACCGGGACCTGCCGCTGACCGTCATTCCGGGCCGGCCGGCCGACCCCGCCGACGCGCCAGCCGGATGCGCGTTCGCGCCGCGCTGCCCGTACGCCGACGACCTGTGCCGGCGGGAGGACCCTCCGCTGGAGGAGGATCTCGCCGGCGGCCGAGTGGCCTGCTGGCACGCCGACCTGACCGCGGCGCCGCCGGCCGAACCGGCCCGGGCCGGTGAACCCGTTGAATGAGCTGAGCTTCCGCGACGTCTCGGTCCGGTTCGGCGGCCGCCGGCGCGGTGTCACCGCGGTCGATCGTGTCGACCTCACCGTCCCCGCCGGCACGGTGGTCGGCCTGGTCGGCGAGTCCGGCTCCGGCAAGTCGACTCTGGCCCGCGCCGCGGTCGGGCTGGCCCCCCTCGCGGGAGGCGCGGTCCTGCTCGACGGGCGGCCGCTGCCGCGCACGCCCGGCCGCGACGAGGGACGCCGGGTGCAGATGGTGTTCCAGGACCCGTACTCCTCACTCGACCCGCGGATGACGGTCGGCGCGTCCATCGCCGAGGCGGCGCCGCGCGGCGACAGCGCCACGGCCCGCCGGGCCGAGGTGTCCCGGCTGCTCGACCTGGTCGAGCTGACCCCCGAGCGGGCCGGCCAGTATCCGGCGCAGCTGTCCGGCGGGCAGCGACAGCGGGTCGCGCTGGCCCGCGCGCTGGCCGCCCGCCCCGACGTGATCATCGCCGACGAGATCACCTCGGCCTTGGACGTCTCCATCCAGGGCACCGTGCTGAACCTGGTGCGCGATCTCCAGCGCCGGCTGAGCCTGTCGATGCTGTTCATCTCGCACAACCTGGCGGTCGTCCGCTACGTCAGCGACCTGCTCGCCGTCATGTACCTCGGCCGGATCGTCGAGTGCGGGCCGGTCGACGACGTCCTGGGCGACCCGCAGCACCCGTACACCCGGCAACTGCTGGCCTCGGCGCCGCAACCCGGCGGCATCCCCGCCGCATTGACCGGTGCGGAGGCCGCGTTGGACACCGCCGAGCCGGCGGACCCGCACCACCCGCCGGCCGGCTGCCGCTTCCACCCGCGCTGTCCGGTCGGCCCGCTGGTCCTGGAGGGCCGGGATGCCTGCCGCGACACCGAACCGGACGGTGCCGGCCGCCGCCACGAGGCCGCCTGCCACTACGCCGTCCGCTCGTCCGCACCGACCGCCCCGCACAACACGAGGAGCACGCCGTGACCCGACGCCAGCGCATTGACGACCTGCTCGCCCTCGCGGTGCCGGAAGAGCCGGCGATCGCACCGGACGGAACCCGCGCGGTGTACGTGCTGCGCACCGCCGACGCAGACGCCGACCGCACCGTGCGCAACCTCTGGCGGGTCGGCACCCGCGACGGCGAACCGGAGCAGCTCACCCGCGGCGGCGCCGACTCGGCACCGGCGTGGTCGCCGGACGGCACGCGGATCGCCTTCCTGCGGGCCGCCGACGGGGCAGCACAACTGTGGCTGCTGCCGGCCGGTGGCGGGGAGCCTGAGCAGCTCACCACGCTGCCGTTGGGCGCCGGCCGTCCGGTTTGGAGCCCTGACGGCGCGGCCATCGCGTTCGCCGCCCCGGTCGACCTGAACGCCGCCGGCGGCGAGGACGACCAGGCGCGGACCAGGCGCGCCGCTGCGCCGATCGTCACGGACCGGCTGGACTACCTGGCCGACGGCGCCGGCTACCTGCGCACGGTGCGCAACCACGTGCACGTCCTGGACCTGGCCACCAAGGTGGTCCGCCGGGTCACCGACGGTGACTGGCATGCGGGCGACCCGGCGTGGTCACCGGACGGGACGCAGCTCGCGTACTCGGCGGCCACCGACCCGGACGCCGACCGTACGCTGCGCTGCCCGGTCTATGTGCGCTCCGCCGACGACCCGGCCGCACCGCCTCGCCTGGCCGGCCTGGCCGACGGCGTCGCCGGCCCGGTGACCTGGACCGCCGACGGCACGGCGTTGCTGGTGGTCGGACATCCGCAGCGGCCGACCGGGCACGCCCACCTGCTGCGCGTGCCGCTCGACGGCGGGCCGGTCAGCAGCCTGTCGGCCCCGCTGGACCGCAACGTGATGCCGGGCGGGCCCGGCTACCCGGGCGCGCTGCCGTCGCTGGTCGATAGTGGACGGTCGGTGCTGTTCTGCGTCCGCGATCGCGGCGACACCCACCTTTACACCGTGCCGGTCGAGGGCGGGGAGCCGACGCCGGTGCTGGCCGGCGCCGGGCGCACCGTCGCCGGGCTGTCGGTCGCCGGGGACACGGCGGTCACGCTGCTTCTCACACCCACCTCGCTCGGTGAGCTCGTCACCGTCGACCTCGCCGGGGGCGGCGAGTCCGTGCGCACCGCGCACGGCACCGACGTCGACCTCTTCCACCGCGAGGAGCGCGAGTTCACCATCTCGGACGGCACGGTGGTGCACGGGTGGGTGGTCCGCGACCCGGAGACAACCGGCGCCGGCCCGCTGCTGCTCGACGTGCACGGTGGGCCGCACAACGCGTGGAACGCCGCCGCCGACGACGTCCACCTCTACCACCAGGAACTGGCGGCGCGGGGGTGGACGGTGCTGTTGGTCAACCCGCGCGGCAGCGACGGGTACGGCGAACGGTTCTACACCGCCGCGCTCGGCGGTTGGGGTGTGTCCGACGCCAAGGACCTCCTCGAGCCTGTCGACGCGCTGGTCGCCGAAGGTCTCGCCGACCCCGCCCGGCTCGCCGTCACCGGATACAGCTACGGCGGGTTCATGACCTGCTACCTGACGGGGATCGACGACCGGTTCGCGGCCGCGGTGGCCGGCGGGGTGATCAGCGACCTGACCAGCGGCGCGGGCAGCTCAGACGCCGGGCACTTCATCGGCGCGTTCGAGCTCGACGGTGGCTCGTTCCAGGAGATGTCGCCGATCACCCGGGTCGACCAGGTGCGCACCCCGACGCTGATCCTGCACGGTGCCGATGACGTGCGGTGCCCGGTCGGGCAGGCGCAGCAGTGGCACACCGCGCTGCGCGAGCGTGACGTGCCGACCCGGCTGGTGCTCTACCCGGACGCCGCACACCTGTTCATCCTGCAGGGCAAGCCGTCGCACCGGATCGACTTCAACAGCCGGATCGTCGACTGGGTCGAGCAGTACGCCGGTGACGCGAGCGGGCCGCGCCGCCCAACCCTGGACGCCGCGCACTGGCAGCGCCGGCTGGCCGCCCTCGCCGAGCGACACCACGTGCCCGGCGCCACGCTCGGCATCCTGCGCCTGCGTCCCGGCCGTGACGACGAACTGGTCGAGGCGGCGTACGGCGTCGTCAACAAGGACACCGGCGTGACCACCACCACCGACTCCGTGTTCCAGATCGGTTCGATCTCCAAGGTGTGGACCGCCACCGTGGTGATGCAACTCGTCGACGAGGGACGGCTCGACCTCGACGCGCCGATCGTCGACGTCCTACCGGAGTTCCGGCTCGCCGATCCGGACGTCACCAAGCAGGTCACCATGCGGCACCTGCTCACACACACCAGCGGCATCGACGGCGACGTGTTCACCGACACCGGCCGCGGCGACGACTGCCTCGAGAAATACGTGGCGGTCCTGGCCGGCCAGACCCAGAACCACCCGCTCGGCGCCACCTGGTCGTACTGCAACGCCGGTCTCTCGGTGGCCGGCCGGGTGATCGAGAAGCTCACCGGCGGCACCTGGGACGCCGCGGTCCGGGAACGACTGTTCGGCCCGCTGGGGTTGCGCCACACCGGCACCCTGCCGGAGGAGGCGCTGGCGCACCGGACCGCGATCGGCCACGTCGGCGAGGACCTCGACAACCTGAAGGTCGCGCCCGTGTGGGGGCTGCAGCGCTCGGCCGGCCCGGCCGGACTGATCAACTCCACCGCGGCCGAGGTGCTCGCGTTCGCCCGCCTGCACCTGCGCGGGGGAGTGGGCCCGGACGGCACCCGCTTGCTCAGCGAGGCGAGCACCGCGGCGATGGCCGCGAAGCACGCCGACCTGCCCGACGTCTACTCCCTCGGTGACTCCTGGGGTCTCGGCTGGATCCGGTTCGGCTGGGACGGGCACCGGCTCATCGGCCACGACGGCAACACGATCGGCCAGTCGGCCTTCCTGAAGCTGCTGCCGGAGCAGGGCCTGGCCGTCACCCTGCTCACCAACGGTGGCAACGCCCGCGACCTCTACGACGAGCTGTTCCGGGAGATCTTCGCGGAGGTGGCCGGCGTGGCGATGCCGCACCCGATCGCGCCGGGCGCCGAGCCGGTGCACGTCGACTTCCAGCGGCACCTGGGCACCTACGAGCGGGCCAGCGTGCACATCGAGGTGCTGGAGCGCGACGGCGGGCCGGTCCTGCGTACCACCATCACGGGGCCGATCGCCGAACTGGTGCCCGAGCCGACCCAGGAATACCCGATGGTCCCGCTCGACGAGAACCTGTTCCTGGTCAAGGAGCCGTCCGCGCAGAACTGGGCGCCGGTGACGTTCTACGCGCTGGCGACCGGCGAGCGGTACCTGCACTTCGGGGCGCGGGCCACGCCGCGGGTCCTCGATGGACAGTGACGCGGCCACCGCGCAGGCCCTCGCCGCGGCCCACGCCGCCGGGGTGACCGTACGGGAGATCACCGACGCCGCCGAGATACAGGCGATGTACCGGTTGTTCGACCGCATCTGGCGTCCAGAGCCAGACAACCAGCCGGTCACGGCCGCGCTGATACGGGCGCTCAGCAAGGCCGACAACTACGTCGCCGGCGCCTACGACGGCGCCGAACTGGTCGGCGCGTGCGTCGCGTTCTTCGGGCCGCCGGCGCAGGCCACCATGCACAGCCACATCACCGGGGTGGCCCCGTCCGGTGGGCGGCGGGCGGTCGGCTTCGCGCTCAAGACACACCAGCGCGGCTGGGCCCTGCGTCGGGGCCTGAAAACCATCTCGTGGACGTACGACCCGCTGGTCAGCCGCAACGCCTACTTCAACCTCGTGAAGCTGGCCGCGACGCCCGACGAGTACCTGACCAACTTCTACGGCGGTATGAACGACGGGCGCAACGGCGCCGGCGACAGCGACCGGCTGCTGGTCAGGTGGGACCTGACCGCGCCCGGGGTGGACGCGGCGTGCGCGGGCCGCCCGGCAACCCCCGAGCCGTGCGACGCGGCGGTGGTCGGGCTCCACCGGACGGCCGACGGCCGGCCCACCATGGGCGACCTCGACGGGCGCACGGTCCTGGTCGCCGTGCCACCCGACATCGAGACGCTCCGCCGGACCGAGCCCGGCGTCGCGCACGCCTGGCGGGTCGCGGTCCGCGAGACGCTCGGCACGCTGATGGCCGGCGGGTGGCGGATCGTCCACTTCGACCGGACCGGCTGGTACGTGCTCACCAAGGCGGGAGAGTCATGAAACTCAACGGCGTCGAGCTGCGGCACGTCCGGATGCCCCTCGTGGCACCGTTCCGGACCTCCTTCGGGACGAGCACGTCCCGCGACGTGCTGCTGCTGCGCGCGGTCACCGCCGAGGCCGACGGGTGGGGGGAGTGCGTGGCAATGGCCGACCCGCTGTACTCCTCGGAATACATCGGTGCGGCCACCGACGTGCTCACCCGGTTTCTCGTCCCGGCGCTCGGTGCGGTGGAACACCTGGACGCGAACGCGGTCGGGCCGGCCCTGTCCCGCTACAAGGACACCGGATGGCCAAGGCCGCGCTGGAGATGGCGGTCCTGGACGCCGAGCTGCGCGCCGCCGGCCGGCCGCTGGCCCGGGAGCTGGGCGCGGTCCGTGACCGCGTGCCGTGTGGGGTGTCCGTCGGCATCATGAGCTCGATCGGCGAGCTGCTCGACGCGGTGGCCGGATACGTCGCCGCCGGATACGTGCGGGTCAAGCTGAAGATCGAGCCGGGGTGGGACGTCGAACCGGTCCGGGCGGTCCGCGAGCGGTTCGGTGACGGGCTGTTGCTGCAGGTCGACGCGAACACCGCGTACACCCTGGCGGACGCGCGCCACCTGGCCCGGCTCGACCCGTTCGACCTGCTGCTGATCGAGCAACCGCTGGACGAGGAGGATCTGCTCGGCCACGCCGCGCTGGCCAAACTGATCCGCACTCCCATCTGCCTCGACGAGTCGATCACTTCGGCGCGCGTCGCCGTCGCGGCGATCACCCTCGGCGCCTGCGAAATCGTCAACGTCAAAGCCGGCCGCGTCGGCGGCTACCTGGAGGCACGCCGCATCCACGATGCCTGCGCGGCACACGGCGTGCCGGTCTGGTGCGGCGGGATGCTGGAGACCGGCCTCGGCCGGGCCGCGAACGTGGCGCTCGCCGCACTGCCCGGCTTCACCCTGCCCGGCGACACATCGGCCTCCGACCGCTTCTACCGCACCGACCTCACCGCGCCGTTCGTCCTGGAGGACGGTCACCTGCCCGTGCCGACCGGACCCGGGCTCGGCGTCGAGCCCCGCCCCGACGTATTCGCCGAGATCACCACCGAAACGGCCTGGATACCGGTCTAGTCCAGCTCCTAGGCTCACTGCTGTGCGACCGAACGCCAGCCTCGGGCGCGTCCTCGACGACCTGGGCGCCACCCTCCTCGAACTGGTCCACGGAGACCCGGACCAGACGGTCGCCCTCGGCGGCGTGGTCATCCACGACCCGCTGGACGAGCCCGCACTGCCCCAGCACGCGCTCGTCCTCGGGGTGGGCGTCGGCGACGCCGCCTCGACCGCCCGGTTGCTCCGCACGCTCGGCCAGCAGGAGGCCGCCGGACTGGTCGTACGCTCGCCGGTGCCGACCGGCGACGATCTGGCCACCGCCGCGGCCGAGTCCGGGGTGGCGCTGCTCGGGCTGACCCGGGGCGCCTCGTGGGCGCAACTCGCCGCGCTGCTGCGCGCACTGCTCGCCGAAGGCGACGTGGGCGACGCCGAGCCGCAGACCCTGGGCGGTGTCCCGGCCGGTGACCTGTTCGCGGTCGCCAACGCGATCGCGGCGCTCCTCGACGCGCCGGTCACCATCGAAGATCGCAGCTCGCGGGTCCTGGCCTACTCGGGACGGCAGGACGAAGCCGATCCGTCCCGCATCGAGACCATCCTCGGCCGGCAGGTGCCCGCACGCTACGCGCGCCAGCTCACCGACCGCGGCGTGTTCGGCGACCTCTACCGCAGCGACCAACCGGTGTTCGTCGAACCCAGCGGCGACGACTTCCTCGTGCCCCGGGTCGCCGTCGCGGTCCGCGCCGGCGACGAGTTCCTCGGCTCGATCTGGGCGGCCGTCCGGCAGCCGCTCAACCTCGACCGTATGCAGGCCTTCCGAGACGCGGCCCGCGTCGTCGCACTGCACATGCTGCGGATCCGGGCCGGCGCCGACGTCCACCGACGGCTGCGCGCCGACCTGCTCAGCACCGCCTTGGAGGGCGGGCCGCCGGCCCGTGACGCACTGACCCGGCTCGGGCTCGCCGACCGCCCCGTCGCCGTGCTCGGGCTCGCGCTGCTCGGCTCCGAAGGCTCGGCGAGCGCCGACGCCACGCTCGCCACCGAACGGCAACGGCTGGCCGACGCCCTGGCCATGCACGTCGGCGCGGTGCACCCGAGGTCAGCGACGGCGCTGGTCGGTGACATCGTCTACGGGCTCGTCCCAATCAACCGGGGCCGCGCGGACGTCGAGCACAGCGCCGTGCGCATCGCCACCGACTTCCTCGACCGGGTCGGCGACCGCATCCCCGCCGTGGCCGGAATCGGCCCGGTAGCACAGGACGTGGCCGGGCTGGCCGCGGCGCGGGCCGAAGCAGACCGGGCCCTGCGCGTCCTGCGGACCGGCAACGGCGCCGGGCGCCGGGTCGCCCGGCTGGCCGACGTGCACGTGGAAGCTCTGCTGCTCGACCTCGCCGACGTGGTGTCGGCGCGCGGCGACCAGCCCAGCGGCCCGGTCGCCAACCTGCTCGTCTACGACGCCCGCCACCACACCAACCTGGTCGACACGCTACGGGCCTGGCTCGACGCCTTCGGCGACGCGGTCGCCGCCGCCGCGGCGATGTACGTCCACCCGAACACCTTCCGATACCGCCTACGGCGAGTGGCCGAGGTCGGGCCCATCGACCTGCGCGACCCGGACGCCCGGTTCGCCGCGATGCTCGAGTTGCGCCTCTCGTCCCGGCGCACCGACTGACGCTCCCAGTTGGTCGGCGATCGTTTCCGCCCACATCCGGTAGCCGTTGCTCGCCGGGTGGAAGCCGTCTTCGGTAAAGGCGTCGTCGGAGAACGCCAAACCGCTCAGCGAGATGTGTGACACGTTGTCCATCGTGGACGCCAGCCGGCGTAGGACGTCGTTCATCGCGCGCCCGCGTAGGCCCAGGACGGTCCGCATGGGTCGGGGGAGACCCGGCATGTGTTCGAACGGCGGGATCCCGGCCAGCACAACCGGCACGGGGCCGACCCGACGCCGGATGGCGTCGACCAGCGCCGCGGTGTCGCGTCGGAAGTCGCGGATCAGCCGATAGCTCTTCAGGTCGTTGACCCCGGCAACAGCGATGATCACGTCCGAGTGGTCGACGAGTCGCGGCACGAGATCCCGGGTCACGTCGCGAGTCTTCGCACCGCTGCGGGCAACCACGTGCCACGAGGTCATCCGGCCGGTGCGGCGGGCCACTTCGGCGCCGAGAAAGCCGCCAAGGGCTTCCTCGTGGGTGGCCGCCCCCACCCCGGCGGCGGCCGAGTCACCCAGCACAGTCAGGCGCAGTGCCGGTTCGCTGCCCGGACACACGCCCGCAGTGGGGCCCTGGGCTGCCGGCAGCCGCGGCATCCGCCGCCGCACCTGCCTGCCCTGCGCGATCAGAACCGGAAGAACAACAACATTGGCGGGCTGCGCCAGCCGGATCAAGGCGTCGAGCACGTGCGCACGTCTCATGCCTGCGCTCCCTCCGGGCCAGGGCAGGCTCGTCTCGATAGGCACATCACCGGCGATCGAACAAAGTGTCCTCCTCGGTCGCCGGTTAGTCGAGACGCGCGTCGCGGGAAGGTTCGGCGCGGACCGGGCCCTGTTCGGTGCGCGGTCCGTCTGTGCGGATGTCGCGGCCGACAGCGTCAAGGCGCCGGCGGCCGCGACAGCCTACGATTCTGGCTACGCGGGGCCGAATCGGTAGGTCTCCCATTCACCCGGACTCGCGGACCGGGCCCGCAGCATGTACCTGTAGTTTCCGCTGAAGTTCATCTCGGTCGAGACGTAGAGGTTCGGGTAGCCCTTGAAGGTATCCATCCAAGGTGAGCTGGTCCCGTACAGCGTGAACTTCTCCCATGCCCCCGCCGTCGTCGCACGGGCCCGCAGCATGTACTTGAAGCTGCCGGGGTAGTTCATCTCGGTCGTGACATAGCGGTTGTTGGCCAGGGACTTGAGGGTGAACACGTTGTTGGCCGAGTCGATGCACTGCTGGAACTTCTCCCACGCGCCCACACCGCTGGAGCGGGCCCGAAGCATGCCGGGGTAGGTGGGATCTCCCAGCTCCGCCGAGACCGCGAGCCCGGTGTAGCCGTTGATGAGATAGACGTTCACGCAGCCCACCGAGGCCGAGGCCGGCTGGGCCACCCCGACCAGGCCCGCGCAGAGGGCGACGAGCACAACGGCGAAGGTGCCCAGACGCTTGGAAAGTCGAGTGCCCCGCCGGTGATGAACCGTCTTGCTTCTTCCGGTCACGTTGGTTCTCCCCAGTTCTAGGAGCGAGAGGACGATGCCCTCCCGCGTTCGGAAATGCCTTTCGCGCGCCGGGTGGTAGGTCAGGTCCGGGCGTAATAGACGCCGCTGCAGTACTCCGTGGTGCCGCGCACGAGACAAACCTTGAGCGCCACCGACGTGTTCTCCGCGATGTCACCGGTCTTCCAGCCGTCGCAGTAACCGGCGCCCATCCCGCGCGTGGAGGCGATCCGATCCGTCTGCTGGAAGCCGCTCGACGAACCGATGTCCATCCGGATCTCGGTGCCGAGTCCGTCCTTCTCCATGTCGCAGGTCTTCAGGGCGTCACCGGGTGCCCCGTTGGCCGGGTCGGCCTGGAACCAGAAGGTCCCCACCCAAGCGCCGTTCCCGCTGTAGATCTCGAACTCCCGGCTGTATGACTCTGAGTAGCCGCTGCCGTGGAAGGTGGTGCTGACCGTGATGCTGTAGTCCGATGGCAGCGCCGCCGCGGCCGGCGCCTGACCGACGACGACACCGAGCGTCGTCGCCGCCAGCGTCGCGAGCGCGAGCCGGAAGGATGGAAATTTCACGTCGTCTCCTTTACTGAGGCCGAAGCCGTTGTCGATCCCGTGCTCCGCGGCGCTTTGGCACATCGCTGTTTTCTGATGGCGCAGGGATCGGCGCGCGAGCCCCACCCGCCTGGACGGCCTAGCGATGGGGCTCGATCATGGGACCGCAACAGGGCGGCACCGCACCAGGACATTGAGGACGACGTTCAACCGGACGTTCGAGTCGAGCGGCCCGGCGGGCCAGGGCGTAGCTGGGCGATGTAGACGTCGATGACGTTGGAGCGTTCCTACGGTGGCCACACCGCCGGCCAAATGTAACGAGTGCTACATTGCCCTGCGTGACGGATCCGGTTCGTTGGGTGGTGCTGGTGCTCAAGATTCCGGCGGAGCCGTCCCGGCATCGGGTGGCGGTGTGGCGGGAGTTGCGGCGCATCGGTGCGCTGTCGCTGGGCCAGGGCGTGTGGGCGGTCCCGGACGTGCCGGTCTTCGCCGACGGCACGGCACGCCCGATCGCGCTGACCGAGCAGGCCGGTGGTCAGGCTCTTACCCTGCACGCGGGCGGGGGCGGCCCGCAGGATGCGGCCCGGTTGCAGGACATGTTCACCGCGGCGCGCTCCGCGGACTGGGCCGAATTCCTGGCCGGCTGCGGCAAGTTCGAGCAGGAGATCGCCATCGCCAAGTTCACCCTCGCCGAGCTCGAGGAAGAGGAGCAGGCCCTGGAGCGGTTGCGACGCTGGCACCGCGATCTGACCGCCCGTGATGTGTTCGGCGCCCCGGAAGCGCCGCAGGCCGCCCGCCGGTTGAGGGAGTGCGCCGCCGTTTGCGAGGACTACGCCGAACGGGTCATCGCCATGCTGCACGAAGCCGCTGGGGCCGACCAATGACCGGCCCCGCGCCCGGCCGGCGGATGTGGCCGCTGTACGCGGCCGGGTTCACGACCGCGTTCGGGGCACACGCGATCGCGGCGAACCTGGGCGGGTTCTCCGACGACGCGGTCACCTCGCTGCTGGTGCTGGGCGGCCTGTTGGCTCTCTACGACGGCGCGGAGGTGCTGCTCAAGCCGGTGTTCGGCAGCCTCGCTGACCGGGTAGGCGCCAAGCCGGTCCTGCTCGGCGGCCTGGTCGCGTTCGCAGTCGCTTCCGCGACGTATGCGATCGCCGACAGTCCCGGCTGGCTCTGGGCTGCCCGGCTCGGGCAGGGCGCCGCCGCCTCGGCGTTCTCCCCGGCCGCGTCGGCGCTGGTCGCCCGGCTCAACCCGGTCGCGAAACACGGCCGGGCGTTCGGCTCGTACGGGTTCTACAAGTCGATCGGCTACACGTTCGGGCCGCTGCTGGGTGGCGTGCTGGTCTGGGCGGGCGGCCTGCGCCTGCTGTTCATCGTGCTCACCGTCATCGCCGCCGTGGTCGCAGGGTGGGCGGCGCGGGCTGTCCCGGTCGTCCCACCGCTGCCGAAGAAGCGGCAGACCGTTCTCGACCTGGCCCGCCGGCTGAACGCCCCGGCCTTCCTCGGCCCGACCGCGGCCCTGGCCGCCGCGACGGCGGCGCTGTCGGTCGGCGTGGGCTTCCTGCCCGTGGTGGGCCGGGCGGCCGGGCTGGGCACGATCGCCACCGGCGCGGCGGTGTCGGTGCTGGCGCTGTGCGCGGCCTTCGTGCAGCCGCGAGCCGGCCGGGCGCTGGACGACGGGCGACTGTCCAGCCGTACCGGTCTGGTAGCCGGCCTCGCGGTGACCGCGGCCGGCCTGGCCGCCGCGATGCTGCCCGGCCTGGCCGGGGTACTGGCCGGGGCCACGCTGATCGGCGTCGGCACCGGACTGATCACACCGCTCGGGTTCGCCGCGATCGCCGCCAGCACCCTGGCCGAACGCCTCGGTCAAACCATGGGCGCCGCCGAGTTGGGCCGCGAGCTCGGCGACGCCGGCGGCCCCCTACTGGTCGCCGGCGTCGCCACGCTCGCCACCCTGAACTGGGGCTTCGCCACCCTGGCCGTCCTGATCGGGGCCGGCGCCACACTGGCCGCCACCCGCGGCCGGACAGCGCCCGCGACCGAGACCCGCCCCTGATCTGACCCCGCGCTCGGCTACAACCTGTGTCGCGTCGAGGGGCGGCACCGACATCGGTCTCGGCACGCCGGGTCGGCATCGTAGGTTCTTCGCATCGTTGGTTGGGAGACGGCAGGAATGTTTGACGTCGCATTGCGCGACGAGGTCGAGGGTTACCTCATCGGTCTCGCGGAGCTGGACGAGCGCATCACCGCGGCCGCGGTGGTGGGATCTCGGGCTCACACCGAAGGCGACCGGTGGTCAGACACCGATCTCACGTTCGCGGTCGCGGACGCGACCGAGCCTGTCGCGATACTCGACGAGTGGGCAGCGAAGCTGCGAGCGGAGTTCGACGGTACGACGCTGTTCGACCTCACCGCGGGCCCGATCACCTACCGGGTGTTCCTGCTGCCCGGCGCCTTGCAGGTGGATCTCTCCGTGACGCCGACGAGCCAGTTCGCGGCGCGCGGTGACACCTTCCGTCTGTTGTTCGGGGCAGCGAACGATCCCGTGGTCGCGAGTCCGCGCAACAGCACGGACACGTATGGGCACGCTGTTCACCACGCCGTTCGTGCACGCGTGTGCATCGAGCGCGGGCGTGCCATTCAAGCGGAGTACTGGATCAGCAGCCTCCGCAACGAGACGCTCGCACTGGCGAGCAGGCGGGCGGGTGTTCAAGACTGGCACGCACGCGGCGCGCACCTGTTACCCACGGAGACCCGCGAACGGTTCGCCGACGCACTGGTGCGTTCACTTGACCCGGCCGAGCTCAGTCGAGCGCTGAAGATAGCGATCGGGCTCCTACTTGATCAGAGCGACCAAGCTCCCGCGCTCGCCGCCCGTGTCAGGAACCACCTGCGGGGGATCAGCGAACCCGAGGCTCCGCCACCGGCATTCGAGCCATAGGAGCGACCGGCTGGTCACGGACCCGGGCGAGTAAAGATCGCGCCCGCTGGGTCGTCACGTTGCCCCGGTTACTGTGCGCAGTCTGTCGCCGTCAACCGATCGTGACATCAACCGATCGATTGACGGCGCCGATCAACCGATGTGCTGCCCGCTTGGCGGATCCATCGTGGATCACTCGGGACCAGGCTTGAGACGGACGAGATCCCCACACGCCGCGCCCGTGTCACATCGCTTCGAAGGGCAAATCGAATGACCACACTCGATCCGAGCGACCGCTACATGACGCTGATCAACACCTTCACCGTCGATCCGGCTCGCGCCGAGGATCTGCTCGAGACGCTCTCCCGCGCGACCGAGCAGACGATGCGGCACCTGCCTGGGTTCGTGTCAGCCAACCTGCACGTCAGCGACGACCGCCGGCACGTCGCGAACTACGCCCAATGGGTCAGCGCCGCGGACTTCAAGGCGATCTTCGATGATCCGGCAGTGGCCGCGCACATGCGCGAGGCTGCCGAGATCGCCGAGAGCTTCGCACCGATCATCTACGAGCTGCGCGAAAGTCACGAGAGGCGCTGATCACCGGTGCTGACCGCTGCCGGACACTCTGCGTCGTTTGGTCCATGAGATCGGGCCAGCTTTGGTCCTTGATGGCGGTCCATCCCGACCCGCAACATCGCTGAGGTGAGCACAGACCGAAATGCCGACTCCGGCTGGCAGAGCACATCCGGGCACGACGCCGCGGTCGCATCGCTGGGCACTGCTGAAACCGCCACAGGTCGTTCCTTCGGGCACGAGAGCAGCATCTGGGCCCAGTTCCCGCACCTGCAGGCCCTGGTCGTGACGGCTGAGCTGGCGGTGCACCCGACGACCGAGCTGACCTCGGATCTGACGGTGGCGCCGCTGACCGGGCGACCCGGCGAGTCCGATCAGAAGGACCCGTTGCAGGAGTGGATCGCGGCACAGATGTCCCATGCCCCGGTCATGGGCGGGTCGACGTTGGAGTCGTCGTTGCCTTCCGTCGCGGCCTGGCGCGCGGCGTTCTCGCGGTTGGGGCTGCGCCCCACGCAGTACCGTTGCGCGGCCGAATCGCTGCTTCGGCGGCTGCGCACGCGCGGTGATCTGCCACGAATCCACCCGCTCGTCGATATCTGCAACGCCGTCTCGGTCCGCTTCGCTGTTCCCGTCGCCGCCTTGGACCTCGACGCGGTGACCGGTGCGCTGTGGGTCGGACCCGCCACCGGGAACGAGGTCTACACCGATTTCGACGGCAGCGTTCAGCACCCGCAGCCGGGTGAGGTCGTCTACCGCGACTCCGCCGGCCTGGCGCACTCCCGACGCTGGTGCTGGCGGCAGTCAGCGGTGTCCGCTGTGTCGGCGAGCACGTGCCGGGTGCTCATCGTCGCCGAAGCCCTTCACGACGGCGCCGGGGCCGAGCTCACCCAATTGCAGGATGAACTCCTCGACGGCCTGAGCCTGCTCGGGCGAGCTGGTCGCCCGGCCATCTTGACCGCCTCGACGCCGACGATCCGTCTGGACGAGATCGTCGGTCAGTGACGCCGATGGCAGCAGCGGTCCTGTACACCCGGCCCGCTGGCTGCAGGGCGGCGGCGTCGAACCGATCGAGGAGCGCATCTGGTACGCGGTCGAGCGCTCGCTGCCAGCGAGCCACCTCTCGTCAAGCCAGGCGGACGGTCGTGGAGTGCACCCGGCTCGCTCTGAAGTTGGGTGGCACATGCCGACCCGAGTGTTGCCATAGGACAGAGCTCACCGGAGCCTTCCCGCGACGCGCCAAGCGTCGGAGACGCAGTGTCGCGCCACTCTCGACAAGGTAAGTCTATCTAGATAGAGTTCCGGCGCGGACGCGGCGAGTGCGGAACGGGTTCGAGTTGCGTGGGTGCTCCGCATGATCTGGGAGGCTGACGTGAAACGCAGGGTTGGGTTCACGATCGCCGGCGTCGCCGCGGGTGCGGGGATGGTCTGGCTGAGCTGGCACCCGGGATCGGCCAACCCGGCCGTCCCAATGGGTCGGGTCACGATGATCGTGCTCGTGCTCGTGCTTGCCGTGCTGCCGTGGGTGGCACGCCCGGTGTTCGGGCCGGTCGCCGACAACCGGGCCGCTCGCGTCGTGCGTACCGCCGGGTATGTCGCGGTGTATGGCTTCGTGCTGGTTATGGCCGACCTCTCGCGCTTCGCGGGAAGCCGTTTCGACCATTTCCAGGCCTTCGACCAGCGCAACTGGGAAGCGGACATGCGCAGCGGGGCCGTCGTCAGCGCGGTGATCATCGTGTTGACGATCGGTGGGTACGCGGCCGCGATCCTGATCGCCACCGCGCGTCGCACCCGGGTCGCACCCGGGCAGCTGGCCGCCGGCGCCGGCTTCGGGGCAGGCGCCGCCGCGATCACCTACGCGCTCATGCCGCTGGGCAATCGACCGCACCTCGCGAACGGATGGCTCGCGGCCGGATACACCATCGTCCTGCTCGCGGTGTTGCCGGCCGGATTCTGGTTCGCGGGAAGGCTGGGCGGCAACCTCGGCGGGCTCTACGCGGGTGGCGCCGCCGCATTGGTGCTCAGCGTGCTGACCATCGGCACCATGCTGATGTTCCCTGGCCAGGTCGATCTGATCTGGGCCAACCCTGACCCCACCGTCGCACACGGCACCCCCTTCGAGGTGCGGATGAGCGTCGGCGACACGGCCATCAAATACCAGCTCGGCCTCTTCGTGCTGCCGCTGGTCGGGGGCGTGGTCGGTGCGCTGGGCTGGTCACTGACCATGCACCGCACGTCCACTCCGGCGCTGGCCCCAGCGGGCGAACCGGTCCGCTGACGCTCGGGCTGCCGGTTTAGCCAGGCTCGCGGAGGGCCTTTCATTTCACCCGTACACCCATGACGACCACGCATCGTCGGATGCGAGCGCGGTCGCGAGTTTCTTCGTCAGCGCCGTCGACTTTGGTCGGCACGGCGTCGGCGGGCGCGCGGTTGAACGGCTCCGCCGTTGCTGACGGCGGCGTCGAGGAGTGCGCGAGCCGTGCCTTTGACGGTGTCGGTGGCCTGCTCGGGGGAGTAGCCGGCGATGTCGACGAGCCAGATGAGTGCTTCGATGCCCGTCGCTGAGCGGATGGCGACGGCCAGCCGGCCGATGTCGACGTGCGGGTGGCTGTCGCGCAACGGTGCGAGGGCTTCGGTGATCCAGCCGATGGCGCGTCCTTGGCGCAGCACCGGTTGGTCGCCGGCCGGGTCCAGTGACAGTCGCAGGGCGGCCCGTAGCTGGGGTTCCCAGGTGAAGTTGTATCGGGCGAACGCGGTCATGAGCAGGTCGAGGCGGGCGGTCGCGTCGTCGCTGGGTGCATCGGGTGGCATCAGGCTGTCGGGCGAGATGGTGGGCTGGGCGGCGAGCAGCAGGCTGCGCTGGTTGGGGAAGTATCGGTAGGCGGTGGTGCGGGAGATCCCGGCCCGTTGGGCGGCGTCCTCGACCTGCGGGGTCAGGCCGGTGGCGAGCAGTTCGCGAGCGGCGGTGACCAGCGCGAGCCGGGTGCGTGATTTCTGCGCTGTTCGCCCGGTCGACTCATACGGCATCACCATCCCATCATGGTACGGTAATCCCACATGGTACTTGAGTCCCACGAGTCCGTGCCGGGAGGAGCCCGCGATGGACCCTTACGACCCGACCATCACCGACCCCGCGTTCTACAAAGTGATCTTCGAGAACGAGCGCGTACGGATCCTCGAGTACCGCGACGAACCCGGCGACGTCACGCACACCCATCGGCATCCGGACAGCGTGATGGTTACGCTCAGCGCCTTTCGTCGCAAGGTCAGCGCCGGCGGCCGCAGCGTCGAGGTCGATCTGCGCGCAGGGGAGGCCCGCTGGCTCGGTGCGCAGGAACATGCTGGCGAAAACATCGGCGGTACGGCGACGCACAGCATCTTCATCGAGTTGAAGGAACCGCCTCCGACCACCGCGAAAACCGTCGGTACCCCACTCGGCCCCAGCTAGCGGCGCCGGTCAGCCGTTGCCAATCTGGCTGGTCGCCTGATTGAGCAGGGCATGGTGCTCCTCGAGGACGGGAGCGGCCGCGGTGGCGTCCTGCTTGGCCGCGGCGTCCGAGCCGTGCGCGATCTCTTGCTGGCCGTTTGCCATCGCTGCCTTGTGGGCCGCCTGCTGGACCGGAATCCAGACGCGGTCGTATTGCCTGGCCGGCACCTTGTCCAGCCGCTCGGTCGCCTGCCGCGCGGCGTCCGCCGGGGCCAGCGGCACCCCTAGCGACGATGCGGTCTGCTGAAGGGACTGGTCCAGCCGGGTGTGGTCGGTGGCGAACCGGGCGCCGAGGTCCTTGACCTGCTGGCTGCGCCCCTTCTGCTGAGCCTGTTGGCCGGTGGCGATTTCCAGCAGATTCGATTGGTGCGCGGCCTGCAGGTAGGCGATGTCCTGCGCGGACGGCGCGGCGGCGGGCGCGTCCGCGGCCCCGGCGACGGCTGGGCCGGCGGCGAGCGCGGCTACGAGTGCGGCGGCTACCCCGAGCGTTCGCATTGCCATGGCGGTGGTCCCCCCTCACTGGTCGCCTGCCCGCTTACCCGGGCTTTTTTGCCCTAACCACGCGGGTTCGAAGGATGATTCGCGAAGCGACCGGGCCCGAGGTCGACGTCGTCGAGGTGTTGCTGACCCGACACGCCCGCGTCGAGGAGCTGTTCCGGCCGGCCACAGTGGACGACCACGAGGCCGAGCGGGACGCGCGAGGATCTGGTCCGCCTGCTCGCATGCACGAAACGGCCGAGGAGGAGGTGATCCACTCCGGTCTACCGACCCATGCGTCGTGCACCTGCTGCGCAAGGCACGCAACCGCATCGGTTCGCCACGAGCGAGGTCCGATTGACGTGGTGGGCGCGGTCAGACGGTGCAACTGTGGAGGACAGATCGGGCTCTGGCCTCGGGGTATTCGCGACAGCAACAGGACTTATGCCATGACCCTCAGGGACTCATCCTTTCCACCGGTATCGCCAGCGGACGCCGCGCGGCTGACTGCTGCGGTGGCCGGCGCGGTTCTCCTGCCGGACGACGCGGGATACGACGCCGAACGCGCCGTATTCAACCTCAACCACGAACTGGTGCCCGCGGTGATCGTGGTGCCGGAGAGCGCCGCCGATGTGCAGTCCGCCGTCGTCTTCGCGGCGGAGCAGCACCGGCCCGTGCTGGTGAAGACCACCGGGCACCAGATCGTCGGCACGGCGCACGGCGCCGTGGTGATCGCGACGCATCGGATGAACGACGTGACCATCGACGCCGCGGGCCGCACGGCCCGCGTCGGCGCCGGAGCGATCTGGGCCGAGGTCGTCAAGGAGGCGACCAAGGTCGGGCTGGCTCCGCTGAACGGATCGAACCCCACGGTCGGAGTGACCGGTTACACCCTGGGCGGCGGTTTGAGCCCGACCCTCGGCCGTTCGCACGGCTACGCCGCCGACCATGTGCGCTCGCTGGACGTGGTGACCGCGGACGGCCAACTGCGGCACGTCGACGCGACGTCCGAGCCGGACCTGTTCTGGGCGATGCGCGGCAACAAGGGCAACTTCGGCGTGGTCACCGCGCTGGAGTTCGACCTGTTCCCGGTTCCCCGCCTCTACGGCGGCGGCATCTACTACCCGGGCGAGCGGATGGCCGACGTGCTGCGAGCGTGGACCGACTGGCTCCCGAGCACCCCGGAGACCATGGTCTCGTCCTTCGCCGTGCTGCGGCTGCCGCCATATCCCGAACTGCCCGAAGTGCTAAGCGGGTCGTTCGCGGTGGCGGTGCGGATCGCCTACAACGGCACGGCCGAAGACGGTGAGCGACTGGTGGCCCCGCTGCGGGCCGTCGCTCCGGCGCTCATCGACACCGTCGCGGACATGCCCTACGCCAACGTCGCGTCGATCCACAACGAGCCGACCGACCCGTTGCCCTATTACGAACGGAGCATCACGCTGCGGGAGTTCCCCGTGGAAGCGCAGGACACGCTGGTCGAGCTGGTGGGCCCGGGCTCGGAAACAGCACTGGCCATGGCGGAACTGCGTGCGCTGGGCGGGGCGTGGGACCGGGAGCCGGCGGTGCCGAACTCGGTGGCGACCAGGGGCCTGCCGTACGTCTTGCTGGGCGTCGCGGTCGGTCCGATCGAGCAGGAGCGGCAGCTCAAGGGGACGGTCGCCGAGGTGCTCGACGGCATGAAGCCTTGGCAGGGCGACCGACGCGTGGTGAACAACCTCGCGCCCGAGGAGGCGGCCGACTCCGCGGCGATCTACGGCCCGGAACGCTACGCGCGCCTGGCGTCCATCAAGAAGCGGTACGACCCGACCAACATGTTCCGGATCAACCACAACGTGGTGCCCGCTGCCTGAGGGATGGCCGGCCGCGTCAGCGGTAGTCAGTCGCCCTGAAGCATCCGTGCACGTGGTCGTTGACGATTCCGACGTTCTGCATGAACGCGTAGACGCTGGTGGGTCCGACGTAGCGGTAACCCTGAGACTTCAGCTGTTTCGCGAACGCTTCCGCACGGGCGGTGGACTTGGGTACGGCGGCCGCCGAGCGCGGCGCCCGTGAGCGTGTGCTCTGGTAGGCCTCGGCGAGCGTGGCCAGCCGGGGGCTCGCGGCCAGCATCGCTCGCGCGTTGTCGATAGTGGCTTCGATCTTGGCGCGGTTTCGGATGATGGACGGGTCTCGCACGAGACGATCGACGTCCGGCTCGCCCATCGCGGCCACCTTGGCAACGTTGAACTCGCGGAATGCTTTGCGGAAGGCGTCCCGCTTGTCGAAGACGATCGACCAACTCAGCCCCACCTCGAACACGCCCAGAGTGAGCGCCTCGAACATCGCCGAGTCGTCGGAGGTTCGCGTACCCCAGATCTCGTCGTGGTATCGACCGAACGCCGTTTCGCCGGTGCCTGCCCAGGCACACCGCGGCTGCCCGTCCAAACCGATGATCACGTCGCCGCTCATCGATCCTCCGCCATCGCAGTCGAGTCAGCTCAAAGTCTTCCAGCCCGGCGAGCCTTCTGACGCGGCTTTGGGGCCGTGCCGTGAGGCCTAGCGGACGACCTGCTCCGCCAGCAGGAGCACTCCGATGGTCACCATCGCCGTGCCGGACACGCGGGTCACCACCCGCGCCGCCGCCGGCCGCGTCCGCAGCACCCTTCGCGCGCCGGCGCCGACTCCGGTGTAGACCACCGCGCAGCTTGCCACGTGGACCAGACCCAGCACCGCGATCTGCGCCGCGACCGGCCAAGCCGCATCGCGACGGGTGAACTGCGGCAGCAAGGCCAGAAACAGCAGGAGCACCTTCGGGTTCAGCCCACTGATCCCCAGCCCCTTGGCTGCTTGGCGCACCCACGAGCCGGGCACCTGTTCCCGGCTGGCCTGCACGGTTGCCGGACGGGCGAGCATTGCCACGCCCAGCCACCCGAGGTACACCGCGCCGGTCAGGGTCAGGACGGTCAGCACCAGCGGCGAACGGGCGACCAGGGCCGCCACGCCGGCCGCCACCACCACGGTGGCCAGCAGATGCCCGGCCAGCAGCCCGCCCACCGCGGGCAGCACCGTACGGTGCCGCAAGCCGGCCGTGATCGCGTACGCCCAGTCCGCTCCCGGGGTGATCACCAGCAGGAACGAGACCACCCAGAACGCGGCAACGGTACCGACCGCCATGACCAGTCCTTCCCTCGCAGCGCAGCCGACCGGCGGTGGCTGCCTCTACGGAAGGCTAGGTGGATAGCCGTCAAAGGTGTTTCCAAAATGTCGCGCCTAGGACGGCATTTGGGGAAGAATCTTCCACGTGGACGACGTAGACCGCAGAATCCTTGCCGAACTGCAGAAGGATGGCCGCGTTTCGGTCACCGACCTCGCCGAACGCGTCCGGCTCAGCCTGTCGCCCTGCCACCGGCGTCTGCGCGCCTTGGAACAGTCGGGCGCGATCAGCGGCTACCGCGCCCACCTCAACGCGCACACACTCGGACTGACCTTCAACGCCCTGGTCTTCGTCACCATGCGCGCCGCCGAACGCGACACGATCGAGGCCTTCGAGGACGCCGTCGCCGGCATCCCCCAGGTCCTGCAAGCCGAACGCCTCTTCGGCGACCCCGACTACCTCCTTCGCGTCATCGCGGGCGACCTACCCGCGTTCCAGAAGCTCTACGACGAGCAACTCACCGCCCTGCCCGGCGTGCAACGCCTCAGCTCCACCCTCGTCATGAAGACCGTGGTCGACGACCGACCGCTACCCCTTTGACTTCGCGAGCGACTCGCACTCACCAGGGGGCCGGGCGGTTTCGAAGTGCCCGAAGCCGGTGGTGCACGGCGATGAGAACCGCGCTGGTCAGTCATTCCTCAACATCGGGCACTTCTGGCAGGGGCAGCCGCCAGCGTCGTTCGCCGCACCGGCGGTGCTCGCTCGGCATGGGGCGTGCAGCGGGTGTCTCTGCGGCAGGCTTCGCGGCCTTCCTACCGCGACGGCCGCGATGACCATAGCGGCGATCGGGCCCCGCCAGCGACGCCGCAAACGCTAGCTCAACGCCGCACTTAGAGGTCCTAACGCAATGGGGTATCCAGTGGGAGTTCCTGCCCCAACAACTGGGATTCGGTTCGGGCATGATGTGCTGGCGGCGGCTCGCGCAATGGAACGAGGCTGACGTGTGGCGCCGCTTGCACGAAGTGCTTTTGGCCGAGTTGCACCAGGCCGGACGGTTGGACTGGTCCCGTGCGGTCATCGACTCCTCACACGTGCGAGCCGCCAGACGCGGCCCAAAAGCGGTCCGAGCCCGGTCGACCGCGCCCGGCCGGGCTCGAAGCACAACCTGCTGACCGACGGGCGCGGTGTCCCCCTCGCGGTCACCCTGTACGGCGGCAACCGCAACGCGGTGATCCAGGTGCTCCCGCTGCTGGACGCGGTCCCGGCCGTGCGCGGCCGGGCCAAGACGGCCACGCCAGCGGCCGGACCAGCTGTTCGCTGACCGCGGCGACGACCAGGCTGGTGTGGGCCAAGGGCATCCGGCCCCGCATAGCCCGCCGCGGCCAAGATCATGGCACCGGGCTCGGGGCGATCCGGTGGGTCGTGGAACGGACCCTCGCCTGGTACCACGGGATGAAACGGCTACGAATCCGCTGGGAACGCCGCGATGACATCCACGAAGCATTCCTCGCCCTCGCCACCTGCATCATCACGTACCGACACGTCCGACAACTCTGTGAGGACCTCTTAGAGCCGGACGAGGCGACCGTCGACCTGCGGGCCGTGCTCAGCGCGTCGTACCGGACGCTGGATCCCAACTCTGGGCGTATGTTCCGGCTCCTGAGTCTCGCCCCCGGCCCAGACATCACCGCGGACGCCGCCGGGAGCCTGGCCGGAATGGCGCTCCAACACGCCCGGCGCGTTCGCGGGTCAAGCGTGTGCCGGGATCGGTACGTCTCCGTGGCGGCTGCCGCTCCACTGGCTGTCGGTCATCCGCACGATCCGCAGTCCGAGGTATCCGAAAACCGCGGTCAGCATCGTCATGCTGACCACATCGACGGCGGGGGGAGGGTCGGGCAGCAGCTCGTGGATCACGACAAGGGTGGTGACTACGGCCGGCCCCCACCAGCCGATGACTCCGGCACGCCAGGCGGCCCAAGACATCGCGAGTACTGCGAGGGCGAAACAGAGGATGAGCGGGAACGCCACCGCGTTGATGACGGGGGAGGCGTTGACCCGTTCGACGTACGCCGCCATCTGTGCCGGGTCGCCGCCGGCCAGCGGCAGGGTGAAGAGGGTGTACATCGCGATCGCCGCGTGGCCGAACCCGCCGAGCATCGCCGCTACGGCTGCCAGGTTCGCCAGGACGGCCCCTCGGTCGCGGGCCTGGTGCAGGATCCCGGCGACGGCCGGCGCCATCAGGATTCCCGAGATGAGCAGCAGGACCGCGGATGCCGCGAGGCTTCGCGCGTGTTGAGAAGCGGCGGCGTACGTGGCCTCGCCCGTGTCGCCGTCGCCTGGATCGAGCAGGGCCTGCACCACTAGCAGGGCCGGGAACAGGATCAGGGCGGCGCCCATGGCGTGCCGGCGTAGCCGCTGCGCGGTGGATGTGGTGGTCGACATCGGTGCTCCTTGCGACACGGTGACGGTGCTGCGGTCGGCGTGAACTGTCCCGCCGTGGCGGTCGTCGTGTCGTCGGCACCGAGTCTTGATCCGCGTCCGTCGCAAGGACGAGGTGACCGGCGTACAGATCGGTCGGTTGGCTGACTCGTCCGGGCGTGCCTCGCCGTACCGTGAGCTCATGCAACGGTGGACGCCGCGCCGCGGCGACATGGTGGCAGCCGCAGTGTTCACCGTCGGGACGCAGGCTGAGGTGTGGGCCGGCGCGGTGGCGGGTTCGCCCAGGCCGCTGCTGGCGGCCACGTGTCTGGTCGGCACCGTCGCGACGGCCTGGCACCGGATCGCTCCCATGGCCGTGTTGGTTATTGTGCTGACCGCGCTCGCCGTGGCACCGGGCGCTCTCGGCGCCGATGCGAACGCCGGATTCGCTTGGTTCGTCGCCGCGCTGGCCGTCATCGTGTCCGCCGCGTACCACGCGCGGCGTCCGGTCGTGGCGTTGGCGGTGACGCTCGGGCTGCTCACCGGGACCGTGGTGCTGGAAACGGGCCCCGTGATCGCTGACATCGCGTACGCATGCCTGCTCGGCACCGGGGGGTGGCTCGCCGGCCGTACGATCGCGAGCCGAACCCTGCGGGCTGAGCTGTCCGAGCAGCGCGCCGCGCTAGCCGAGCAGGAGGCGCAATGGCGTGCTGGCGCCGCAGTGATCGACGAGCGGCTGCGGATCGCCCGCGAGTTGCATGACGTGATCGGGCACAGCATCAGCGTCATGACGCTGCACGTCGGTGGCGTGCGCCGCCTGCTGGGGCCGGAGCACTCGGAGCAACGCGCCGCGCTGGAGGCCGTCGAGCGGACCGGGCGGGAGACATTGGCCGAGGTGCAGCGCCTGCTCGGTGTGCTCCGCGGGTTCCAGCTCGACGATTCGGTCCCAGCACCCGGATTGGCCGGTGCCGCGGATCTTCTCGAACCGGCCCGCGCAGCGGGAATTTGTGCGCAGCTCACCGTCTCCGGCGACGTCCGGCCGTTGCCGGCGGGCCTGGACCTGGCCGCCTACCGGATCGTCCAGGAGGCGGTCACCAACGTGTTGCGGCACGCCGCCGCGAGCCGAATCGACTGCAGCATCGAGTACGGCCCAGCGGCGCTCGAGTTACTTGTCGTAGACGACGGCACCACCCGTGGCGGGACCGGACGGGACGGGCACGGGCACATCGGAATGCGCGAGCGAGCGGCTCTTTACGGCGGCACCATCAACCTCGGCCCGCGGGCCGGCGGCGGATACGCGGTGCATGTGGTGCTTCCGATTTCGCAGCCCGTGATGGCCCGCGCCGACCAAGGGCCGCCGTGATACGCGTTCTCGTTGCCGACGACCAGGCCATGGTCCGCGCCGGGTTCCGGCTGATCCTGGCGGCCGAACCTGACATCATCGTCGTGGGCGAGGCCGCCGACGGCGTGGCGGCAGTAGCGGCCGCACGTCGGCTCCGCCCGGACGTCACTCTTATGGATATACGGATGCCGCGGCTCGACGGGATCGCCGCGACCCGCCAGCTGATTTCCGACGACCCCGTCGCCACCCGGATCGTCGTGTTGACCACTTTCGACGTCGACGCCCATGTGTACGACGCCCTCCGCGCCGGGGCCAGCGCGTTCCTGCTCAAGACCGCCCCGCCCGAGGATCTGGTACAGGCGATCCGGGTCGTGGCGGCCGGGGCCGGTCTGCTCGACCCGGCCGTCACCCGTCGGGTGATCGAGGAGTTCGCCCGCAGCCCGGCACCGGGACCAGCGCCTCCGGAAGTCGCCGCACTGACCGAACGGGAACTCGAGGTGCTCCACCAGGTCGCACGTGGACTCTCCAACGCCGAGATCGCCGCAACACTGGTCGTCAGCGAAGCGACGGTGAAGACGCACGTGGCCCGCACGCTCGCCAAACTGGGGCTCCGCGACCGGGTACAGGTCGTGGTCTACGCCTACGAGCACGGCCTTGTCCGACCCGGAGCCGACTGAGTCGCAGCGTGCGTCGGTCCGGCTCTCGTCTGTTCCTGACTCGCCTCGCGGCGATGCGGCGGCGGCCGAGACACCGTCAGAACGGTGCCGGGCCGCGACCTGTCAACGACACCAACACCTGAGTGGCGAGTAGTTTGCGCATGCCGGTGACGGCGACGGTACCCAGCCGATCGTACGGGAGTTCCAGTTGAAGTCCCTCGCCTGCGTTGCGAAGTTCCGTCGTGATCTCGTCCGGGCGGAAGGTGCCGCCCCAGCCGTTGAGTCCTCCGCGCTGGTTGGTACTGAGGGAGGCCATGCCAGATATGGATGCGCCGTCGACCAGGATCAGCCGCGCAGGGCCCGAATAGGTCGTCGTCATAGTCGTGTCCTTCAGGGGTGTCGCGCCGTGTACCCGCGGTTCCGGCCGTCTGACCGTCACCGGGAAGACGATGCATCGAGTCAGTCCATGGTGTGCTTGCCTAAATCGCGACCGTACATGCTCGACCGTCAAGCGCGGGAGCAGTGCTGGCGCCGGCTCCACGCCGGGATCGCTGGCCTTCGCCAAAGACGATCTTCAGCATGCCGTGGCGGGCTGATGAAACGCCGAACGGCGGCCCAACCGAACCAGTCGGGCCGCCGTGCGCGCAGAGCGTGGATCAGAGCGGCCGGATGTTCTCCGCCTGCGGGCCCTTCTGGCCCTGGGTGATGTCGAACTCCACCTTCTGGTTCTCGTCGAGGCTGCGGAAGCCGCTCGCCGAGATCGCGGAGAAGTGGGCGAAGACGTCAGCGCCGCCCTCGTCCGGGCTGATGAAGCCGAAGCCCTTGTCGGCGTTGAACCACTTCACGGTACCTGTAGTCATGTCTGCTCCTTCGCAGGCTGTTGGAGACCGCATTGTGCGGACCCTTACGCCGCCGCGTTGATCACCCGCGTCGAAACGACACGAAAAACGAAAAGCGCCTGGATGGTCTCGAATACCCCATCAGGCGCCGGAAAACGTCTACGGAAATCAAAACTGCAACTGGAAGAACGTAGCACATCCTCAGCCGTAGGTCCCGCGGCAGTGAGCGGATCGTCTGTACGCCCGCCGCGTGGACGGCCTGGCTCGGGGCCGGGTTGCCCGAGCCGCGCTAGCTCTGGTCGCTGGTCGTCACCGCGTTGTTGACCGGGCAGTTGCCTTCGCTTCGGCCGCACGCGGCGAAGTCGCAGAGGCGACACAGCCAAGGCTGTGGACGGTCGTGACTGTCGGCGGAGCGTTCTTCGACTCGGGCGCGGGTGACTGTGGTCAGCATCGTGTCCAGTGCTGCCGCAAGGTTGTCGAGCTCGTCCGAGGTCAATGCGGACAGTGCGCTGGTCAGTGTCTTCTCGCGTGCTTGACGTATCCGCAGCGCCAGGCGACGGCCACGCGGGGTCAACACGACGGACACGGCCCGTCCGTCCTGCGCTCCGACCCGCTCGATGAGGCCTTCGGCTCCGAGGCGGTCGACAAGGCGGACTGTGCCCGAGTGGGAGAGGCCGAGCACGGAACTCAACTGGGTGACCGATCCGCCGTCGAGGAACTCGTGCAGGGCGGCGAGGGCGGCGGGTGCCGAGGCCCCGAGCGCCGCGACCGCTTCGATGGCGGCGCTCATCCGGTCGGCGACGACGAGGCTCAACGCGCCAAGGGCGTTGGCTACGTGCTGGTGGCTTGACTGAGTTCTCGACACCGGTCTAGGTTATATGCATGAGTCATACACAGTCCAGGCCCGCGTGCGGCGAGTCGACGGCGACGCTGTCGATGGTGAACATCGACAGCGCCGACCCGGCCAGGCTGGCGCGGTTCTACGCGGCCGCGCTCGGCTGGGAGGTCACCTACAGCGACGAGAGCTACGGGATGGTCGAAGGCAACGGCATCAAGATCGGCTTCGGCAAGATCGAGGGATTCCGGCCCGCGCAGTGGCCCGATGAGGCAGGCGTCAAACGCTTCCACCTCGATCTGCAGGTGGACGACCTCGACGAGGCGACCGAGAGCCTCTGCGCGATTGGAGCCAGCGAGCCCGACTTCCAACCCGGAGCTGGGCGCTGGCGGGTGCTGCTCGACCCCGACGGCCAACCGTTCTGCCTGAGTCCCCGTCCCGCGGCCACGCCGTAGCGCCGCTGCTCGTCCCCGACGCCGAGGCGTGGCGCACCTGGTTGGACAGTCATCACGCCGACCATCCGGGCGTGTGGCTGGTGCTACACAAGCAGGGCGGTCGGACGACGGCCCTGACCTACCCGCAAGCGCTGGCTGGACGGATGCAGCCAGCCGGGATCGGCGCCGTCGACGCGGCCAAGGCGCATGGACGGTGGAAGGCGGCCTACCCCGCGAGCAGGCCGGCACGCAGACCCCGCCCGACCTGGCCCAGGCCCTGGCAGCCAATTGTCGCCATCCGACAGAGTTTCATGCACGGCGTCGTCGGCCTCACTCAGCGACCCGAGCCGCCCGCAGCCGCTCGGGTCGCTCGGCCGGGCAGCCATCGGTCACACACGCCCCGCGCTCTCCCTCTCATAGCAGTAGATCCGCCAGAAGGCCCCGATGACAGGAGAATTCATGAAGGCAAGGATCCAGAACCCGGCACTGACCGTCCCGGGCGCGTTCAAGGCTCTGCAGTTGCTCGCCGATTCCGTGCATGACGCGGAGATACCGGAAGTCACCCACTACCTCGTGCATCTGCGCGCCAGCCAAATCAACGGATGCAGCGTATGCGTGGACATCCATTCCCGCGAACTGGAGCACGCCGGCGAACCGAGCGCACGGATCTTCGCTGTCTCGGCCTGGCGGGAGGCACCCTATTTCACCGATGCCGAGCGTGCCGCGCTCGCGCTGACCGAGGCGGCAACGCGGCTCGCAGACCGTCCCGACCCCGTACCCGACGAAATCTGGGCCGAAGCGGCACGCCACTACAGCGAACAGCAACTCGCGGCACTGGTGATCTCCATCGCCACGATCAACGCCTGGAACCGCCTGAACGCCGCCACCAGACAGATCGGCGGAGACTGGGCCGAACAAGTCATCCAGCAGGCCCGTCAACCCAGCTGAACGGCAGTTGCTGGGCTCGGGCAGACCGGCCACGGACGCGGGTGGCATAGCTCGCCGATGCCTGTGGTTCAGACGGACCAGAGGGCTTCGTGGGTGCAGTCCGCCACCGTCGCCGCGATTGAGTGGACACCCCAGGGCCACCCTCAGTTTCGCACGGGCAGCCACTGATCGAGGTAGGCGCGCAAAGCGGTCGTGTCACTGCCACCGCGGTAGCCGACGTACCCGTCAGGTCGTACCAGAATGGCGGCTTGCCCACGAATCCGAAGCCGATTCAAGGCGGCGGCCGTCGAGTGGTCGAGCCGATGGACGCTGACCCGATCAGAACGGGTGCCGACCACACTGGCTGAGTCGACCGGCCAACCAGGCCCGCACAGAAGCAGGTGCCATCCCGGGCGGGCGGTGAGCTCGTGCAATGTTCGGGCTCCCGTGCCGGGCGCGAGCAATTCATCGGGAAGCCGGTCTCCCGCGCCCGCGCGGCGCGACGATCCGCCCGGCCCGGTCGCCGACAACGGGCTGCGCGGGTAGCTGATGTTCAACTGCGAAACCGTTCGGAAAACGGCACCTCGCCCGCTGGTGATCTTCGCGGCGAGCGGCAGAATCGCGGGTGCCACGTGGGCGCGCGCGAACCGGAGGATCGAGTTGGTCGACGTGGCGACGGTGAAGGCGCGGTCGGACATCCGCAGGACTAGTCGCCCAATGGGGGCGCGTTCTGGTTCGTAAGTGTCCAAGATGGACTGATGAGCACGTCCGGTGAGCGTGTGGGCGAGTTTCCAGGCAAGGTTTACCGCGTCCTGGATGCCGGTGTTCATGCCCTGGGCCCCAGCCGGAGAGTGGATATGGGCAGCGTCGCCAGCCAGGAAGATCCGTTCGGCCCGGTAATGGGCGGCGGCGCGGTGATGGAGGCGGAAGTTCGTCATCCACACCGGATCTCGAAGACGGACGACTCCGTTGGTGTAGCGGTCCGCCAGGGCCTGAACGTCTTCCAGCGTCACCGACGTGCCCGCCGCGCCCACATCACCGGGCGGTCTCATCGCGAGCACCCGCCAAGCCGCGGGTGAGACGAGGGGGAAGAAGAACAGCATCCCGCTGGGGGATACGAAGACGTGAGCAGTGCTGGTGTCGAGGCCGTCGGCGTCGGCGTCGGCCAGGACGAACGTCTGCGGGTACGAGTCGCCCTCGAACGGAATGCCAGCCAACTGGCGAACGGTGCTGCGGGCGCCGTCGCAACCGACGACGTACGGCACCTGAACGTGCTCGGTCCGGCCGCTGCGATGCCGAAGAGCCGCCTCCACCGACCCGCCGCTCTGGTTGAGGCCGGTCAGCTCGACGCCGCGTTCGACCTCGACGCCGCGGGCGTGCAGGTGGTCGGCAAGGACCTGCTCGGTGTGGGCCTGCGACAAGAACAGCAGGAAGGGGTACGGGGTGTCCGCGAACCCGAGGTCGAACATCGGGATCGGAACCGTCTTGCGGCCGGCGTGGACGACGAGCCGCACGTTCGGATTGCCCTGACGGACCAACTCGTCGGCGACCCCTAGGCCGGCGAGAACCTCCAGTGTGCGGGGCTGAATCGCCAGCGCCCGTGACTCGCGCGCACGGTCCAGGTTGCGGTCGATGATGCCCGGTCGGACGCCGTGGGCAGCCAACTGGGCAGCCATCGCTAGCCCGGTGGGTCCGCCACCGACCACCAGGACATCCGGCGGTGCCGTCACGCGCTCATCGTAGGGACGGTTCGCCCGCGACGGGTCACACCGACTGCGCGGCCGGTGTCTCGTCGAAAGCCAGCAGCGCGGCGAGCTGGCGCATGATGCCCGGCCGGGCGCGGTAGTAGACCCATGTGCCGCGACGTTCCGCGTCGACGAGGCCGGCTTCGCGCAGGGTCTTGAGGTGATGGGAGATCGTCGGGCCGGACAGCTCGAACGCGGGGGTCAGGTCGCAGACACAGGCTTCGCCATCTTCGGCGGAGGCGATCATCGACATCAGCTGCAGACGGACCGGATCGCCGAGGGCCTTGAACGCGGGGGCCAGGACCGCGGCGGTCTCAGCTGGGACGCGTCGCTGCGCGAGCGGGGGGCAGCACGGCGCTTCCGCGTTGAGGTCTATGAGCGGCAGGGCCGTCGCTTGCTTCGACATGCCTCTAGGTTGACAGATCTCGAAACAGCGTGCAACTCTCTGTTTAGATGAACGTCTAGTTCGAGCTTCATCTAGACAGACTGCTGAGGAGAGAGCCATGTTCCGCTTGGGTCGCCGTTCCGCCGCTGAGGCCGGAGTGCGCTTCTGCGACACCTGCACCGAGGTCAGCACCTCCGAGGGCCGGGCGCGACGCCGTCTTGACCGCACCCGGGCCCAGATCGCCGCAATGATCGGACCGCGCTGAGGGCACCACTCAACCGACCATCGAAGGGGAGAACTGATCATGAGCGAGACCAAGAACGCAGGCGGATTCGCCGGCGACCCGACTGCGGCGCTGGACGTTGCCGGCACCGGAGGCTGCTGTGGCAACCCGCCCCGGGCGAGCCTGTCGCTGCCCGAGCCCGACGCGGCCGCCGCTACGTGCTGCGGCACCGATGCGCAGGCGAAGGCGGAGAACACATGCTGCGGGAGCGCGGCGAAGGCTGACGCGGTCGCATCCGGATCCGGCTGCTGCGGATGACCACCACCTCACAGACGGCGCTACCCGCCCTCGACCGGCTCCTAGCTGATGTATCGGGTGAGCGGATGGCTGCCACGGTCGCGACGTTGGCCGGCGAGTCGTTCGCCGGCCGGCGGGTCGGCACGACCGGCGGCGGCGCCGCCCGTGCCTGGCTCGGTCAGCATCTGGTCGACCTCGGCGCGAGCGTGACGACCGAGTCATTCCCGGTGCGGGACGTTCCCGAGGTCTACGCCGTGCCGACCGCTGAGTGGAGCGACGGCAGCGCCACCCATCCATTGGCGTTTGGCCGCGATATCGCGGTCCACCTCGCCTCGGCGGACGTCGCCGATGTGAGGCAGGGTCCGCTGGGCGTGGCCGGAGTCGACGAGCCGGCCGGGCGATGGCTGCTAGCGCCGGTCGCGATGACCCTTACCGACGCCTATCAGCACGCCTCCGGGGCGCTCGGTCTGCTGGTGGGGCGGGCAGTCGACGGTGACGGCTGGCACTACACGATGCTCGCCGGTCCGCGGGTCGGACCGTTGCCAGTCATCAGCGTTTCGACCGACCTGCAGCCTCGGTTGCTGAACGCAGCACAGGGTGGCGGCGCCAACTGGTCGGCGAACGCGCCGATCCGCCGGGTCGACGTGAATGGCGCCAATGTGCACGCTCGACTGCGTGGTGCCGCGCCGGGTGGTCTGGACGTGCTGTTGACCGCGCATTACGACGGTGTCGGTGACCATCCGGGGCTGCGTCAGCCAGCGGCGGCGGACAACGGCAGTGGCGTGGCTGTTGTCTGCGAGGCGGCGCGGCTGCTCGCCGTGGGCCTGCCGCCAGATATCGGGCTGTCGGTGGCGTTCCTCGATGGTGAGGAGGCCGGAGCGCTCGGCTCCGCCCACCACGCGGCCCACCTTCGTACCGCCGCGAACCCGCCATTGGTGATCAACGTCGACGGCGCCGGCTGCCTGCACGAGGCCGCCGCCGTCGAGGCGGGCGGCCCGGCGCACGGCCTGTTGGCCGTGCTCGACCAGGCCGCCAGGCACACCGGGATGCCGCTGGTGGCCGGGCCGGTCGCTTCGGACAACCGTCGCTACGCCGCCGCTGGTCTGGCGGCGGTGGGCATCGGTGCCGGCATGGCCGGCTACCACAGTCCGTCTGACACGGCAGACCGCGTAGACCCGGCGACGATGGCCGCCATCTGCCGGCTGGTCGTGGCGACCGGGTGGCTCGCGGCGTCGGATGCGACTAAGCTTTCATCGTTGATCGGCGATAAACGATGAAGATGGTGGATCGTGGCCGAATTGCTCGACCGTGCCGTCGCCACGGAGTACGCCTCGTGGTTCCGCGCCCTCGCGGATCCGACCCGGGTGCAGATCGTGGCGTACCTGGCCCGCAAGGCGCACCCGATGCCGGTCGGCGAGCTCGTCGCCGCGGTCGGTTTGGCTCAATCGACGGTGTCGCAGCATCTCAAGGTGCTTACCGAGGTTGGCTTCGTGCGGGTCGAGCCGGTCGGCAACGCCCGCCATTACCGGATCAACCAGAACTGCGTGGACCGCTTTCCCTCGGCAGCCGACCTCGTCATGGGACGGCCGGCCCCGACACCGACCGGAGGGTGCGAATGCTGATCCGCCCGATGGACGCCGCCGACGCCGACGCGGTGCTGCGGATCTACCAGGCCGGGCTCGACAGCGGACACGCCAGTTTCGAGGTGACCGCGCCGACCTGGGCGACCTTTGACGCGGCCAAGCTCCCCGCGCACCGGCATGTCGCGGTCGGCTCCGATGGCACTGTCGTCGGGTGGGTCGCGGTGTCCGCGGTCTCCACGCGACCGGTCTACGCCGGGATCGTCGAACACTCCGTCTACGTCGACCCGCAAGCGCAGGGCAGAGGCGTCGCCCGGTCGCTCCTGACGGCGTTGATCGCCTCGACGGAAGCAGCCGGCATCTGGACGATCCAGTCCGGCATCTTCCCGGAGAACACCGCCAGTCTCGCCCTTCACCAGCGGGCCGGCTTCCGGATCATCGGCACCCGCGAACGGGTTGGCCGACACCACGACCGGTGGCGAGACGTCATCCTGCTCGAACGCCGCAGCCCCGCCGTCACCTGACCGTCGCGAGTCCGGCCCGGGCCGGACTCTAACCAGCTGATTTGAACAATGTCTAGACAAGGAGACATCGTGAGTACGTCATTCGACGACCTGCCCGTCGTGGTCATCGGAGCCGGACCGGTCGGCCTGGCCGCCGCCGCGCACCTGGCCGAGCGCGAGATCCCGTTCGTCGTCCTGGAGGCCGGCGACGGGCCCGCCGCCAGCGTCCGGCAGTGGGGCCACGTGCGGCTGTTCTCTCCGTGGCGGTACAACGTCGATGCCGCCGCGCGCCGGTTGCTCGCCGACGCCGGTTGGGTCGAGCCCGACCCGGACGTGTTGCCGACCGGTGCGCAGCTCGCCGAGGACTACCTGCGGCCGCTGGCGGACCTGCCCGCGCTCAAACCGCACCTGCGATACGACTCCCGAGTGGTCGCCGTGACCCGGCTGGGCATGGACCGCGTCCGGACCGCCGACCGTGCGACCGCGCCGCTGCTGGTCCGGCTCGCCGACGGCGAGGACCTACTGGCGCGTGCGGTAGTCGATGCATCCGGCACCTGGGCCACCCCCAACGTCCTGGGCGCATCCGGGATCCCGGCCCACGGCGAACCCGAGGCGACCGCGTTGGTGGAGCACGCACTGCCCGACGTCCTGGGTGCCGACCGTGACCGGTTCGCCGGCAAGCGGACGGTGGTCGTCGGTGCCGGGCACTCCGCCGCCAACACGCTGCTGTCGCTCGCGGAACTGGCCGGTCAGGCGCCGGGCACCAGCGTCGTCTGGGCGATCCGGTCGACGAGCCCGGCACGCACCTACGGCGGCGAGGCCGCCGACGCCCTTCCCGCCCGGGGCGCGCTCGGGTCGCGGCTGCGCTCCCACGTTGACGACGGCACCATCGAGCTGGTGACCGGCTTCGCCGTGCAGAGCGTCGAACCGACCGCCGCCGGCCGGGTGCGGGTGTCCGGGGGCGCCACGACGGTCACCGCGGACCGGATCGTGTCGGCCACCGGCTTCCGCCCCGACCACACGTTCGTCTCCGAGCTGCGGCTGGACCTGGACCCGGTCCTCGGCTCGACGCGCGCGCTGGCACCGCTGATCGACCCGAACGAGCACTCATGCGGCACCGTCCCACCGCACGGCGCCGAGCAGCTCGCGCATCCCGAGCCCGGCTTCTACGCCATCGGCGTCAAGAGCTACGGACGCGCACCGACCTTCCTTCTGGCTACCGGGTACGAGCAGGCCCGCTCAGTCGTCGCGGCCCTCGACGGTGACTGGGCAGCGGCCCGCGACGTCCAGCTCGACCTCCCCGAGACCGGGGTCTGCAACAGCAACCCCGTCCTGGACAGCGACACCATCACAGCAGGCGGCGGATGCTGCGGCCCAACCGCCGCAACGCAAGCCGAGCCCGCCGGTCGGGGCCTCGCCACCGGAATCTCCGGCGGGCTGCTTCGCGCACCGCTGACCCTCATCTCGGTCACGGAAACCGGCGGCTCCGACCAGGCCGGCAGCTGCTGCAGCTGAGCCGATGTCCACGCCGACCCGCACGGCCGCCGACCCCACAGCCGGCGGCCCAGGGCTGGCATTGCGCGGCTGGCGAATCGTCACGGCCTTCGCCATCACCATGGCGATCCTGGCCTTGCCGCGGTCCGGGACGTCGCCCAGCCGCGGTCGGCCGGAGGTGTGGTCATCGAGGTCGGGCTACCTACCGTTGATGAGATCTTTGTGGTGCTCAGGCGCCTCGGGCGAACAAGGCCAGCCGTACCCGGTTGGGGCTGTCGGTCTTGGTCATCAGGCTCGTGATGTGGGTCTTGACCGTGGTGACGCCGATGTGAAGTCGATCGGCGATCTCTGTGTTGGACAGGCCTGCGGCGACCAGGTTCAGCACGTCCCGTTCGCGCGCGGTCAGTCCTTGGGCCGGCCGCGGCGTCTCGGCGCGGGCGTGCACGGCGCGCTGGACCAGGCGCTGCAGCACCTCCTGACTGAACGGGCTGTCGCCCGCGGCGGCCCGGCGGACGCCGTCGAGCAGGTCGGCGGGCGGCGCGTCCTTGAGCAGGAACCCGCAGGCGCCGGCGGTCAGGGCCGGATAGAGGTGGTCGTCGTCGCCGAACGTGGTCAGCACCAGGATCCGGGTGGCGGGACGGTCGGCGAGGATCCGACTGGTCGCGGTGATCCCGTCGACGCCGGGCATGCGCAGGTCCATGATGACGACGTCGGGGGTGAGCCGGGCAGCCAGGGAGATCGCTTCGCGGCCGTCGGCGGCCTCGCCGACGACCTCGATGTCAGGCTGGGCGTCGCAGAGCATGCGCAGGCCCGCGCGGATGAGGTGCTGGTCGTCGACCAGCAGGACGCGGATCATGCCGGCTCCGGCGCGGGCGGCGCGGCCGAGGCCTCGGTGCCGCGGGGCGCCGACGAGGCCCGCGTGACGGCGGGCGAGGCGGAAGAGGCCGTCGGCGCGGAGGCGGCCGCGGGGACCGCTGCCGGCAGGACGGTGCGAACTCGCCAACCCGGGCTGGTCGGACCTACCTCGAGCTGACCGTCAAGGACTTCGACCCGCTCGCGCATGCCGGTGATGCCGTGGCCGCCACCGGACGGCACCGCCGCCGGCACCGAGCCCCGCCCGTTGTCCGAGACCTCCCAATGGACGGCCCCGTCGACCACGGAAACCGACAAGCGCGCCAGCGCGGACGTGCCGGCATGCTTGGCCACGTTGGTCAGCGCCTCCTGGGTCAGTCGCAACACCGCCAGGCCGCGAACCGCGTCGAGCGAACCGATTGCCGGATCGATGTCGGCCTCCACCATGACACCGGCTTGGCGGGCCCGATCGACAGCCGCGCCGAGTGCCGCTGGGAGCGCCGACGGCTCGATCGCGGTCAGCGCGGCGTCACCGCGTACCCCATCGGGGTTGCGCAGCACCGTGACCAGCTGCCGCAGATCCGCCAAGGCGGCGGTCCCGGTGGCGTGCACGTCGTCGAACACCTCGCCCACCCGCGGATCCAGGTCCGGAAGTACGTGCCGGGCTACCCCGATGCGCAGCACCATCGACGCCACGTGATGAGCGACCACATCGTGCAGCTCGCGGGCGATGGCGCCGCGTTCGTCGGCGCGCGCGGCCCGGCTCTCCGACTCGTGCCGGCGCCGATCCGCCGCGGCCCGCTCCAGGGCCTGCCGACCGAGCTCCCGGTTGGCCCGGATGACCAGACCGAGCAGCACCGGTACGCCGACCTCCAGGATCAGCCCGAAGACACCGGAGGCGATCCGGTCGACCGGGTTGCCGATCGAGTCGCTCAGATCGACCACGATCAGCAGCCCGGTGGCCAACCAGATGGTGCGGGCTCGATGCACCCGCATGGTCACCTCGAGCAACGCCCAGCTGGCGCCCACCTGGTTGATCGTGAGGTTGTCGACGAGCGGAATCGCGGCCGCCAGCAGCCCGGCCTGTATCAGCAGGTTGACCAGCGGCCGACGGTGGAACACCAGTGCCACGGCGAAGGCGAGCGCCGCGAGGATCCACTCCGTGGCCGTCGGCGCCGGGCGTGTCTGGGTGCCGAAGACCAGGTAGCCCACCCCGCTGAGGTCCAGCAGCACCATCCGCACGAGCGGGTCCCGCGTGTCGCGCAGTCGTCCCGCCCAGCTCACGGGGTCAGCCTAGGCGCTGCGGCTGGAGACGAGCGACCGCCGGCCGCTCCCACCTGGTCCGGAACCCGAGGTAGGCAGCCAAGCCGAGCGGCCCGAGCAGGAGGGTCAGCACCAGGACCGGAGCCATGACCAGCGCGGGCACCCCCCGCTCCCGGCTGTCCAGCCAGGTCCACCGGCCGACAAACAGGTCGAACGCGATCATGTGTGCCCAGACCGCCGCCGCACCGTCAGCCGTGCCGAACAGGTCACGCACGCCGCTCAGGGTCGGCGACAGCACGGCCGGCAGCACGTCACCGGCGGCCGGAAGCACCAGGAGCGCATAGATCACCAGTACCGGCAGCACGATCAACGGCGACGTGATGATCCGGGTGGTCCACGACCAGCGCGGCAGCAGGATCATCAGCGCCCAGAAGGGCGCGGCCAGCGCGAATGTCAGGGTGAAAAGCGCCGCGGTCATGCGGCCAGCACCAGTTCCGGGCGGCGCCGGCGAGCTACCACCAGGCCGGTGGCGGCCGCGGTCGCGACCGCCAGGGCCGCGAGGGCGGCCAGCGTGAGCGCGTCCGGACGCAGCAGCGGCTGTCCGCGCAGGGCCTGCCAGGTCAACAACACCGTGAGTACGCCGTACGCCGCGCCGGCGACGACCAGCAGCCGGGCTTGAGTGCGCTCGTCCAGCCGGGTCCCGAAGAAGCGGCTCAGCAGGATCGCGAGGATCGGTAGCGCCTGTAGGGCGTGCAACCCCACGAAGTGCCCGATCCGTAGATCCCCGCCGGTGGTGCTCCACCCAACCAGCGGCAACCCTGGTCCGCCGTCCAGGACGCCCACGCTGTGCGCCCCGCTGACCCCGTCGATCCCCGGCGACTGCATCGGCAGCAACATCGGCACCGCGGCCAGCATGCCCAGCAGGGAAAGACCGAGCCCCCACTCGACCGCGCGGGCGGCGACCCGGTCTGCGATCCGCCGTTGCAGCACCACGATCCCGATGACGAAGTGCGCGACGAACAGCACCATGACCGATGCACCCATTGCCGAGAAGAGGGCGGCGTTCAGCGGGGTGGTGCTGTTGAAGTGGCTGGTCGTGCCGCGTATCACCTGCCCGACGATCACCACCATCTCGATCACCGACATCGCGACGATGACCGTGCCCGCCCACTCCGCGACCCGGCTGCGCCGCGGCAGCAGGGACAGCATCCAGGCGAGGGTGACGCCGTACAGCACGAAGGACACCGAGAACTTGAACGGTTTGAGCCAGATCGGCACGCCGGTGAGGACGCGTGGGTCGGCGAAGACGCCAACCGCACAAATGACGGCGAGCACGGCCATCGTCGCGACGAAAATCATCAGGGGGCGGTGCCAGTTTGCCGCCCCGCGCAGTGCGGTAATCACATCTGTAGATGCTGGAGTGCCGTTCCCCGGAATGCGCCCGACCACAGGCCCCGGTTGCGGCCGGCGGTCGGAGCGGCGTCTCCTCCCTGGGTAGGAGGGGATTCGGGCCCGACGGGCGGAGTCGCTGAGGGAAGTCCCGTCCAGCCTCGCCGTGGGCGGCGTACTCGCTCTGAACCGCGCGGCCTCGAGGCAAGTCGCTGCCCTAGCCTCTTTCGACCGGGGAACGGCAAACATCGGCTCTCGGGTCCGGGCTCAGCCCCAGGTGAGCAGGGCGCCACGCTCGTCGAAGGTCGCCTCGGGTCCCCAAGTGATCTCCCACCGGTTGCCCTCCGGATCGGCGATGAACGCCGAGCGCCCACCCCATGGCCGGTCAGTCGCGGCGGCCACCGGTGTCGCGCCGGCGCTGACGGCGGCGGAGAAGGCCCGGTCGACGTCGTCGCGGGTGTCGACGGTGCAGGCGAGGGTGACGCCGGACCATCCGGTGGGGGTCGCGCTGCCGGGCGCGGCCTCGGCGGTGAGGTCGGCTACCGGGAACAGCGCCAGCAGCACGCCGCCGAGGAGGAACCCGGTCCAGGTGTCGTCGCCGTCTGGCAGTTCCGGCCAGCCGAGCGCCCGATAGAACCTGCGGAGAGTATCCATGTCGCGCGCGCCCAGCGTGACAATCGACAGTCGAGCGGGAAGGACGGTCATGAGTGGGATCCTCCCAGAGCGGCAGCCCCGCAGACCGCAGCCGCGAGCAACGGGGCCATACGGATCTGCCGCCGAGCGCGCACCGTCCTATCCGATGGGCGGAGGGCGTTGGCCCGCCTCGCCGAAGAGCTCAGCAGGTGGGACGTTCTCGGCCTGGCGCTCGGACTCATCGTCTCCGTGCTCATCGGCGAGCTCGCGTTCGGGGTCGGCAGCGACCACGATCGCCACCAAGATCGGCGTCCGGCTCGGCTCGCTGCTGGCCGCAGCCGCGCACCTCAGCCAGTGCTGAGCGGTGGACGTCGCCGAACACAATGGGCCCGTGAGGCTGCCAGCGACGTTACGGCGTAAGAACGCCAACATCCATGACAGGGCCTTGTTGTTCCTTGTCGTCGGGGCTGGGGGCACCTGGGCGGCCCACGAAACAGATCGGATAATTCCCGAATTCTTATCGGCCCTGATGATGGTGGGCTCCCTGTGCGTACTCCTGTCGCTGCTCTGGCCTTTCTCGATCCACGTTGACGACGCCGGCCTGACCGTCCGCGCACGGGGCGCCACGACCCGCCTGCCCTGGGCGTCGATCGTGAGGATCACGGTGCCCCGCGACAGCAAAGGGGGGTTCACCGCACCGACCCTGATGCTGCTGCTCGCGCCCGGCGTGCGGATCAAGCGCCGCGTCGGCGAGCGCAAGGGCGACGAACGGTTGCACAGGCTGCTCGGGCTCGACGATTTCACGATCCCACCCGAGCAGGTCATCGCGACCCTGAAGGTCTACAGCCCCGAGGGCATCGTCGACGCGGACGACTACCTGAGCTACCGCGCGACCAAGCGCCTCGTCTCGCAGCTCCTGCGCGAAGCAGAAGAAGACAGGGAGGACGGCCACTAGCGCCCGTGGGCTCGGGCCGCTTCGCCGCCCGCTCGGCCGCAGCGGGTGGAGGGTCCCAGCGACGCTGTGGAGCGTGTCGCCGGGTCGTCGAAACCTCCGGTGGGAGTTGGTGCGTGCCCAGGAACGGGCCGGGGGATCGTCGAGGGTGGCGGTGTTGTTGGCGTAGGACCCATAAGCGCGGGTCGCGTCAATCTCGGTGGCTGGGCGGCGCACGCACCCTCAGGATGCCCGGGCGGCGCCCGTGCCGCGTACCGGCGGCCGGCCGCGCAGCCTCGTTCGAACGCAGCCCGTGTCGGCATCGCTATCGGCCGGGAATCAGCGTTTCGGACCATATGAGACGTATGTCCGGGCATACTGGGTCTAGACGAAGTGGACAGGCCAGGTCGTGACCCACATCGGAAGGTTGGGCCGGCATGCAACCCATCATTCCGCCGCCGAGCGGCCCACTCAGTCAGACGCTCGGCCAACTCAACGACGCCGTCCGCCAATTACCTGCCGATGCTGAGCATTCGGCACCGGCGAGGTTGCGACGGGAGGCCATCGCCCTTGCCGAGGTCATCGACCGCGATGGCGATCGGCCCAGCACCGCACACACGGTCGAAGCGAATCGCTTGCTGCGCCGTATCTACGGCTACCTCGCGGAACAGCCGAACTATCCACCAGGCGGATCGTCCGCAGGCTAAACAATCAGAGAGGAACCCGCCATGGGTCTCGACGACAAGATCAACAACAAGGCCGAAGAGCTGAAGGGGAAGGTCAAGAAGGGCGTCGGTGAGGCGACCGGCGACGAGGACCTTGAGGCCGAAGGACGCATTGACAAAGCAAAGGCCGATGTCAAGCAGGCCGGCGAGAAGATCAAGGATGCTTTCAAGAGCTGATCGCCGGACAACGAGCAGCAGGGCGGATAGCACCGGTCCAGGTGCGCCGCCTTGCTGCTTTTCGCGGGTGCGATCGATATCTTCCTGCCCCTGCCCTGCTCTGACAGGCGGCCGACGGCGGCCGGCGAAGCCGAGGTCCTTGTCGGCAGGGACATCCTCGCCCAGGCGGGCGGCCAGCCGGACACCGCCGATAAATGGTGGCGCCGGGCCGCTGATGCCAGCAATGTCACAGCGATTTCAGCCTCGGCATCCTGGCCGAGGAACGCGACGACCCGGCCGCCGCCAAGGCGTGGTACCTACGCGGCCGCTGTAGTAGACATGAACGCGCTTGTGTCTAACGCCGTTCACGGGATGATGATTGCGGTCATGCCGAAGCGATCCTGCCGTTGTGGGTACGTCCCGGCTGAGGGGGTTGAGATTCGCCGGGAGCTCGTCGCGGCAAACCGGGCCGGGCAATTGCGTGGGTTGGCGCTGTCCCTGTCGAACATGGCCAAGGACCTGGCCGCGTGCGGACGGATCGACGACGCCATCGACTGCGGCGAAGAAACCCTTCACCTCGAGCGCGAGTGCGCGGTCAGCAATGCTCTCGCGGCACGCGAGCACGCTACGCGTCCAAGGGGCGCGGCTCGACCAAGCAGGGCAAGCCGCAGCGGCTCTGGAACTCGGCGTGGAAGCGGTCCAGGTTGCGCGCGAGGCGGTCGCCGCGAACCGCGGGGCAGATCTGCGGACGTTGGCCGGTGTGCTCGAGGAACAGGCTGCCCGGCTATACCACTCCCGTAACGTGGCACCGCGCGGTAAACGGCAACCACGGCGACAGGGCAAGGAGAACGAACACGCCGCCTACGCAATGGCGCGGAAACACGAACGCTACGGGCAGAGATCCAACGCTGACGTCAGGCACCGCGGGCCGCACCACAAGAACCGCACGGTGGACTGGCTACGACTCCAGCGTGCCGTTTGGGTCCCAGGGCCGCAACTCATCGACGCGGTGCGTTGAGGCGCGGCACAGCCAGGATCCAAAGCACCTTCGCGCGGTCAGGCACGGGTATGGTCAGCGTATGCGTGGTCACCGCGCCAGGGTCAGCGCCGCGACGTGGTTGTGGCCGCTGGCGACCGCGACGGTCATGGTCGCCGCTGCAGTCGCGTTGTGTCGCCTCGGCTACCTCGCGGTAGTCGCCAACTACGACGGCGCGTTGAGCATTTTCAACCCTGTCACCGTTGGGAGCTGGTTCGGCGCCGGGCTGCTGTTCCTGCTCGCGTTGCCCGCCGCTGCGCTCGTCTATGAGACGCTCACCGACCGCTGACGCCCCGGCGAACGGCAAATGCTGTCCAGGCCGAGCTAGGCGTTCCGTTGCGGCCGAGGCACCCCTATCGACGGTGACGACCTGTTGGTACTGGCATCTCGCAGCAAATGCCTTAAGGCGCTAGACGACTACGGGGGCGCCACGCTGGCGGCAGTCGTGGAGTTTTTCGGTGACTCGATGGCAGGGTGATCGCTGGCGTTGCCTGGTCGACCGCCGGCCTCAGCGCCGCCGAACGTCCGGTCGAACGTCCTACTCAATGTCCTGGTCTGTTGATGATCTGGGCGTTGTCATTGGTTGGGTCTTGGACATGCTCCGACAGTGATCGCTGCCACGGGGAGGTAGATCGTGCGTGGGTCTCGAACGGCCATCATGGCTGCGTTTATTACGCTCGCGCCGACCATCGTCGCCGTGACCGGCGATCCGCCAGGGGCACCGTTACGCCCAGTCGCTGCCGCCGAACCACCATCGTTGGCACGGCTTTTGTTGACCGGGTGAACTGTCCACTATGGTCGCGCGCTCGATGATCACGAATCTATCGTGAGTGTCGCGCTGTGATTTCGTTGCCGGGAAGCCCACGAGGGCGCGGGCACACTGTGCCTCGGCGCCATTAAGGACGACGACATGAAGCGAATCCCGCGCAAATCTTTGCGAGTGGCGATGGCCACCGCAGGGGCGATGGCCCTGATGGTCGCGGTCGCCCCGGCGCCCGCGCAGGCGGCTCCGCCCCCGGGCTACACCGTCTCGATTGGGAGAAACGGCGACGACGTGGTCATACACATCAAGAACGAGGCCGGGACCGAAATCGGTTGGGCAGAATTCCAGGCGGACCCCTTTGGCTCGATCCCGGGTGACGCCATCAGGGCGAGCGACCGGTACGCCGACGGGCTCGGCGTCGAGGCGTGGCTGGACATCAACCCGGGAAGCACCTTCCAGACCGACCGCATCGCGTCGACGCGGGGCCACAACTCTCCGTACACTTCGCCTTACGCGACCGGCAACATCGCCGAGGGCACGCGGATCGGGCTGCGACTTTGCCTGGTGCAGGGCTCTCTCACCTACTGCACGGGGACCCAGTACAGCGTCGCGTGACGCCACCGAGACAAGGCGCCGAACACGGCCCGGGTCGACGCGCGGTTCGCGGACGTGGCGTGCTGGTCGTCCCGGTGCACGGGGATGGTCTTCGTCGTGGCCCCTGCAGGTGAACGCCTTCGGGAAAACGGGGGTTCTCACGTGTGGTACGTGTGCAGCTGGCCTGGTCCCGACCAGGCCAGCTGCACGCTGGGCCGCGCGGCAGCCGCGACGGCGATGACAAGCACGCTTTCGGCGCTGTCTCGCGGCTGCCGTGGCGACTGCGGCAATCACCGGCTTGAACTGGTCGCGCATCGCCCCGGAGCGCGTGGCTGGTCCGCGATCCCGGCGCTCCGGTTGGGCCTGCCCGATTCCACGGACGTCAAATGGATCGGAGTGCCTACCACCCTCGGACCAGGAGCAACAGCGGCGCGCCGCCGAGCTGGAACCCCGTCGTCTGGCCGACGATGCCCCTGAACCTCGTCCATCGCCGTGCTCGAACTGAGGGGTTCAGGTAGGGCGGCGGCGCGTGCAGTGACGCTTCGAGCGATGCGGTATCACGATGTGTCTGGGTCCGGGCTCAATCGCTGACGGCTTGCTCGGTTCCACACACGACGGGAACGGCCTCACCCGCTGCAAGTCGGTCCTGCAGCGGCGACATCGGTTGCGGCGAGGTGCAGGTAATCGCCGCACTTCCCAGCTGGCGACATAGGCGTGGGTCCCACCTTGACAAGAAGTCTTGTGACAAGAAGTCTTGTGACGTGGATGCTATGCGAGATCTGTCCGGCGATCCGGCTGCGATGTCGGCTCTGGCCCACCCGGTGCGCCTCGCGCTGCTCGAGCTACTGGGGCGCGACGGCCCACTGACGGCGACCGCGGCCGGTGAACGGCTCGGACAATCTCCGGGCAACATGTCGTGGCATCTACGGATCCTGGCAAGACACCACTTCGTGGTAGAGGCCGAAGGGGGAATCGGCCGCCGACGGCCGTGGATGTTGACCGCATCCGGGCAACGGCTCGACCCCGAGCAAGGATCCGAAGAGGAACGTGCCGCAGCGGACGCGCTGTTGTCCACCGTGGTCGAGCGCACCTTCGGCCAGCTTCGGGCATGGTTGGCCAGCCGCCGCGCGGCGCCGTCATCATGGCAGCGCGCGGCGGCGGTTAGCCAATGGACGCTGTATTTGACCCCCGCCGAGACCGCGCAGGTACGCGACACCATCTACCAGCTGCTGGCCCAGTTCGGCGACCGGGTCGAAGACCCCTCCCGGCGCCCTGAAGGCGCGATGCCGGTCAATGCGTTCGTGTCGATGCATCCTCAAGCGTTACCTCCTGACAAAGCGCAGCCGTGAAGCCGCTGCCGGGGCGCCGCGACCTCCTCGTCCTCTCGGCTGGATTGGCGGTGTCCACCGCCGGTGACGCCGCCGCACTGGTGGTGCTGCTGCTGCGGCTCCGCCCGGCCGGCAGCGGCTGGGTCGCGGCGCTGCTTGCCGGGGAACTGATCCCGATCGTCGTGCTGGCCGGGCTGGCCGGGATGGCGGTGGATCGCTTCGACAGCCGCCGCATCCTGGCGGTGGCACTGACCGGGCAGGCCATGCTCGCCGTCCCGCTCGCGGTGACGTCTTCACCGTGGGCCACCGTCCTGCTGTTCACCGGACTGCACGCCCTCTCGGCCGTCGTGCGCCCCGCCACCTCGAAGTTGGTGCCGGCGATCACCGGACCGCAGAGCGCCTCACGCGGATACGCCGCGATCGCGACCGGCATCAGCCTGGGCTGGATTATCGGCCCAGCCGCAGGTGGTCTACTCGCCGGTACGCTCGGCGCGACGACCGCACTCCTCGTGGACGCCGTCACGTTCGCCGTCCTTGCCGCAGCGACATCGATCCTGCGGGTAAAGACACCATCCTCGATGCCCTCCACCACTGACGGCAGCCGAGCCGGCGGGGGATTCGCCCTGCTGTGGCGCACACCAGCGCTCCGCGTCGCACTGGTCGTCAGCGCCACAGGCATCGGCTGTGCTGTCATCGACAACGTCGCGGCGCCGTTTCGATTCGTCAACCAGCTCGGCGCCACCGCCACCAGCTATGGGCTCTACCTCACCATCTGGGGAGCTGGCGCATTTCTCGGCATCCAGGTACTGCCGCGAATCAGGCAACATCGACATGCTGTCGCGCTGGCCGCCGGAAACCTTCTGCTCGGCGTCGGCATCGCCGGCATCGGCATAGCACCCGTGCTTACTCTGGCCTTCGTCGCCGCCGGCGTCGGTGGCCTCGGCAACGGACTTACCAACGTCGCCCAGAACGCCCTCGTCGCCAGGCACACACCCGCGGCGCAACACGGTCGCGCGTTCGCCGCCGTCGCTGCCACCAACCAGGTCGCCATCGGAGTGGGCACCGCGGCAGCCTCACCACTCGTGACCCTGCTCGGTGCGAACATCGCCATGATCACCGCCGGCTGCCTCACCATGTTCGCTGCCATAGGCGGGCTCATTTACTCCACGCACCACAAGACGCCCAGTCAGCAACCCCTTGCCGCCCCCGTCAAACACTCACCGGTCAACTGAGCACCCGAATCAGCGATCGCGGAACGGTGCCCTGTAGATACGCGTCGCGCAGATCCCATGGCACGCCTACTTGTCTTCTACGGATCGGCTCCTGCGCAACTGCTGTGGTAGTGAGGAGCCCTAGCTGGCAACCGCACGGCGCCGTACCGCGGTCAGCGGGCTTGGCGAAATCCCGCGGCGGCGCAGGCGCTCCCGACAGCGCCGAGTCCAAAAGCTTCGACAGGACCAAGCGCTCCTGCGGGCCGGATGGCCTGCGCGGCGGCCTGGACCGCCGCCCAAGCGAGGACCGGCGCGGTGAAGGAGTAGGGCTCCCCGCCGGTCAGGTGCACGCTAGCCAGCCTCCTGCCCTCCGCATCGTCGGCCACGGCTACGACGTCCGTCCGGATTTTCGCGGCCGCGTTGGGTTGGGCCCGGCTGCGTTGAATCCGGTGGGCCTGCGCATTCAGAGCCCAGCGCACACCAGGCACACGGCGCAGCGACGAGGCGACTGCCGAACCGTAGTGGACGAGCGGGGTGGCGCGGCCGAACCAGCCGAGATAGACGCCGACGTCGGTCAGCGGCGCCGGCGCCGCCCCCCGGCCGGCCTCCGCCGCCCGCAGCCTGGGTAGCGCGAAATGCTCGGAGGAGCCGATGGAGAAGGCCTCTTTTCTGTTGCCGTCAACCTCGAACGACGTCAACTGCGCGGCGGTCCGCTCGCTCACCACGCGGCCGCCGCGGAAGCCGTACTCGGGTTCGAGCAACATGCCGGCCACCGACGCGCGGGTGCCGGCACTGGTCCCTGTCCGGATGTTTCCGCGAACGAAGTAGCCGACCCGCACCCGGGTCGCGGCCGATCCGGCTGCCTCCAGCGCGAGAGCCCCGGCGAGGTTGCCTGGCACGTAGTCGTAGCCGAAGGCGGTCAGCAGCACCGCACCGGTCCGTTCGGCGCGGGGACCGAATTCCTGGAATACCTGACGGATGAATGGTGGTTCGCCACTGGAGTCCAGGTATGTAGCCCCAGCATCCACCGCCGCTTCCACAACGGGCCGCCCAATCCTCACAAACGGTCCCGCGGTCGACACCACCACATCGCCGGGCCTGATGAGATCACGCAACGCCCCGGGTTCCGCGTCCGCGACGGCCGTCTCGAGCTCTGTCCCGTCGCTTGCCTGCGAGAGCCGTGTGGCCAGCGCACTCAGCCGGCCTGGATCCCGGCCTGCGAGCACCGGTCGGGCCCCGATCGCGACCATCTCCCGCGCGACAAGCCCTCCGATATAGCCCGTGGCCCCGTACAACACGATCCGGCCCGGCATGCCATCAACCTATGCCACTCGACAGAACCCCGGTGGCGTTACTCCACGACAGCCTTCGGCCCAGCAAGGATCGCGGGCAGTCGCCCGACCCCCGAGGACGCGAACATCAGCCAACCGTGGACACCGACGGGCCCACGTAGTCGAATGTGTGCCCCGGTCACCGCCGCGGTGGCGTGGCTGGAAAACGGCTGATTGGCCGCGGCCGCCGGCAGTTTCATCCGGTGTAGGCGGCTGGACCGGTCGGCCATCCCTGCCGGTCCGAGTTGGCGGTAGGGTCCGCCCACCGTTTCGCCGTGGTCACCGAGGCCCGGAATCGTTCCGCAGCTGGTCGCAACGGCCACTGCTGATCGACGAGACACTGCGCGAGTCTGAGCCTGATCACGGACGTTGGGTGATCTGGATGGGAAGGGTCTGGAAGCCGCGCAGGATGAGCCGGTCGCGGCGGAGGGGTGGTCGGCCGGGTACGGCCGACATGTTGGGGAGTCGGGTGAGCAGTTCCTGGAAGGCTACGGCTGCTTCGAGGCGCGCGAGCTTGTTGCCGATGCAGATGTGCGGGCCGGAGCCGAAGCTGAGGGGCTTGATATCGCTACGGGTGGGTTCGAAGCGGTCGGGGTCGGGGTAGCGGGCGGGGTCACGGTTAGCGGCGCCGATCAGCAGGATCAGGTCGCTGCCCTTGGGAATCGGGACACCTTCGACGGTGAGGCCGTCGGCGCGGGCTTGGCGGGTGACCGCCTGAACTGGGGAGTCGTAACGCAGGACCTCTTCGATGAATGCTGGGATCGGGATCTGTTCGGTGCGCAGGGCGGTGGTCAGGTCTGGGCGGTCGAGCAGGATCGCCAGCCCGTTGCCGAGCAGGTTGGTGGTTGTCTCGAAGCCTGCGACGAGCAGCAGGATCAGGTTGGCCAGTAGTTCTTGGTCGGTGAGTCGGCCATTGTCGGCGTCGCGTGCCGCGACCAGCGCGCCGACCAGGTCGTTGCTGGGGCTCGCACGGCGGTCGCTGATGAGGGGAGCGAAGTATGCCGCGAGCTGGCGCGCGGCGGCGTCGGCACGAGCGGACGTGTTGCCAGAGGGTTCCAATGCCTCGGTCAGGTCGGCGGCCAACGGCCGGAACCGGCGGTGGTCGCTGGGTGGCACGCCCAGCAGCTCGCAGATCACGGTAACTGGCAGTGGGAAGGCGACCTGATTCATGAAGTCGGCGGGCCCCTTGCTGGTGGCCTGGGCGAGTTGGTCGAGCAGGTTGTTGACTGCCGCCTCGATCGCCGGTCGCAGGTCGGCGACCCGGCGTGGCGTGAATACCTTGGAGATGAGCGAGCGCATACGACCGTGATCGGGCGGGTTGGCGCGCAGCATGGACTGGTTCATCAACTGCAAGGCGTCTTGGCGGGAGTTGGGTGAGACTGGCTCGGCCAATCCGAAGCCCGGGTCTCGCAATACCTCGTCGGCCGCCGCGTACCCGCAGACAAGGAACGACCCGTCGGCGAAGGCTGACACTGGCCCCAGCTCGTGCGCGGCGGTGTACAGCGGGAAGGGATCGGCGCGTCCGGCGGGTGTCATCAACTGCTCAAGAATGCTTGCAGCGCTCCGGTTCCTGCGACCCGGGTGTGCGGATCGGGACCGCCAGGCGAGACTCAACCGGTCCCGGCGGCCGATTCGTTCCAAACGCGCGGCGATCGCGTCCTGGATGATTTGCAGGTCCTGCTGATCGTCGGCTTCGGCCAGCAGGATGAGTTCTTCACCCGTGGCCTCCAGGGTGCAGCGTCCACGGTCGAAGTCGATCACCCCATCGGTATCCGAGCACTCGGCGTGTCGCGGCATCGTCATCGTGGCGCCGTCGCCGTGTCGGTTGCCGTGCTCCAGAATGCTGATCTGTGCGGTATGCCTGCACAACTGGGTCAGGTAGCGGCTGGCCCGATCGGTAGGGACGCGGGCTTCGGCCCAAGGCATGGCGGGTTCCTCCCTAAAGCCTGGTGCGGGCGGCCAGACGCCGCCTGCGTGCTGGGTCGACGAACTGGTGGCACGCGCCGCTGCCGGCGGGCACGAGCAATGCCGGCTGCGGCGCGCCGATCTCTGACGGTGCATCTCCCGCGTCCATGCCCGGCGCTTCCCGTGCGGACCGGTCACGCGTCCCGCCGATTGACCACAACGAACCCGGCTAGCAGGGCCGCGGCCGCGTACAGGCAGAACACGCCGAATCCTGTCCACGGGGCGAGACTGGCCGCCTCGTGGCGGACGGCGACGAAGATCTGGCTACCCGACTGCATCGGGATGTACGGCCCGACGGTGGTCTTCCACGACCCAGGAAGAAGCTCAAGTAGCAGTGGCGGAACGAACAGCACGCCGAGCACGGTCGCGATCACTGCGGCCGAGGAGCGCAGCAGGGCGCCGAGCCCGAATCCGAGCAGCCCGTACACGGTCAGGTATAGCCCCCCGCCGAACACGGCCCGGGCGACTCCGGGGTCGGTCAACGCCGTCCCGGTCAGGGTGTGCGCGGGCAGCGCCGCCAGGAACGCCAGATAGGCGGCGAGCGTGGACACGGTCGCGGTGACCAGTGTGGTGCCGGCGAAGACCAGGCCCTTGGCGGCCAGCACTGTGCGGCGGCGCGGCACAGCGGCGAAGGTGGTACGCACCATTCCGGTGCCGTACTCCCCGGTGATGATCATGGCGCCGAGTACCCCGAAGGCGACCTGTGACAGGTGCAGCCCGGCCATGGCAAGTTGTACGACGTCCACATGGGCAAGGTCGCTGGGTTTCAGCCGCGGCGCCAGCAGGGCGGCGGCGAGTACGGCGAAGCCGATGTTGGCGGCGAAGGCGACCAGCAGCGTCCAGTACGTCGATCGGACGGTCATCAGCTTGGCCAGTTCCGCGCGCAGCAGGTTGGTGAAGTCCCCGGCGCGGCGCCCGGTCGCCGGCGACGCCGGCGCTTCGGTGTAGGTAGTCATGGGGGAGGCCCTTCAGCGTGCGGCCGGCGTTGGCGCCGGCGCGGGATCGGTGGCGTGGTAGTCGGTGGTGTCGCGGGTCAGCTCCATGTAGCGCTGCTCCAGAGACATCTGCTGTAGCGATAGCTCCAGCAGGCCGAGTCCGCGGACCCGTGCCACCTCGCCGATCTCGTCAGCGGTCACATCGGTGACCCGCAGCGCACCGTCGGGCTCGCGGCGGACAGTCGCACCTCGCTCAACGAGCATTGCGGCCAACGAGTCGTTCTCGGTGCAGCGGACCCGGATGTTGTTGTCGCGGCCGGCGGCGAGGAAGTCGGCGACGCTGGTCTGCGTGATCAGCCGGCCCCTGCCGATGACGACCAACCGATCGGCGGTCACCGCCATCTCGCTCATGAGATGGCTGGACAGGAACACGGTGCGGCCCTGGGCGGCCAGCGACTTCAGCATGCCGCGGATCCACGCGACGCCTTCCGGGTCCAGGCCGTTGACCGGCTCGTCGAATATCAACACCGGCGGATCACCGAGTAGGGCGGCGGCGATACCGAGCCGCTGTGCCATACCCAGGGAAAACCCACCGACCTGCTGGCGGGCGGCCGAGGCCAGCCCAACCTGGCGCAGCACCTCGTCGACCCGCGAACGCGGGATCCCGTTGCTGAGCGCCAGCCACCGCAGATGGTGATACGCCGACCGTCCCGGGGCCACCGCCTTGGCGTCCAGCAGCGCCCCGACCTCGTGCAGCGGACGCCGGTACGCGGCGTACGGCCGGGCGTTGACCGTGACCGTCCCCGCGTCCGGTGCGTCCAGCCCCAGGATCATCCGCATCGTCGTGGACTTGCCGGACCCGTTCGGCCCGAGGAAACCAGTCACGGAGCCGGGCGGCACCGTGAACGACAAGCCATCCACCGCAGTCACGTTTCCGTACCGCTTGACCAGCCCGACCGCCTCGATCATCAGTGACTCTCCCCGCCGACCACACCGGTCAGATGCAGTACCGCGGCCAGCACCGCCAACGCGACCACGACGACGGCCATAAGAACCTTGCGGCGCCGGGACGCCCCGGCGATCGGGGCCTTCGACGCCGCAGGACCGGTGTCCTGATGGGACGGCAGATCGGGCATGGCGAGAACTCCTTCGGTCAGCTCGAACCCCGATCCGGAGGGGTCGAGGCGGCAGGCGTACTTTTTCAATACAACCTGTCGCTGTCAACCCATCTGTATCATCGGTGACCACCCCGTATGATGGGCGACATGCCGAAGATTTGGAGCCAGACGATCGAGGCGCACCGCGACGCCGTCCGGGAGGCCACTGTTAAAGCGACCGCCGCTCTGGTCGCCAAGCACGGGCTGACCGGCGTAACCATGTCGCAGATCGCCAAGGACACCGGCATAGGCCGTGCGACGCTTTACAAGTACTTTCCCGACGTCGAATCGATCCTGCGCGCCTGGCACGACCGCCAAATCGACCAGCACCTGCAGGAACTGGTCAAGATTCGCGACCAGACCACCGGCGCCGCCGAACGCCTGGAGGCGGTGCTGACGGCCTACGCCGCAGCGATCTCACACCGACGCGCACATGACACCGACATCGCCGACATGCTCCACCACGGCGAGCACGTCGCCGCCGCCCACCAACGCCTACGCGAATTCGTCGAGGCGCTGATCGCGGACGCCGCCGCGATCGGAGCCGCACGTCAGGACATCCCCGCCGACGAACTGACGCTCTACAGCCTGCACGCCTTGGCGGCCGCCACCAGGCTGCACGACCCGGCAGCGGTCCACCGACTCATCAAGACCACCCTGACCGGCATCGGATCCGTCACCCCGGATAGCCGCGAATCCCGAACCTAGCCTCCACCAAGGACGCCCTTGTTTCGCCCAGGTTTTTCTGGCGCTCTACCCCAGAAAGTCTTGGACCCAGCGAGTACGCCGCATGCCATATTCGAGCATGGCAGTGTTCCTTGGTACCGGGACAGGATGCCCACCTGGTCGCGTCGGTGCGCGTGAAAGGCCACCGTCTCTGCCAGTCAAGGCCGGCGTCGCTGGGCTCGCATTGGCGCGTACGCGATCAGCCAACGCGATGAGGCTTTTGCACGTTGATGCCTTCGGACATGTGTGGCCGTCCCGGTGAAACGAGATGCTCAGGCGCTCCGGTGGCAATGGGCTTCGAGCAAGCTGCGCAGCAGCGACGGATCGGCCTCGACAAGACCACGCTTGGGCAGCACGAGTACCGCCGAACCGGTCAGCTCGGACTCGCGCAGGACGAACGACCGTTCCGTTTCCACATAGCGCAGGTAATGGGACCACGGGGAGGTTTCGGCCCGGCTCGGGCTGGCGAGGAGCAGCCCGTTGTCGTCGACGAACGCTCGGATCGGTTTGGACAGCCACGGATTCCCGCGTATGAGCAGCCTTGCCTGCCATCGATGCAGCCACCTGGCGACCACGAGACGCCAACACAACAGCAGACCGAGCCCAACGGCGGCGACTGTCACCGCGGCGTCGGTCAGTGAGGTCGGGACCGGGCCACCCCCAAGGGCGCGCCCCAGGAGGAGCCCGACTAGGGCGGCGGCGACCAGGAGCGGGACCAGCCAGGGACGCCGGATATGGCGCCGGTGGGCCACGAAGCCCTCGAGCCAGTCGTCCTCGCTGAGGGTGTACTCGAGTTCGACCAGCGGGTCAGGCATGCGAGCTCCCGACGTGCGGTTGCTCTGGGGTCGCGCGTGCGGCCGCCTCGAGCCCCATCACCGCGCGCGGTTCCCGATTCGGTTCGTCACAAGAGGAGAGCGCCACAGCCCGCACGGGTGTCACACGCTGCGCAAAGTGACCGGCCGGCCACCGCGAGGGCCTTCCGGGGTGAGGATGTCGTCGCGATGGTCGGGTGTGCCGTCGACCACCCCGGGCAGAAGAGAGTCGGCCGCGCGCTCGGCGCGGTGCCCGTACCCGGTTGAGCAACGGCTAGCCGCCAGGGATGGCGGCGTTTGCAGTTGAGCGCAGGCCCGCCAGCGAATCGTGCGGCTCGGCCATGGAACGTCTAGGAGAACGTCCAGTGCAACATCCTGGCTCAGGTGCCAGCCCTGGGTTCTGATAATCGGGCGAGCCGCGGTACGCGGCCAGACTCCGAGGGGCAGATGTGAACCGGATGCTCAACAGCCTGCGCAGACACCATCCTCGCCGTCACCGCGGTCAACGGCGACGGATCGGCTTGATCGCCGTGTCCGCCACTGCCGCGCTGCTCGCCGCGCCGACATCGGTCTCCGCGAGTGCACCGACCCTGATTGGGGCGTCTGTTCACCAACCGGCGGGACAGTCGTTCAGTCAGGCGTTGGCCGCGGCCGACTCCCGCTACGGAGGGTTGCCAATCCTTCGCGTGTTCTACCCTGGCGCACCCGCCGCGTGGAGCGACGCCAAACTCAACACACCGGGTCGTGCCACGGTGGTGTCGTTCAAGTACGACGCCGATGCCGTACTCGCTGGGACCGCGGACGCTTATCTGCGGTCCTGGTTCGCCAATGCGCCCAAAGATCGGGATGTGTTCTGGTGCTTCTACCACGAGCCGGAAGACGACATCCGCAACGGTGCGTTCACCGCTGCCGCCTACCGCGCCGCTTGGCAGCGAATCGCCGGCCTTGCGGATCAAGCGGGTAACAGCCGGCTCTTCGCCACCACGATTCTGATGGACTGGACACTGGACGCGCAGAGCGGCCGGAACTGGCGTGACTACTACCCGGGGTCCGCGTTCGTGGACGTCATGGCCTGGGATGTCTACAACTTCGACGTGGTGAACTCGGAGACGATGACCGCGCACAACGCCCGGCGCCCGGCTTTGGAGGTCGCGAGGTCGCAGGGCAAGGCTTACGCGGTGGCGGAGCTCGGGGTGGACGACCATGCGAACCGTCCGGCCATGCTCCGCGAGATCGCCAGGTGGATGCGCAACACGGCGGACGCGCGCTTCGTCACCTACTTCGACGCACCTGGCTGGCCGCAGTACGACCTGGTCGGTGACGCCGCGAGCAGCCAGGCGTGGCGCGACGCGGTCACGGGCAGCCTGTTCGCCGGCGATCCCGAGCTGACCACCTCGGCCGGACCCGCGGCCCCGACAGCGACGACCATCCAGTGGACCACGCAGGTGGACCCCGCGCAGAACACCGGCTGGGTGTCCTGTGCCTCCTGGCGAACCACCGGCTCGGAATTCATCGAGGGACCGCGGCAGTACGTTTACGGCAATCCGGAAAAGATCACGTGTACTCGATCCGGGCTGCAGCCGAATACGGCCTACCGCGTTCGGCTGAAGTGGTGGGACGCGCAGTCGGGTGGCGCTCTGCTCTACACGAGCAACACCGTCGACCTGCTCACCCGGTCGGCGTAGCCGTCGGCGAACGTCGAAGGACCTGGTCACAGGCCGTATAGCGGTACTAGCGGCGGGGCGATGCCGTGGATCTACGCGTACTCGGTGACTTGCAGGTGTTGGTGGGCGGCCGCCCAGTGGAGTTGGGACCGCCGAAACAGCGAGTGGTCTTCGCGGTGCTCGCTGTCGACGCGGGCCGCAACATACCGATCGAGGCGCTACTCGACCGGGTCTGGGACGATGCCCGGCCAGCCGACGTCCGGGGATCGCTGTACACATATCTCACCCGGATCCGTCGGATCCTTGCCGACGCTCAGCCCGGTGGGACTTCCCCCATCACCGTGACCCGAGGCCAGACCGGTTACCGCCTGGACGCTGACCCGGACAGCGTCGACCTGCACAGGGTGCGCCGCCTTGCCGAGCGGGCTCTGGCGCTGCCGGTCAATGACCCACGCCGCTGCGCCCTGCTGCGCGAAGCGATCGATCTCTGGCGCGGTGAACCGCTGGACGGTGTGCCCGGCGGGTGGGCGGCCCGGGTCCGCGAGAGCGTGCGGCAGCAGCTCGTGGGAGTGCTCCTCAGCTGGGCCGACAGTGAACTCTGTCAAGGCCGGCCCGATCCGGTCGCCGAGCGCCTCGCGGTAGCCATCGACCACCACCCGCACGTGGAGCCCTTGGTGCTGCGCCTGATGCGAGCCCTGTACTTCGGCGGACGCCGGGCCGAGGCGCTCGAGTTGTACGCCCGCACCCGCCAGCTGCTGTCCGACGAACTAGGCGTGGATCCCGGGACTGACCTGCAGGAACTACACCGTGACATCCTGCGCGGAACCCTGCGTGCACCGCTGGCCGCGGTGCCGTCCGCTGGGCCGAGGTCGACCGCAGCACCGCCACCCGTCCACCCGACGCCGGCTGCCGTGGCAGGAGACCGGGACCACCCGCCAGGCTGCCAGCTGCCGGCCGAACTGCCGGACCACATCGGATGCGAGCCGGAAATATCCTGCGCACTGGGCGTTCTCCAGGGCGGTCGCCGTTACGGCGGCACCGCCGCGCCGGTGGTGACCCTGACCGGCCCGGGCGGGGTGGGAAAAACCGCGCTGAGCATCCGGCTGGCCTACCTTGTGCGATCCGGCTACCCGCACGCCCAGATCTTCGTCGGTTTGAGGGGTCGCCGCAGCGGCCCGGCCGACGCCCTGGACCAGGTGCTGAGAGCCCTTGGCGTGACGGAGCTACCAACCTCCTCCACAGTGGACCAGAAGCTGAGTCGATACCGATCCCTGCTCAGCGACCGGCGGGTTCTCATCGTGCTTGATTCGGTGGTCAGTGCTGATCAGGTCCGTCCGCTGATACCGGGAGGTCAGGGCAGCGCCCTGATCGTCACCAGCCGGACGCTGCTCACCACTCTCCCGGGAGCCGAGCATGTCGAGGTGCCATTGCTCGACAGGGCAACCTCCACTGCGCTGTTGGCCCGCATCATCGGGCCCCAGCGCGTACTGGCTGAGCCCGAGGCGACCGATGCGCTCGTAGAGATGTGCGCCGGGTTGCCGCTGGCCCTGCGCATCGTCGGCGCCCGCGTCTCGGCTCGACCGCACCGCCGCATGGCCCGGCTCGTCGAGCGGATGCGCGACGATCGCAGGCGTTTGCACGAGCTGGCCGCGGACGGGCTCAGCGTGCGGGCCAGCATCGCGGCCAGTTACCGATCGCTGGATTCGGCGGCCCAACGGGCGTTTCGGCTGCTCGGGTTCGCGGGTCCGCCCGCCATCACCGAATGGCTTTTGGCGGCCCTCGTCCAGCGTTCCATGGACGACGCCGACGATTTGCTCGAACAGCTCGCCGACGCGCGTCTGCTGACCGCTGTGCACGACCCGGTCCAGAGGGAACTCCGCTACCAGATGCATGACCTCGTCCGCCTCTTCGCCCGCGAACGCGCGGTCGAGGAGGATCCGCCGGAGTCGCTGCGCGCGGCGCTGGCCCGGGCGCCGGCCCTGGGACTCGGCATGGACGTCGCGTCATCAGGGCCACCGCTCGCCGAGACGCCGGCCAGGTGAGTTCGTCGTGGCTCTAGGGCCGCAGCTCCAGGTTCCGTTCAGACCTGATGCAGATCGCCCCTCTACCGTCGGTGCCCCGCTGGGCATCGCTCCGGTATCTGTCACCTCGATAGTGAAAGGCCATCATGACGCTCCGAATCCGGCTTCTTCCAGTCCTGGCCGCGGCCGCAATCCTCACGGTCGGTGGATGTGGGCACGGCGACAGGATCGACCGAGCGGCGCCCCCGCCGGGTTCGTCCGGTGCGCCCACCACTACGCCGACCGAGGCTGAGCCGCCCGCGCCGACCGCGGGCACCTCGGCGGAAGGTCGCACCGACGCCGGCGTCCCCGGGCCTGCTGCGGCGAGCATCCCACCCACCCGTGCGGCCGCCGCGCCCACGATCGACTCCGATCCGGCATGCCGGCCGCAAGTTCTTCAGGAGGCGACCGCTGCCGCAACGGGTGGGCAGACGGTGACCGGGGTCGAGGTGTTCGCCTGCCGTAACGGCTTCGCCCGGCTCGTGGCGACTGGAGCGGGGTCGACCGAGCTCTCCGGGGGTAACCAGGTCTTCCTGCGGCTGGACAACAACCGGCGGTGGCAGGTGGTGGCACGCACCCCGGCAGCCACCGACTGCGGTGACAGCTCCGCGACCGCTGGGATGAAGGCGGTCTGTGCTGGCCTGAGCTGACGGCAGAACGGATCCTCGTCAAGGTTCCGTTCAGATCCGCTACCGGATCCGACCGCGATGATTTCTCCCTAACCAGCGCGGGCTCCAGATAAGGGCTGCCGCCCGAGGCCGGCACCTTCGTGGAGCCCGCGTTGCGGGCCTGCTCGTGCCGTCGGCAGCAGCGCTGCCCGTCCTCCCGGGATCACATCATTGCGAAAGGAACCATTCGTGCAACGAACCTTCTGGCACGCCCTCGGTCGCGGCCCAGCCGCCATCGTCGGCACCCTGGCAATCGTCGCGGGAAGCCTGGTCGGGCTATCTCCCGTACCCGCGCAAGCCTCCTCGATCGACGGACCCATCGGTCGCAGCGAAATCCTGTCGCGCGCTCAGAACTGGGTAGACCGCGGACTCACTTATAACTCGGACGCCGCGTCCAGCGACCCCGACGGTGCACACACCTACCGGCGGGACTGCTCCGGCCTGGTGTCGATGGCATGGCACCTGAACCGTAGCTACGTCACCGGTGACTTCCAAGGAAGCAACTCCCGCTGGATCACGCTCGGCAGCATCGACGACTTCCAGCCGGGCGACGCCATGGTCCGCAGCGGCCACATGGAGCTATTCGCCTACTGGAAAGACAAGAACGACCACAGCCAGGGCGCCTACGTCTACTCGTTCAACAATGACGGCGAAACGGTCCGCAACCCGTACGCGGTGAACAACGTGGACGCCAAGGGCTTCAACCCGGCGGCCGACCTGCGGACGTACAAGCCGATCCGACGCACGGGACTGACCGACGGGTCCGCCGGGCGTATGGCGCCGGCGTTGGCGCATGACGACGGTGACGCGACGATGACCATCCACCGCTGGCGGTCCACCGGCACGTCGTTCTCGCGTACTGCTGACTACGTAGGCGAGGGTGCGTTCTCGCTGTCGAATGTGGGTGACCGGGTTGCTTCCGGTGACGTGGATGGTGACGGCACCACGGACATTGTGATGGCCTACCAACTCAGCGATGGCACGTTCGGGTTCTACGTCTTCGATGCGGGCCTGTCCAGCCTCGGCCGCTGGTACACCTCCGGGCCCTACAACCTCAACCCCGTCGCGGGTCGCCTCGTCGTGGCCGATTTCACCGGCGACGGCAAGGCCGAACCTGCCCTGGTCCACGACGACGGTGACGGCACGATGACCATCAACCGCTGGACCTCGACGGGCAGCAGCTTCGCCCGCGCCACCGACTACGAAGGCGCCGGCGCCTTCGCCTTGTCCAATGTAGGCGACCGTGTCGCGGCTGGTGACGTTACCGGCGATGGCAAGGCCGACATCGTGATGGCCTACCAGATCAGCGATGGAACCTTCGGCTACTACGTGTGGAACGCCGGCCTGTCCAGCCTCGGCCGCTGGTACACCTCCGGCCCCTACAACCTCAACCCCGTCGCGGGTCGCCTCGTCGTGGCCGATTTCACCGGCGACGGCAAGGCCGAACCCGCCCTGGTCCACGACGACGGTGACGGCACGATGACCATCAACCGCTGGACCTCGACGGGCAGCAGCTTCGCCCGCGCCACCGACTACGAAGGCGCCGGCGCCTACTCACTGTCCAATGTAGGCGACCGTGTCGCGGCTGGTGACGTTACCGGCGATGGCAAGGCCGACATCGTGATGGCCTACCAGATCAGCGATGGCACCTTCGGCTACTACGTGTGGAACGCCGGCCTGTCCAGCCTCGGCCGCTGGTACACCTCCGGCCCCTACAACCTCAACCCCGTCGCCGGCCGCCTCGTCCTCGGCAACTGGTGACACCGCCGTGCTGGTGGCGTCCATCGCCACCCGCACGGCCGCTCCCCTCCACCGCACCCCTCCGGCCCAGCGGGCCCGTCCGCAAGGATGTGACAACTCATGCGTCTTCGATCCTTATCCGCCAGGTTTCTTCCACTACTGGCCCTGCCGCTGGCCGCACTAGGCCTGCACCCCGCGGCCGCACAGGGCGCCCCCACCGGCTACTCCGTCACCGGCATCGACGTGTCGCACTATCAGGGCACCATCAACTGGGGGTCGGTCGCCGATTCCGGGGTGGACTTCGCCTATGCCAAGGTCACCGAGGGCACCGGCTACACCGACCCGACGTACCTCGCCAATCGCAGCGGCGCTCGCGCCAACGGCATCTACTTCGGTGCGTACCACTTCGGTCGGCCCGACCAGGGCGACCCCCGCGGCCAGGCAGACCGCCTCGTCGACGCCAGCTTGTACAGTTCTGACGGCACCACTCTCCCGCCGATGCTGGACATCGAGTGGTCCTCGGGCCAGCCCACCTGCTTCGGGCTCTCCACTAGCGCGATGGTCTCCTGGATCAGCCAGTTCGTGGACCAGGTCAAGTTCCGGACCGGCCAGAAGGCGATGATCTACACCAACCCGAACTGGTGGAATCCCTGCACCGGGAACACCACCGCCTTCGGTAGCTACCCTCTCTTCCACTCCCGCTACGCCGACACCCCCGGAACCCTCCCGTCAGGGTGGTCACGCTTCACCCTGTGGCAGTGGACCTCGAGTGGCAGCGTGCCCGGTGTGTCCGGCGGCGTCGACCGCGACGTGTTCAACGGCTCGCTCGCCGCCCTCCGCGCGCTGTGCAACGGTGGAGCGGGGCGTATGGCGCCGGCGTTGGCGCATGACGACGGTGACGCGACGATGACCATCCACCGCTGGAACTCCAGCGGCAACACCTTCAGCCACACCACCGACTACAAGGGCGAAGGTGCGTTCTCGCTGTCGAATGTGGGTGACCGGGTTGCTTCCGGTGACGTGGATGGTGACGGCACCACGGACATTGTGATGGCCTACCAACTCAGCGATGGCACGTTCGGGTTCTACGTCTTCGACGCGGGCCTGTCCAGCAGGGGCCGCTGGTACACCTCCGGGCCCTACAACCTCAACCCCGTCGCCGGTCGCCTCGTCGTGGCCGATTTCACCGGCGACGGCAAGGCCGAACCTGCCCTGGTCCACGATGACGGTGACGGCACGATGACCATCAACCGCTGGACCTCGACCGGCAGCAGCTTCGCCCGCGCCACCGACTACGAAGGCGC